>NZ_KB906221.1:0-127755 GCF_000381225.1 Thioalkalivibrio sp. ALMg3 | reverse complement strand
GCTTTTCGCGGGCGGCGCTGAACTCGCTACGCCTTCGGCTCCGCTCAGACATCCAGCGCCCCGTGTCTATTTAGAATCGTCCCGCGAAAAGCCTCTCCACTCGGCGCGACGACAACGGGGAGGCAGGTCCAAACAAGGACTATCCCAGCGTTCTTGCCAGTGGATGATGGCTAGGTCTTCGAGCATCTTCGGCACGCTCGGCCTTTGGCCGTTGCGTGCCGCGCCCGCGCGGCGGGCGCCGGGGCTTTCGGGCGGCGATGCCTATGGTTAGGCAGAAGCGTGGGATACGGTCGGTTTTGACCTTCCCCTCCCGTATGGAGCCCCTTGCGGAAGGGTTCTCGGGCCGGAAGAAGGCGCTGGATGCCTGAGCGGAGCCGCAGGCGCAGCGAGTTCAGCGCCGCCGGCCCGAGGGCCCTGGAGCAAGGTTCCCGGGCGGAATCCGGGTGCCCTTCTTTAGGTACTTTCTTGGGCAAGCAAGAAAGTACCTCGCGGTGCGCTCGCGAGAGAGCGCGTGGCAGGCGGCCGGACGAAGGCACGTAAACACCGAGCGCCGAACCATGGCCAGCCAGCAACCGGCAGGCGGCGGACCGGAGCCACCGAAAACACCAGCGACGAACCGGGGCCAGCCCGGGCCTGATGGCAGTAAGTAGGGGTCGGGCGGGTGCCGGTGGGTCTAGAAGTTTTCGGTGGAGGTGAACAGGCCGACGCGGAGGTCGTGGGCCTCGTAGATCGGGCGGCCGTCGACCTTGACGATGCCGTCGCCGATGCCGAGGACCAGCTTGCGCGAGATCACCCGTTTCATGTCGATGTGGTAGGTGACCTTCTTCGCGGTGGGCAGGACCTGGCCGGTGAACTTGACCTCGCCCACGCCCAGGGCGCGGCCGCGTCCCGGGTTTCCGAGCCAGGCCAGGTAGAAGCCAACCAGCTGCCACATCGCGTCGAGGCCGAGGCAGCCGGGCATGACCGGGTCACCCGGGAAGTGGCAGGCAAAGAACCAGAGGTCGGGGTTGATATCCAGTTCGGCGATCATCTCGCCCTTGCCGTACTGGCCGCCGTCGCTGTTGATCTCCAGGACGCGGTCCATCATCAGCATGTTGGGGACCGGCAACTGGGCGTTGCCGGGGCCGAACATGTCGCCGTAGCCGCAGGCCAGGAGTTCGTCGCGATCGTACTGATTCTTCTGCATGGGAGCGCCGCTCGGGGAAAAGGCCGGTATTGGACCGAAACCCGCGCGCAAAAGCAATTGCGGCGGGCGTGGTGGCGCTGACGGGCCGGTCGTCAGGCGTCGGATGGATACCGTAGCAGTTCCGCGAGGGTGAAGAAGCGATCGCCGCGCAGGTAGCCGGCCTGGATGTCGGCGGTCAGGGCCGTCGGGCGCCCCTTGCTGTCGCGTTCGGCGACCCAGGGCGCGGGCACGGTATCCAGGATGTGTGTGCAGGCCAGGCGCCCGTCATCCAGATGGCTGGCATGGACCGCGCCGGTGCGGCGGTCGCGGAAGGCCGGGAGCCAGCCGGCGGTGAACCCGGCATCCAGCCATGCGGGGTTCTCGGTGCGGGCCGGTGCGGGTGCCGGCAGGAGGTCGAGGCTGAGCATCGCGAAGTCTCCGGGGATTTAATCCGGATATCGGCGCCGGCGCCGCAAACTTGAGTACGGATCCCTCCGCGCGCCGGCAGGCGTGGAGGCGTTGCGACATAATCGGAGCGCGAAGGCGGAGGTCCGAGTTGCGCTGGAGGGTGCGGGCACCGACCATGCCGTAAAACAATAAGCAAGGGGTCGTCGTGGCGGTCACTGTAATGCTGTGGGTAGTGGGGGTTGTTGTCGCGATTATCGTGCTCGATCTGGCGCGACGGCCGCTGCGGCGATTGCTGGTGGGCCTGACGGGTGGGATTACGCGCCTGGTCTGTGCCCTGCGGCGCCAGGTGCTGCATCTGCGCGATGCGGCTCAGCGCTGGCACCAGGCGCATCTGGCGAGGCTGGAGGCGGAGCGCGTCCATGTCGCGGTGCATGCCCTGGAGCGACGCTACGCTCGGCTGGTGGGCCATGATCTGGCCGAGATCCCCGATCTGCGCCAGCAGGTCCACGAGACGCTGTGCCAGCTGGAGGACGCCTACGCGCGCGACGAGGGGCGCTTGTCCGCCGAGCCGGGCTGGGTCAGCCGGCTGGAGGCGTTGGTGAGCACGCCCGTCGGCGAGAGCCCGCAGGGGCAGCGTCTGGCGCAGGACATGCAGGAAACGGTGCTGCGCATCGCTCGCCTGGGTATGGAGGAGCACCGCCAGATGGCCCGTGGCCTGTTGTCGGCGCGCCGCCGCATGGAGGCCCCGTTGCACGAGCTGACCGGGCGCCTGGAGCAAGTTCACCGGCGACTGGCGGACCTGCAGCGCCAGGGCGAACGTCTCGACAATGGTCTGACTCGTTGCGAGAGCCGCGACCATCCGGCGCACCGGCAGTGGCCGGCGTATGCCCAGGCGGGTAGCCAGTGGCTGCTGGGCGCAGCCGGACTGGCGCTGACGGCTGTGGCAGTGATCGTGTACCAGCGCCTGTTCGACCCGGCCCTGGGCTCGCAATTTCCGGCGTCCATGGAGGCCGGCGGCGTGGCCTTTCCGGATCTGGTGGTCGTGATCCTGTTGGGGGCGGCCGCGGTCTGTGGCTGGCTGCTGGCCGAGGCGCGCGGTGTCTCGCGGCTCTTGCCACAATCCCTGATGGACGGCAGCGAGGGCGTGCGCCGCGCCCTGGTGGTGGTGGCTGCGGTGGCATTGGCCGCACTGGCGCTGGTCTCCGGGTTTGGCGGTTTCCACCTGGAGTGGGTGGCTTATCGCCAGGAAATGGTCGATACCCTGCTGGCAGGGGGCGAGGCACCCCCGGTGACGCTGGATCTGTTCGAACAGTCGGTGGGGGCGATCCTGGGGCTGGTGATCCCGCTGATCGTGGCGCTGGCACCGATCTGGCTGGTGGGCGTCCTGCAGGCGACCCGAGTGATGCTGGGTGGGCTTCTGAGCTTGCTGCTCGCCGTGCTGGCCGGGGTCCTGTACCTGCTGGCGGTGACGGCGGCGCAGATCCGCCGACTGGCGCCGATGGCGTTTGACCTGCTCACGTTTCCGTCGCGGGTAGTGCGCGAGCAGTTCTTGTAAGGCTCGCGGCAATCGTTATGTGAACTCGATCAACCCCTGGCGTGGCCTGGCACGCGCTGCGCGGATACCGCTGTAGAATGCAGCGCCGTTGATCCCTGACGAATCAAGAGATGGCAGAAGACATGACGACGAATGGGTGGCCGATGCGCGTGGTAGTGCTGGTTCTGGGCGGATTGCTGATGGTGGCCTGGGGCGGCGCGGCTGCGCAGCAGACCCGGTACGTCAGCGAGGAACTGGAGGTTGGCGCACGGGGTGGTCCGTCGAACCAGCACCGGATCGTGAGTGCCGTGCGCGCCGGGCAGCCGCTGACGGTGATGGAGCAGTCCGGTGACGGCTGGAGCCGGGTGCGCCTGCCCAGCGGCAACGAGGCCTGGATCCTGACCCGCTACCTGCAGGACGAGCCGCATTCGCGCGAGCGCCTGGCCGAAGTCGAGGCCGAGCTGGCCGAGATCCGCTCCGGGGCGGATGACCAGGAGGGCCGGATCGCGGAACTGCTGGATCGGCGCAATGCGTTGACCGCGGAACGTGACGAACTGCAGGCACAGCTCGCGGAGATGGAAACCGAGCTGGAAGAGCTGCGTGATATCGCCTCGCGGCCGCAGGAAATCCAGCGCGAGAATCGCCGCCTGGAAGAGAACCTGATCGATGCCCGCGACTCCGCCGACGAGTATCGCCGTCAGGTCGAGGTGATGCAGGCGGACAGTCAGCGCAAGTGGTTCATGACCGGAGCGCTGGTCACGGTGGGCTCGGTGATCCTCGGGATTGTCCTTACGCGTATCCCCACCCGACGCCGTCGCAGTGAATGGAGCTGATACCGGGGGTCTTGATCGGCGCTTTCCTGAGACCGGTTCTTCTCGTCTGAAAAGGCCGCTGTCAGCGTGTCTTTCGGGGCTTGCGCGAGGAACGTCACGTTTCTTGCGCGGCCTCGGCCGAGTCGGTAGGCTTCCGCGACCGATTTGACCCTGGTGCGCCTTGATCGGCTCGCCCCGTCAGGATCGGAAGGACCCTCACATGCGCGGTCGCGGCCGCGTGCCTTGGCCCGGAACTGAAAGGACTGAGCTGACCGGATGCTGTACGCAATTCTGTCAACGTTCCTGGTGGCGGCGTTTGCGCCCACGATCCACCGCCTGACCGGCCGCACCAGTGGCTGGGTGCTGGGCCTGTTGCCGGCCGGGCTGTTCGTCTATTTCCTGAGTTTCCTGCCGGCGGTTTCCAGCGGCGAATCCATCGTGCTGGCCTGGCCCTGGCTGCCGGGGCTGGATATCCAGCTCTCGTTCCTGGTGGACGGCCTGTCACTGCTGTTTGCGTTACTGATCTCGGGTATCGGTTTCTTCATCGTCACCTACGCCGGGCGCTACCTCGAGAAGGATCGCGATCTCGGCCGTTTCTACGTGATTCTGCTGGCTTTCATGGGGTCCATGCTGGGGCTGGTGCTGGCGGATAACCTGATCGCGATGTTCGTGTTCTGGGAGCTGACCAGTATCACGTCCTACTTGCTGATCGGCTACAACCACGAGAACGCGGACGCCCGCAAGTACGCGCTCCAGGGTCTGTTCGTAACCGTCGGCGGCGGTCTGGCAATGCTCGCCGGCGTCATCATGCTGGCGATGGCCGGTGGCTCCTACGAGATCTCCGAGATCCTCTCCAACGGCGATGTGGTGCGCGAGCATGCGCTGTATCTGCCGCTGTTGTTCCTGATCCTGCTCGGGGCCTTCACGAAGTCGGCACAGGTCCCGTTCCATTTCTGGCTGCCGCGCGCGATGGCGGCGCCCACGCCGGTCTCCGCCTACCTGCACTCGGCCACCATGGTAAAGGCCGGCATCTACCTGCTGGCGCGCCTGAATCCCTCGCTGGGTGGCACGGATGTCTGGTTCACCACGCTGGTGTTGGTCGGCTCGGTGACCATGTTCACCGGTGTGTTCCTGGCCTACCGCTCCACGGGCGTGAAAAAGGTGCTGGCGTATTCCACGGTGATGGCGCTGGGCACCCTGACCATGTTGATCGGTATTGGCACCGAAACCGCTCTGATGGCGGCGATGGCCTTCCTGCTGGCGCATTCCCTGTACAAGGGCGCGCTTTTCATGGTCGCGGGCATCCTGGATCACGAGGCCGGGGCCAAGGACTTCCTGCAGACCGGCGGACTGCGCAGCACGCTGCCGGTGACTGCGGCATTCACGGTCCTCGCGGCACTGTCGCTGGGGGGCGTGATCCCGCTGTTCGGCTTTGTCGCCAAGGAGCTGATGCTGGAGGCGGTGCTTGGGGCCCCGGGGCTGGTCGGCATCCTGACCCTGCTGGCGGTGCTGACCGCGATCCTCGGGGTGGCGGTCGCCGCGATTGTCGGCATCCGGCCGTGGTTCGGGCCGAAGACGGACACGCCCAAGACCCCGCAGCACGACGCCCCGGTGGCCATGCTGGCGGGCCCCGCGGTGCTCGCGAGCCTGGGCCTGATCTTCGGCCTGGGGCCGGGGCTGGCCGACGAGGGCCTGATCAACGCGGCGGCGGCCAGCGTGCAGGGCGCGCCGGTCGACGGCTATCTGTCGCTGTGGCACGGCCTGAACTGGCCGCTGGCGATCTCCGCCTTCAGCCTGTTGGCCGGTGGGATTCTCTACTGGCGCTGGGAACAGGCGCGCCGCGCGCTGGCCTGGGTCGATCGCGCCGCCGAATACGGCCCGGAGAAGGGCTATTTCAAGATGATGGACGGCCTGGTGTGGCTGTCCGAATGGCAGACCCGAGTGCTGCAGAACGGCTATCTGCGCTATTACGTGATCGTGATCGTCGTGGTGACCGCGGGTCTGGTCGGGGTCACCGCCCAGCTGTTCGAGGTCGGCGTCGGGTCGCTGAATCTCGAGCGCCTGAAGGTCCACGAGATCGCCATCCTGGCGGTCCTGGTGGCCTCCACGCTGTTCGCGGTGCTGACCCGCTCGCGACTGGGCGCAGTGGCGGCCCTGGGCTCGCTGGGCTTCACCGTGGCGCTGGTCTACGTGCTCTACAGCGCGGCGGACGTCGGCATCACCCAGGTGCTGGTCGAGACCCTGACCGTGATCCTGCTGGTGCTGGTGCTGTTCCGGCTGCCGGGCTTCCTGAACCTGTCGTCCACCGCGCTGCGCCTGCGTGACGCCGGGATCGCGCTGGTGATGGGCGGCATGATCACGCTGCTGATCCTGAGCACCGTGGATGCGCGGCTGTTCGACTCCATCTCGCAGTACTTCATCGACGAGTCGGTGCCGTCCGGTTACGGCCGCAACATCGTTAACGTGGTGCTGGTCGACTTCCGTGCACTGGATACCCTGGGCGAAATCTTCGTGCTGGCGCTGGCGGCGATCGGGGTGTACGCGATGCTTCGTTTCCGCGCGGAGGACCGCCGATGAACATGCATTCCCTGATCCTGCGCACCGCGGGACATTTCCTGCTGCCGCTGCTGCTGCTGTTTTCCGTGTTCCTGCTGCTGCGCGGGCACGACGAGCCGGGCGGCGGTTTCATTGGTGGACTGGTCGCGGCGGCGGCGATCCTGCTGTACCTGTTTTCGATGGATACCGAGTCGGCACGCAAGGTGCTGCGGGTGGACCCTCGGGATCTTCTGGGTGCCGGCATGGTGCTGGCGGTGATCAGTGCCATTCCCGGCGTGTTTCGCGGGCAGGCCTTCTTTACTGCCCAGTGGTGGGAGTTCACTGCGCCGATCTTCGGCGAGATGAAGCTCTCGACCGTGCTGATCTTCGATATCGGGGTGTACCTGGTGGTCATCGGCTCGGTGCTGACCATCATGCTCAACCTCGCGGAGGCGGAGGACTAATGGAAGTCGTCATGGCCTTCGTGGTCGGCGGTCTCTATGCCGCGGCCATCTACATGATGCTGCGCCGCTCGATCGTGAAGCTGGTGATCGGCCTGGTGCTGCTGTCGAATGCCGCCAACCTGCTGATCTTTACCGTCGCCGGCATGACATCGGGCGCGCCGCCACTGATCTCCCCCGGGGACACGGTGCCCGAGGGGGTCGCGGCCGATCCCCTGGCGCAGGCCGTGGTGCTGACGGCGATCGTGATCGGTTTCGGGGTGCTGGCGTTCGCCGTGGTACTGATCCACCGCGCCTACGAAGTGGTGCAGGCCGATGACATGGATCAGATGAAGGACACCGATCGATGATGATGTCCGTGGCCCTCCCGATCATCGTGCCGCTGCTGGTCGGTGCGTTGTCGGTGATGTTGTGGCGTTCGCACTTCGCGCAGCGGGCCCTCGGTGTGCTCGGCACCGGGCTGATGCTGGCCGTCAGCGTGTGGCTGCTGGCGGATACCTGGGAGCACGGGCACGTGGTGATGGAGATGGGCTCCTGGCCCGCGCCATTCGGTATCGTGCTGGTGTCCGACATGCTGGCGGCGATCATGGTGGTGCTGACCGGCATCATCGGGTTCGCCACGGCGATCTATTCGCTCTCCGGCATTGGCAAGATGTCGGAGAAGTTCGGATATTACCCGCTGCTGCATCTGCTGCTGGCGGGGGTGAATGGCGCGTTCCTGACCGGCGACATCTTCAACCTTTACGTGTGGTTCGAGGTGATGCTGGTCGCCTCCTTCGCGCTGCTGATCCTAGGTGGGGAGCGCGCGCAGATGGAGGGGGCGATCAAGTACGTCACCCTGAACCTGCTGTCGTCGATGATCTTCCTGACCGCGATCGGCCTGACCTACGGGCTGACCGGCACCCTGAACATGGCGGATATCGCCGACAAGCTGTCCACCGTCGAGGACACCGGTCTGGTGACCGTAATCGCGATGCTGTACCTGGTCGCGTTCGGGGTGAAGGCCGCGGCGTTCCCGTTCTTCTTCTGGCTGCCGGCGTCCTACCACACGCCGAAGGTGGCGGTCTCGGCGCTGTTCGCGGCGTTGCTGACCAAGGTCGGGGTCTACGCGCTGTACCGCGTGTTCACGCTGATCTTCAATCAGGAAGTCGACTACACCCACGAGATCCTGCTGTGGGTCGCAGCGGCGACCATGCTGACCGGCGTGCTCGGGGCGGCCGCGCATTACGAATTCCGGCGCATCCTGTCGTTTCACATCATCAGCCAGATCGGCTACATGATCATGGGTCTGGCGCTGTTCACGCCGCTGGCCCTGGTGGGCGGGGTGTTCTACATCATGCATCACATCATCGTGAAGGCGAATCTGTTCCTGATCAGCGGGATCACGTTCGTGATGAAGGGCACCCACGAGCTGAAGCTGATGGGCGGGATCTACCGTACGCATCCAATGCTGGGGGTGCTGTTTCTGATTCCGGCCTTGTCGCTGGCGGGGCTGCCGCCGCTGTCGGGTTTCTTTGCCAAGTTCATCATCATCCGCGCGGGCATCGAAGCCGAGGCCTACTGGGTGGTGGCGGTCGCGCTGGTGGTGGGTCTGCTGACGCTGTACTCGATGATCAAGATCTGGGCCGAGGTGTTCTGGAAGGCGCAGCCGGAAGGGGTCGAGGGCGAGACGCTTGACGTCACGTCCGGCCCGATGATCTGGATGTGGGTCCCGGTGATCATGCTGGCGCTGATGACCGTGGCCATCGGCCTGTACGGCGAGCCGATCTACCAGATGGCTTTGATGTCGGCCGAGCAGTTGCTGGATCCGTCGCAGTATATCGAGGCGGTACTCGGGGAGGCCCGCCAATGATCGCGCTGACCTGGAACATCGCGCTGGCCCTGATCTGGGTCTTTCTGACCGGGACGTTTACCACCGGCAATCTGCTGGTTGGATTTTTCCTGGGCTACGTGCTGCTGGCCTTTGCCCTGCGTGACAAGCCGGGGTTTGCCAGCTACGCGCGGCGGGTGCCGAAATTCATCGGGTTTATCGGGTTTTTCCTGTGGGAATTGTTCCTGTCGAACCTCAAGGTTGCCTACGACGTGATGACGCCGACTCACCACATGGTGCCGGGCGTGATTGCCTTCCCGCTGGATGCCAAGACCGATGGCGAGATCACCATCGTCGCCAACCTGATCTCGCTG
This sequence comes from Thioalkalivibrio sp. ALMg3, assembly GCF_000381225.1. NCBI lineage: Bacteria > Pseudomonadati > Pseudomonadota > Gammaproteobacteria > Chromatiales > Ectothiorhodospiraceae > Thioalkalivibrio > Thioalkalivibrio sp. ALMg3. Next base: position 118,656 of record NZ_KB906221.1, on the reverse strand, counting down.
ACACCGGGGACGCTGAGCCTGGACGTCTCCACCGACAAGAAGGTGCTGTACATCCACGTGATGTACCTCGAGGACCGGGATGCGGTGATCCGCTCGATCAAGTACCTGGAACACCGCGCGCTGGAGGTCCTGCGCTAGGCGCGGGGAGGTCCGATGTTCGATATCGCTATTATTGCTTCCAATGCGTTGCTGAGCCTGGCCCTGGTGCTGGGGTTCTGGCGGCTGTACCTGGGGCCGACGCTGCCGGATCGCGTGGTGGCACTGGAGTTGATTGCGTCGCTGACCATCGGTTTCATCGCGGTCTACGTGATCTCCAGTGGCCGCACCCCGTTCATCGACGTGGCCATGGTGCTGGCGTTGACCGCGTTCCTGGCCGCAGTGGGCTTTGCCCGTTACCTGGAGAAAGGGGGGCACCGGGACGATGACTGAGTTCTTGACGGGGTTGTTTCTGGTCGTCGGGGCCGCGTTCATGGTGGTCGCGGCGCTGGGTCTGGTGCGCATGCCCGACCTGCCGATGCGCCTGCATGCCACCACCAAGGCCGGTGTGCTGGGGGCGGGTCTGATGATGGTCGGCGTGGCGGTTTACTTTGGCGACGGCGGGGTCACCACCCGCGCGGTGGCGGTGATTGGCTTCCTGCTGCTCACCGCACCGGTGGCCGCGCACGCGATCGGGCGGGCCGGCTACTTTGTCGGGGTGCCGCTGTGGGAGCACAGCAAGACCGACGAGCTGAAGGGCCGCTACGACGAGAAGAATCACACCCTGGCCTCGCCCCCGGAGATGCAGGACGCGAAGCAGGACGACGACGTCCCGCGCGCGTGAGCCCGCCGGCGCTCGTGCGCGGATAGCCGATCATCCGGGTAGGGGACATGACGGCGCGCCAGACACGAAAAAGCCGGGGCGCAAGGCCCCGGCCATGGGTACGGTCGTCGGAGAGACGATCGTGCCTGAATAGCGGCCCTCAGGCCGCGTGGGTTTCCTTCGCCTCGCGGGCGGCCCTCGCCTGTTCCGGATCGTAGGCTGCGCCGGACCAGAGCATCTCGTAGGCGATCTCCTCGTTTCCGTTCTCGCACAGTTCCAGTACCTGCTGGAACAGGGGCTGGAAGGTCTCGCTCTGGTGCGACGCTTCGTGTTCGTCGAAGCTATTCCAGAAGGTGATGATGAGGGCTTCCTTGTCCTTCATGGGGCTCTCGACCGCCTGGCCGATGGTGGAGCCTTCATTGGAGACGGAGCCGGAGTTCAGCGCGACAAAGCCGCCGACGAAGCCGGTATCCGAGTGATAGGTCTTTACGTTCTCGCACAGGACGGCCACACGTTCCTGCAGATCGTCGATGGTGTATTCCGGCTTGAGGATCACGCGGTTGATGGTGACGACACCGTCGGCCGGGAAGTTGTTGATCAGTTGGCTCATGACGTTCTCCTGTTGCAGGGGAAGTGTGCCCGAAGGCACGGGTTGCTCGTTAAGTTAGTAAGCAACTTCTAATTGAAGTTCCCGAGTAAACTACTCAGGAATAGGCGAGACCCCAAAATCACCCAGAAACCGGAGGGCCCGATCCAGCGCGCCCCTGGCGGTGGGAGGATTCCTCCGCGGCCAGATCCGGGTCATCACCGGACTTGCGTGCGATCCCTGGGTCATCTATCGTTCATTCCAATGAATATTGGAATGAACACTGTGTCCGGACGTGAACTCAAGGATCTGCTGTACGAACAGGTGGCCCGCATCGCGCGCGCCGCGGCCAGCCCGAAACGCCTGGAACTGATCGAGGTGCTGGTGCAGGGCGAAAAGAGCGTCGAGCAGCTGGCTGCGGATGCAGAGCTCAGCGTGAAGCTGACCAGTGCCCACCTGAAGGAGCTGCGCCAGGCGCGGCTGGTCGAGGCCCGGCGCGAAGGGCGCCATATGTTCTATCGCCTGGTGGATCAGCATGTCGCGGATTTCTGGGTAATGCTGCGCACCCTGGCGGAGGAGCGCCTGCTCGAATTGCAGGCCGCGACCCGCGAAATGGCCGAGGGCCCTGGCGAGCTGGCCCCGATGGCGGGCCCCGAACTGCTGGAACAGGCGCGTCGGGGCGATCTCATCGTTCTCGATGTGCGTCCCGGCATGGAATACGCGAACGCCCATCTGCCGTATGCCCGATCCATCCCGATCAGCGAGCTGCGCAATCGGCTCGGCGAGCTGCCGACCGACCGACCGGTGGTGGCTTATTGCCGCGGTCCCTACTGCCTGATGGCCAGCGAGGCTGTAGAGATCCTGGCCGCGCACGGGTTCCAGGCGACCCGCTTCGAGGATGGCGTCGCCGAATGGCGCTATCAGGGTCTGCCCATTACCCAGGACTCGGAATCCAACTAACCCAGGGAGAGACCGGAAATCGGTCCAGGAGGCACGTCATGTTTTTCCATCAGCTGCCCACGCGGGAATCGTCGTTGTCCTATCTGTTCGGCTGTGGATCGCTAGGGAAGGCGATTGCCGTGGATGTGGTGGACGGCGATCAGGACTGGTTTCTGGAGCGGGCCCGCGAGGTGGGTGTCGCGATCACCCACGTGATCGATACGCATATCCATGCCGACCACTATTCCGGCGGCCGTGATCTGGCAAGGCGTGCCGGAGCCGAGTACTGCCTGCACGCGTCGGATCGCTCGGTGGTCGAGTTCGACTTCCACGCGCTGGAGGATGGCGAGCGGATCGCGGCCGGGAATGTCGAGGTCAAGGTGATCCATACTCCGGGCCATACCGAGGACAGCGTGTGCCTGCTGGTTACCGACAAGCGTCGCGGCGATCAGCCCTGGTTCGTGTTGACCGGCGATACACTTTTTATCGGAAGCATTGGGCGCCCTGACCTGGCGGGGCGCGAGCGGGAGATGGCCGGGCGCATGTTCGACAGCCTGCAGCAACGCCTGTTGGGTCTGCCGGACGAGCTGGAGATCTACCCGGGCCATTATGCCGGGAGCGTCTGTGGCGCAGGCCTGTCCGGCAAGCCCTCGTCCACCCTGGGCTTCGAAAAGCGCTTCAACCCGGGGCTTGGGATCCGCGACCGCGAGGCGTTCGTCGATTTCCTGACCCAGGACATCCCGCCGCGTCCTTCGGGGATGGATGCCTACGTTGCCGCGAACATCGCGGCCTGATCGGAAACAAGAGGGACTCGCCATGACGGACCATCACAAGGCCGCGGAGGCCTATGCCCACCTGACGCACGGGATCCGGGAGAACCTCGGGCAGTTCGGTCAGCAGCTGATCCAGGTTTTCTTCGTCGGCCTGACGATCGGGATGATGCGCACGGTCGTGCCGGCCCTGGCGGAGAGCGAATTCGGGGTGGCCGAGGGCTCGTTCATGCTGCTGACCGCGTTTGTGGTCGCCTTTGGCGTGGTGAAGGGGGCGCTCAATTTTGTTGCCGGTCGCCTGTCCGAACGGCTGGGCCGCAAGACCGTCCTGATGCTGGGCTGGGTGGCGGCGATCCCGATCCCGTTCATGATTCTCTACGCGCCGTCCTGGAGCTGGATCGTGGCCGCGACCGTGCTGTTGGGCGTGAACCAGGGCCTGGCCTGGTCGATGACCCAGACGGCCAAGATGGACATCACCCGTGCCGATGAACGCGGTTTCACCATGGGGATGAACGAGTTCTCCGGCTATGTCGGGGTCGCAGTGGCGGGGATCGTGACGGGCTACATGGCTGCAGCGTTCGGTCCGCGCATGGGGCTGTTGATTTTTGGCCTGGTAGTGATCGCGCTGGCGATCGTGCTGACGGTGCTGTTTGTGCGCGAGACCTTGGACTGGGCGAAGGCCGAGGGTGCGCGGCATGCCGCGGGGCAGTCCACTGGGCCCATCCCGCGGTATTCGAAGAATATCTCCGATACGCCCAGCACCTGGGAGGTGTTCACGCTGATGTCCTGGCGCGACCGGCGCATGGCCGCGTTCAGTCAGGCGGGGCTGGTCGAGAAGTTCGTGGATGCGCTGGTGTGGGTGTTCTATCCGGTGTTCCTCTACCAGCAGGGACTCAGCCTCGCGGCGATCGGCTGGGTGGTCGGGATCTACGGGTTTGTCTGGGGCGGATCGCAGTTCCTCACCGGCCGCCTGTCGGACCATATTGGCCGCCGGCAGCCGATTATCTGGGGCATGTGGATCTGCGGCGGCGGGGTGGCCCTGACGCTGCTGGGCGAGGGCGTGCTGTGGTGGTCGTTCGCGGCGGCGGTGACCGGTCTCGGCATGGCGCTGCTGTATCCCAACCTGAGCGCGGCAGTGGCGGATATCGCGCACCCGAACTGGCGCGGTTCGGCGATCGGGACCTACCGCTTCTGGCGGGATCTTGGCTACGGAGTGGGGGCCTTCGGGTTGGGCATCGTGGCCCATATTGGCGGGTCGGTGGTCTGGGGCTTCTGGTTCGTGGTGATCGCGATGTTTGCCTCCGGCGCCGTGGTCTGGTGGTGGGGCGAGGAGACGCATCCGCGCCTGAACCCCGACGACGATTAGGCGTATGGCGGCTCGTCCGCCGGGCGCCGCTACCAGCGGCGCTTGTCCCACATCTCCGGGTTGGCCCAGAAACGGGCGTTCAGCCAGTCGGGGGTGAGCTTGTAGTCGTACAGGCTGGTGCGATAGACCGTGTGATCCGGCGCGGCCGCCTCGGCCTCCGGGTCGTGGCGGAAACCGAGGGCGAGGAAATCGTTCAGGCCCCAGCGTTCGTCGTCCCGCCGATGCAGGATCAGCACCTCGTCGGCCCAGCGGTCGCGCAACCCGCCCAGGAGCTGCTGGCCCGTCGTGACGTCCAGTGCGCTCAGCGTATCCGGCAGCAGGACCAGCGGCACGCGCGGCCCGGGCGGGTGCTCGAGAAATGCCGCGACGCTCTCCTGCTCCACGCCCGGAGGGCTTTCCTGGCTATCCGTGTCGGCCACGAGCAGGACGGTCCGGCCGTCGCGCAGGCGCCGCGGCAGGTGGCGGCGCAGGGCATCGATGTCGATCAAGCGGTACCTCCCCGGTGGTCTTGGTCGCCCCGTCCCGGGGTCGCGTTCGTTATACTCTAATGTACTCCCACTTCTACTGCGGACCCGTCAGAAGGAAGCCTCTCCATGTCCAAGGAACTGCTGACCGAATTCCTCTCCAAACACCCGATCTCGGCGTCGCTGACGCCGGCCGAGGTCGAGATCCTTCTCGAATATCTGGAGGTGCTGGAAACCCACCACAAGCAGGTGATCGCCGATATCGGCGAGGTCGGGGAGTCGTTGTTCTTCGTGGTCAGCGGGACCGCCGCGCTCTACCACGACGACGGCAACCAGGAGATCGAGGTCGGGCGCATGCAGACCGGCGAACTGGCCGGGTCCATGTCGTTCTTTGACCGCGTGCCCCGCGGCGTGCGCATGCGCGCCCTGAGCGACAATACCCGCCTGCTGCGCCTGTCGCGCTCCATGTATGACCGCCTGCGCGTCGAGCAGCCGTACATTGCGGTGAACCTGCTGGAGTTCGCCATCATCAGCCTGGATCACCTGATCCGCCGGGTCTCCGAGGACGTGGCGACGTACGCCCACTACCTCTATTCCCCGGGCAAGAAGTAGGGCGGATCGCAGGCGGAGAGCGCCGTGCTCGCGTCCCTGCAGACGGTTGCCGAATACCTGTTGCTGCCCCCGGGGCTTGGGATCGCGCTGACCCTGGTCGGGGTCGCCTTCTGGCGCGCCGACTGGCGCGGGGGGCGGCCGTTATTGGCGATCGGTCTGCTGGCGCTGGTGCTGCCAAGCCTGAATGTTGTTGCCCAGCCACTGGCGCACGCCATCGAGCGCGATCTGCGCGATGCCGTGGTGGCGGTGGGGCGGGCCGATGCCATCGTGGTGCTGGGCGGCGGACGCTGGCCCGGACGCAGCGAGGACGGCGGCCGCGATGCCCTGAATCCCCAGACCCACGAGCGTCTGCGCCATGCCGCCAGGCTGCACCGCGACACCGGGCTGCCGCTGCTGGTCTCGGGCGGGCGTCCGGGCGCGTTGCCCGGGCGGCGCTCCGAGGCCGAGCTGATGGCGGCCACCCTGCAAACCGATCTGGGTGTGCCGGTGCGCTGGCTGGAGAGCACCTCGCGCAACACCTGCGAAAACGCCACGCACACCCGCCAGCGCCTGCAGCAAAGCGACGTGCAACGGGTGCTGGTGGTGACCCAGGCCCTGCACATGCCGCGTGCCCTGGCCTGCTTCGAACGTGCCGGCCTGGCGGCCGACCCGGCACCGACCGGCTTTCGCGGCCCCACGAGCGATCCACGGCGGGTCGAGGACTTCCTGCCGACCCTCGAGGCCTTGGAGACGTCGCGCTTCGCGATGCGTGAATGGCTGGCCCGCCTGGCACGGCCGCTACGCGACCGTCTGCCGGAGCGGGGCGACCCGGCCTGATGCTCGCGCTGCGCCGTGCACCGGGCTTGTATGGCGCGGCGGCCGGGCTGGTGCTCTTTCTGCTGGCGGGTGTGGCCGTGGCCGCGGATGCGGAGTTCGATGGCGGCATCCAGCTGGATCTGCGGATCGAATCCCTGTTGCGCGACGATCTTGACGCGCATGGCCTGCGCACCCGTGTGCAATGGACGCGCGAAGGCCTGTCCCTGGCGATCCGCGCGGATCGCGTCGAACTCCCCGAGCCCATCGGAACCCTGCAAGACCTGCGCGTGGAATGCAGTGGTCTGCAGGTAAGTCGTGCCGAGGTCCGCTGCGATACGGCGCGACTCTGGGGTGATGCCGGGGATCTGCACCTGCGGGGTGCCCCGGTAGGCCTGTATTGGGGGCGCGAGACGGGCGCGCTTGCGCTGGCGGGTGCGTGGCCCGGTTGGTTCGGGGCGCAGGGCGATTTCCACGTGCGGCTGGATCCCGCCCGCGGCTGGGATGTGCGGGCCGATCTCGCGGGGATCAACCTGGCGGCCCTGGCCGGGTCGGCGCGCCTGCCAATGGATTTGCCCGTGCATCTGGGGCAGGGCACGGCGGATCTCGCGCTGCACTGGCGTGAACGCGGGCGTTCCGAGGTCACGCTGACGGTGCATGATCTCGCATTCAGCGACGATCTGGGCCTGCAGGCTGGGGAAGAACTGGACGGCCGGCTGCGCCTCGCGGGCGATGCCGACGGCTGGGATGTTGATCTGGCACTGACAGCGGGTGTGGTGTTCGTCGATCCCTGGTTTGTCGATCTGGATGCCGAGGGTCCGTTGACCCTGGACGCCCGCGGGGTGGTGGTGGGCGGCGAGAGCCGAGCGGTGCGAGCGGAGTCGCTGTCACTGGATTATGGCGAGGCGGCCTCGCTGCAGGGACAGGGTCTCGCCTTCGCGCCCGAACGTGGTCTGGATGGCCAGTTCCGGGGTGAGGTCGGGGCACTTGGCGTGATCTACGAGACCGTGCTGTCGCCGTGGCTGGTGGGCACAGCCCTGGGCGAACTGGATGCCGCAGGGCGTATGACCGGCGAGGTCGAGGTGCAAGCCTCCGAGCCGCACTACGCCCGGCTCGAATGGTCCGGGGTCGAGGCTCAGGACCGGCGTGGGCGTTTTGGTGTGAGCGGTGCGCAGGGCGAGCTGGACTGGTCCGCCACCGTGCCGGGTGGCCCCGGCCGCATCGGCTTTGATGCCGCCCATCTGTACGGCCTGCCGTTCGACGGGTTTTCCGCCCGGGTGCGTGCGCGGCCACAGGGGCTGGAATTGCTGGAGGCGACCGAGATCCCGATCCTCGATGGGGGCCTGCGGGTCGGGGCCTTCAGCGTGCAGCAGACCGAGACCGGGCCGGACGTGCAGTTTCAGGGGGGGATTCGGGCGATCAGTCTGGAGTCGCTGACCGGGGTGTTAGGCTGGCCTCGCTTCTCCGGTCAGGTGGCCGGGATGATCCCGCGGGTGCGCCTGGAGGACGGTGATCTGAACGTGGATGGGCGGCTGCTGGTCCAGGTGTTTGATGGCGAGGTGGTGCTGCGCGATGTCTATATTCACGATCTGTTCGGGTATGCACCGGAGCTCGGGTTGTCGACGCAGATCCAGCGTCTGGACCTGGAACTGGTCACGCGGGCCTTCGATATCGGCCGGATCCAGGGACGGCTGTCGGGGCACGTGAACGACCTGGTGATGGTGGACTGGTCGCCGGTGCACATGGACCTGGAGTTGATGACGCCAATGGACGATCCGGGACGGCGGCGCATCAGCCAGCGGGCGGTGGAGAACATCACTGAGCTGGGTGGCGGCCTGCAGGCGGCGGCTTCGTCGATCTTCCTGCGCGTTTTCGAGAACTTCAGCTATCGCCGCCTGGGCTTTCGCTGCGAACTGCGCGGGGACGTGTGCACGGCCTCCGGGGTGGCAGATCGCCCGGACGGCGGGTTCGTGCTGGTACAGGGCGGTGGCCTGCCGCAGATCGAGGTGATCGGCTACAACCGCAGGGTGGACTGGCCGGAACTGATCGACCGCCTGGCGACGATTCAGGGCGGCGAGGGGCCGGTCGTGCAATGAGTCAGCCGCGGTGTTTGGTTGCGGTTCAGGATGATGGTGTAGATTGGGCACATGCGGGGTTTACCCGCCCGAACAAGGGATGACAGGCATGAAGGCTTTGTGGAGTGTTCCGGGACTGGCTCTGATGTTCGCGCTGCTCGCGGGCTGCGTGACCATCAATATCTACTTCCCCACCGCAGCGGCGGAGGAGGCGGCGCGCGCCATCGTGCGGGATGCGCTGCAGGTGCCCGAGGCCGAGCCGGCACCGGAGTCCGAGTCCGGTGTGCAGCTGCCGCCGTCGGAGCCGCGCCACACGGGCACGACGAGCGCCGCGCCGGTGCTCGTGTGGGTGCTGGAACGCCTGGTGAGCCCGGCCGCCGCGCAGAGCCCGGACCTGCAGATCGAGACCCCGGCCATTAACCGCATCCGGGCCTCGCTGCGCGAGCGGGGGCCGCAGCTGGCACCGCATTTCCGCAGCGGTGCGATCGGTTTCGGTAACAATGCGGATGTGGTGATCCGCGATCTCTCCGAGGTTCCGCTGCGCGATCGCAGCACCGTGCAGCGACTGGTCAGCGAGGAGAACTCGGATCGGGATTCGCTCTACCGCGAGATCGCCCGGGCCAATGACCGTCCGGACTGGGAACGCCAGATCCGCGAGACCTTTGCCCGCGTCTGGGTGGAAGAGGCCCCCTCGGGTTACTGGTACCAGGACGGCAACGGCCAGTGGCAGCAGAAGTAACGGCGCGTGAGGGAACCCCCCATCCACGGGAGTGATGCGTGGCCGGCATAGCCTGGGCCGAGCGCCTGGATGCCCGGCGCCGCCAGTTGACCGAGCTGGTCAATGACACGGATCTTTCGGCGTTGCCGCGCTGGAAGGCCGTTCCGCTCGGGATGGTACGCGGTGTCTTCGCGCTGGTGCGCGAGGTCTCCGAGGGCCAGCTGACGCTGCGCGCGATGAGCCTGGTGTTCACCACCCTGTTGTCGATGGTGCCGCTGCTGGCGCTGTCATTCTCGGTGCTCAAGGCCTTTGGTGCCCATAACGCAGTGGAGCCATTCTTGCTGGGCGTGCTCGAGCCCCTGGGCGAGCAGGGGGTGGAGATTGCCCACAATGTGCTCGAGTTTGTCGACAATATGCGCGTGGGCGTGCTCGGGTTCGTGGGTCTGCTGTTCCTGGTCTACACGGTCATCGCACTGGTGCAGAAGATCGAGCTGGCCTTCAACGCCATCTGGCGGGTGGAGAACAACCGCAGCCTGGCCCAGCGCTTCTCCAACTACCTGTCGGTGATCCTGATCGGTCCGGTCCTGGTGGTCTCCGCCCTGGGGGTGACCGCCACCGTGATGTCGTCGGCGGCGATGCAGACGGTCGCCGGGATCGGGCCCGTCGGCATGCTGATCACCGAGATCTCGCGGCTGGTGCCCTATCTCCTGATCATCGCCGCCTTTGCCTTTATCTATGTGTTTGTGCCGAACACCCGGGTGAAGGTGATCCCGGCGCTGCTCGGGGCCGTGGTGGCCGGGTTGCTGTGGCAGAGCGTTGGCTGGGTGTTCGCCAACATGGTGGCGGGTTCGACCCGCTATGCGGCGATCTACTCCAGCTTCGCGATCATGATCATGCTGCTGATCTGGCTCTATCTCGCCTGGCTGATCCTGCTGATCGGGGCGAACGTCGCCTTCTTCGTGCAGCATCCGGAATACATGAACGTGCGCGGTATCCGCCTGCGCTTGTCCGGCGCGGGGCGCGAGCGCATGGGCCTGCACCTGATGCAGCAGGTCGGACAGCGCTTCCATGACGGGCATCCGGCGCCGACGCTGGACGAGGTCGCCGCGGCGCTGGCCGTCCCGGGCAATGCCCTGGGAGGCTCCGCGCGCCGGCTGGAGGAGGCCGGGCTGTTGCTGAAGGCGGGCGAGGACGGGCTGCAGCTGGTCCCGGCGCGGGATCTCGACGCCATCCGTGTGGACGAGATCCTGGAGGCCCTGCGCGCGGACACCGACGACCGCGCGATCCGCCGCTTGCGTGGCAGTGCGGCGGTGGAGCGGACCCTGAAGGACGTCGATGTGGCGCGGCGGGAGCGTCTGGATGGACGCACCCTGCGCGATCTATTGAACGAGGCTGCCGGCGATTCCGGGGCGGTGGAAACCGCCTGACGGCTGGCCTGCAGGGCCGTCAGGCGCGTGGCGCCTCGGCATCCAGGCGCTGCTGGGCGCGGTCCATCAGCTGCCCCGATACGCGCTCCACCAGCGACTGGGCCACGCGTCGCACGGCGGCATCCAGGATCGGATTCAGCTTGTACTCCAGTTCGAAGTCCACCCGCGTATGGCCCTCGCCATCAGGGGTCAGCCGGTAACTGCCGCGATTGTGAATCCCGCGGATGGAGCGCCAGGCGAAGTGTTCGGGGGCGATGGCGCTGCAGACTTCGACGTCGAAGCCCATGCGCATGCCGGCGGCGCGAATGGTCCAGCGGTAGCAGTCATCGCCCAGCCGCTCGATATGTTCCACGTGGTCGCACAGGTCCACGAAATTGGGGACGTGGCTCAGGAGCTCGAAGACCCGATCCGGCTCGGCGCGCAGGGAGGTGGAGTGGCTGATCGTTCGCATGGCGGATTCGTCTTCGATGGCGGCTCTTTGGACTAAGAGCCTGGCGCGGGTTCGGGGTTCCACGCAAGCGTGGGTCGGATCCGCTTCCACCGGCTTGTCGCATCCGGGGTGGGGGCCTACGATGTTTGCTTATGCTGGCGACCCCCGGATGCCCTTTATGTCCACCGCGCAACAATGTCCCGAACTCGACTTCCTGCAACGATTCGAGGCCGGGTCCACCGGCATCCTGTACTGGGAGCAGCTGGACCAACTGTGGGAGCGTCTGCGCGAGCGCGCGGACGCCGGATGGTACGTCTATGCGGTGGGCGACGATGTCCCGGATCAGCCGGTGCCGGAGGAGACCTTCCGGCGTTTCGTCGACGAGGTCGACGCCCTCTTGCGGCGTGATCACGACGAGGATTACTGCGGGATCGTGTACGTCGATGACCGCGAGCATCCGGAGTTCGTGAAGATCTTCGATCCCAACAACCTCGGCTCCAGCTGCGGCTCCTCCGGGCTCCGGGTCCTGCCGGGCTGGGTCGTGTCGCGGGTGCCGCCGGTGGATCTCGAGGTCGCGGTGCCCCCCACCGGCAGTCGCCGGCGCTGGTGGCAGCGGCTGTTCGGTGGTGCACAGTGAGACCCGGGACCGGGTTGCTGGTGCAGTTCGTCCGGGCGCGGCTGGAAGCGTAGCGTGAGCGGGTCTGTCTGGCAGGGCCTGCGCGCCCAGTCCCGGTTGTTCATCGCCCTGGGCATTCTGATCCTCGTGGTGGTCTGGATCGTCTCCGGGATGCTCGGGCGCGAGACGGAGGAGGCGCCGCGGGCAAGCGATCCCCAGCCCATGGCGGTGGCGGTAACGGAGCTCACGGCCGAGCCGGTAGAGCGTTTGCTGGTGCTGCAAGGGCGGGTGGAACCGGATCTGCGAGTAATGGTGCGGGCGGAGACCGAAGGCCAGGTCGCGGAATGGGCCGTGGCCCGCGGGGCGCGGGTGGATGTGGGGGATGAACTCGCGAACCTGCGCATGGATGATCGCGAGGCGCGGCGGCGGCAGGCGATTGCCCGGTTGCGCGGGGCGGAGAGCGAATACGAGGCGGCCCAGCGCCTGCACGACCAGGGCCATGTCTCGCGTACCCAGCTGGAGGCCCGCGAGGCGGAGCGCGAGGCCGCACGGGCCGAGCTCGAGGCAGTCGAGCTGGACATTCGCAACACGCGGATCGTCGCACCCGTCGCGGGCATCGTGAATCAGCGCCTGGCGGATCGTGGTGACTTCGTCAGTCGCGGCGACCCGGTTGCGGAGGTGGTCGACAACGACCCGCTCCTGGCGGTGGTGCAGGTACCCCAGCACCAGATCGGGCGGGTCGAGCCGGGCCAGCCGGCGCGGATCCGTTTCCTTGATCGACGGCGTGCCGAGGGCGAGGTGCGGTTCGTTTCGCGCGTGGCCGAATCGGGCACGCAGACCTTTCGCGTCGAGATTGCCGTGCCGAACCCGGACGAGGCCCTGCCGTCGGGTATCAGTGCCGGCGTCGAGATCCCGACCGCCGTGGTGCAGGCGCACAAGCTGTCCCCGGCCTGGATGGGGCTGGATGACGCCGGGCGTGTGGGCGTGAAGACGGTCGACGCGGCGGATCGGGTGGTGTTCCACGCCGTGGAGGTGATCCGGGCCGCGGCCGATGGCGTTTGGGTGACCGGCCTGCCCGAACAGGCACGGGTGATCACCATCGGCCACGGTTTCGTAACGGATGGCGAGCCGGTGCGCCCGCAAGCGGCGCAGGTGGACCCCGGGGCGTCGGTGCCGGAATCGGTGGACGGGGCGGCGCCGTGAGGTCCCTGATCGCCTGGGCGGTGGCACATGCCCGGACGGTACTGCTTTTTCTTCTGTTGATCCTGGTGCTGGGGGCGACCGCCTACCACATCGTGCCCAAGGAGGCGGCACCGGAGATCGATGTCCCGATCTTCTTTGTCTCGGTGCCGTATCCCGGGGTCAGCCCGGAAGACGCCGAGCGCTTGATGCTGCGGCCGCTGGAGCGCGAGCTGCAGGCACTGCCCGGGGTGGACGAGATGCAGTCCTGGGCGGGCGAGGGCTTTGCCCTGGTGCGTCTGGACTTCGAGCCGGGCTGGGACAATCGCCAGGCGTTGTCGGACCTGCGCGAGGAGGTCGACCAGGTGCGCCCCGAGCTGCCGGCGGGTGCGGAGGAGCCGAGCGTCTCCGAGGTCGATCTGTCGCTGTTTCCGGTGCTGACGCTGAATCTCTCCGGGCCGCTGGACGAGCGGGCGCTGGTGCGCCTGGCGCGCGAGCTGCGCGACCGGGTCGAGGCGATCCCCGGGGTGCTGGAGGCGGATGTCGGCGGGGATCGCGAGGAGCAGATGGAGGTCCTGGTCGATCCGCTGGTGCTGGAGACCTATGAACTGTCCTTCAGCGAACTGACCCGCGCGATCGAGCGCAACAACCGGCTGGTGGCGGCCGGCGCGCTGGACACCGGGGCCGGACGTATTCCGCTGCGCGTGCCGGGCACCATTGATGATGTCGACGACGTGCTGGACACCGCGATCCGCGTGGAGGGCGATGCGGTGGTGCGGGTGCGCGATGTCGCGGAGGTGCGTCAGACCTACCGCGACCCCGAGGGTTTCACCCGCATCGATGGTCAGCCTTCGGTTTCGCTGGAGATCCGCAAGGCCTCGGAGGCTAATATCCTCGAGGTCGTGGCCGCTGCCCGGGCGACCATTGAGGCCGCCCGGGCCGACTGGCCGGAAGCGGTGGAGGTGACCTACCTGCAGGACATGGCGCGGGATGTAGGCGACCTGCTGGGGGACCTGGAGAACAGCGTGATCACCGCGATGCTGATCGTGGCGCTGGTGATCCTGGCGATGATGGGGGCGCGGGCGGCGCTGCTGGTGGGAATGGCGATTCCCGGGGCCTTCCTCGGCGGCATCCTGGTGATCTACCTGATGGGTTTCACACTGAACGTGGTGGTGCTGTTCGGCCTGATCCTGGTCGTGGGCATGCTGGTGGACGGTGCCGTGGTGGTCGTGGAGCTGGCGGATCGCTATGTGGCCGAGGGCATGGCGCGGGCGGATGCATTCCGCGCGGCCGCCCAGCGCATGGCCTGGCCCATCACAACGGCCATTGGGACCACGCTGGCGGTGTTCGCGCCCATGCTGCTGTGGCCCGGCATGGTCGGCGAGTTCATCGTCTACCTGCCGGCCACCGTGATCGTGACCCTGATCGCCTCGCTGGCGATGGCACTGGTCTTTATCCCGGCGCTGGGTGCCGTGATCGGGCAGAGCCGGCCGATCAACGCCGCGCAGACGCGCTACGTGCGCGCGGCGGAGGAGGGACGCTACGACGAACTGCAGGGGATTACGCGCGCCTATATCCACCTGCTGCAATCCCTGGTGCGGCATCCCGGCTGGACGCTGGCGGGGACGGTCGCGGTGGTCGTGGTGGCCTACGCGCTGTATGCCACGCAGGGCCGGGGCGTGGAGTTCTTCCCGCAGGTCGAGCCTGACTTCGTGCAGGTCCAGGTGCAGGCACGCGGCGATCTCTCGGTATGGGAGGCGGATGCCCTGGTCCGCCAGGTGGAGGGCACTCTGCACGGCGTACCCGAGATCCGCCACGTCTACGCGCGCACCATCGGGACCCAGCTGGGTCGTCTGCAGGGCGACTATGCCGAGGACGTGATCGGGGTCATTCAGCTGGAGCTGATTGGCTGGCGGCAGCGGCCACCGGCTTCGGCCATCATCGAAGACCTGCGCCGTCGGACCGCGGACCTGCCGGGGATTCGCCTGCAGTTCAGGGCCCAGGAACGTGGACCGAGCGAGGGTCGCCCGATCGTGGTCGAGGCCGCCAGCGCCGACCCCGAGCGGATCCCACCCGTGATCCGGCAGCTGCGCGCCGAGGTGGACGCCCTCGGCGGGTTCGTGGACGTGACCGACGACCTGCCCCTGCCCGGGGTGGAGCTGGAGGTGCGCTTTGACCGTGAACAGGCGGCTCGCTTCGGGGTTGATGTCCCGCTGCTGGGCGAGGGCGTGCAACTGGTCACCAGCGGGATCTTGCTGGGAACCTACCGTCCGGACTACAGCGACGAGGAGGTTGATATCCGCTTGCGCTTGCCGGCCGCGCAGCGCCATCTTCAGCAGCTGGCGGGCCTGAACCTGCCGGGGGCCACCGGGCTGGTGCCGCTGGCCCATTTCGCCGAGTTGGTGCCGGTGCCGGCGACCGGCCTGATCAAGCGCCGCGATGGCCATCGTGCGTACACCCTGGAGGCGGATGCGGCCCCCGGCTATCTGGTAGACGAGCGCCAGCGTGCGCTCGAAGGCCGGATGGCCGACCTGGAGCTGGACGCCGAGGTGCAGCTGCGCTTTCGCGGTCAGGCCGAGGAGCAGGCCGAGGCCACGAACTTCCTGCTGGGGGCGTTCGGACTGTCGCTGTTCCTGATGCTCGCGATGATGGTGACCCAGTTCAATCGCTTCTCCCAGGCCTTTCTGGTGCTCTCGGCCATCGTGTTTTCCACCGCCGGGGTGCTGCTGGCGTTGCTGCTGCGCGGGGAGCCCTTCGGCATTGTGATGAGCGGGATCGGTGTGCTGGCGCTGGCGGGGATCGTGGTGAACAACAACATCGTGCTGATCGATACCTACAACGAGCAGCGCAGGCTTGGGCTGGATGCGATGGAGGCGGCCCTGCGCGCGGCCGCGCAGCGGATGCGGCCGGTGCTGTTGACGGCGATCACGACCATCCTCGGCCTGTTGCCGATGGTGCTGGCGTGGACGGTGGACTTTTCCGGCAGGGACTTCTACGTCGGCGCGCCGGTCACAGGGTTCTGGGTCCAGCTGGCGACGGCCATCGCCGGAGGGCTGTTGTTTGCGACTCCGCTGACCCTGCTGTTCACGCCCGCCATGCTGGTATTGCTGGACCGGTGGGGTCTGGACCGACGGCCGGTATCGGTGGGCGGGTCGGGTTCCGCGGTCAGCGGCTCGCCAGGCGCTTGATGCACTCGAGGTAGGCGTTCTCGTCCGGCGCGGCGTTGCTGCGCTGGGCTTCCCACAGGACCTGGCCCAGGCACTCCATCATCCGGTGCTCGGCATCCATGACGCCAAAGCGGGCGCAAAGCCCCTGGTGCAGCTGGCGGGTCCCGGCCGGGCGGTCGGTGCGCGCCTGGTCGCGCAGGCTCAGGTGCATGGCCATGTGCAGGAACGGGTTGGAGGTGCCGAGCTCCGGCGGGAACTCGCCGGTCAGCGCGGTCTCGCGGTCCTTCAGGTAGTCGTGGTACTCGGGGTGGTCCGAGATCACGTCCACCAGTTGCTGTTCCAGATCAGACAGGGCCTCGCCGGCCTGGGCCTTTTGCCAGGCGTCGACGAACTGGGTGCGGATCTGGTCGCGGTTGCCGTACATGGGGTGTCCTCGGGGTATTGGTGGTGGTCAGGCGCCACGGGTCGGGGGCGGCGTCTTCGCCTTGTATTCGCACAGATCCTCGATCGGGCAGCGCCAGCACTCCGGCTTGCGCGCCTTGCAGACGTAGCGCCCGTGCAGGATCAGCCAGTGGTGGGCGTCCTGCAAGTAGGCCTTCGGGGTCAGGCGCATCAGGCGCTTTTCCACCTCCAGCACGGTCTTGCCCGGGGCCAGGCCGGTGCGGTTGGCGACCCGGAAGATGTGGGTGTCCACCGCGATGGTGGGGACGCCGAAGGCGGTGTTGAGGATCACGTTCGCGGTCTTGCGACCAACCCCCGGTAGGGCTTCCAGCGATTCGCGATCACGCGGGACCTCGCCCCCGTGGCGCTCCACCAGCAGGCGGCAGGTCTTCATCACGTTCTCGGCCTTGGCGTTGTACAGGCCGATGGTCTTGATGTGTTCCTTGAGACCGTCCAGGCCCAGCTCGAGGATGGCCTCGGGGGTGTTCGCCACCGGGTAGAGACGGCGGGTGGCCTTGTTGACGCCGACATCCGTGGCCTGGGCCGACAGGATGACCGCGATCAAAAGTTCAAAGGGGGTGTCGTAGTCGAGCTCGGTCGTCGGCTCGGGGTTCGCCGCCTTCAGGCGTTCGAAGATGGCTTCTCGCTTCGCGGCGTTCATGGATGCGGGGGCTCCAAACAAACCGGCCCCGCTTCGCGGGGCCGGCAACTCGCGTAGTGGCGTTGCTCAGACGTGGCGGAAATGGCCAATATCCGGCGCGGCGTCGCGCGGGTTGGACTCGGCTTCCTTCTCCAGGTCCTTGATCAGCTTGGCGTGCTTCTCTTCGATGTCGTGCATCGCCTTTTCGTCCATCTTCGGGAAGATGACGTCACGGATGAACGAACCCAGCTCGTCCAGGCAGCTCGGCCAGTACTTGTCGTTCAAGTGGAACGCATGGTGGGCATGGGTGCCCATCGGGTAGCTGTCGAACTTGCGGATCATGGTGTAGGACAGGTCGCTGTCCTTCTCGACAAAGTTCTTGGCGAAGTCGTACCACCACTTGTAGTACTTCTCCTGGAGCTCGTCGTTGAACCCGTGGTTCTCGAAAAAGGCGGCGATCGTGCCGCGCGGGGCGAGGCCGTAGCGCGTGCCGCGCTTGCCAGCAAACGGGAAGTGTCCAGCCATGCCAATCTCCTGGGACGTTTGAATGTCCGGGGCGGTGGCCCCGGTAGAACGGATTCGTGGCGCCGGAAGTTTACCGGCTGACAGCCAGGAATCAAGGCCGGAGCCGATCAGGCGTTGTCGGGGCTCGCCTCGGTTGCGGTCGCGGTCTCGTCGCCGGTGGGGCTCGGTTCCGCTTCGAACTGGCTGTCGATCCAGTTCTTGGCGGCGATCAGCAGGCCCATGGCCATGAAGGCGCCGGGGGGCAGCAGGGCCAGCAGGAAGCCGTGCTCGGACGGGTAGAGCTGCAGGGTCATGCCGTGGCCCCAGTCGCCGAACAGCAGGTGGGCGTTGGCCATCAGGGTGCCCTGGCCGAGCACCTCGCGCAGGGCACCCAGGGCAATCAGCACGCCGGTGAAGCCCAGTCCCATCATCAGCCCGTCCAGCGCGGCGCGCGGAACCGAGTTGCGCGAGGCGAAGGCCTCGGCGCGGCCGATGATGGCGCAGTTGGTCACGATCAGCGGGATGAAGATGCCGAGGATCAGGTACAGCCCGTGAAACCAGGCGTTCATCGCCAGTTCGATGGCGGTGACGATGGAGGCGATGATCAGCACGTACACCGGGATGCGGATCTCCGGGCGCGCATGGTCACGGATCAGCGAGACCAGCACGTTCGACAGCAGCAGGGTCAGGGTGGTCGCGATGCCGAGGCCAATCGCGTTGACCATGGTGCCGGAGATCGCCAGCAGCGGGCACAGTCCCAGCAGCTGCACCAGCCCGGGGTTGTTGTGCCACAGGCCGTCGCGAATGATGTCGGTCAGGGTCGGGTTCATCGGCTTGCCTCGTCGTCCCCGTTGATCTCGCTGGTCGGGAGCGGTTCCGTGACGGAGCCGGTTTCCTCGGGCCGGGTCGCCAGCAATTCGTCACGGTGATGGTCGAAGTATTCCAGCGTGCGATAGACGGCGCGAACCACCGCACGCGGGGTAATGGTGGCCCCGGTGAACTGGTCGAAGACCCCGCCGTCCTTGCGCACGTGCCAGCCCTCGGCCGGTGGGTTGCCCAGTGAGCGCCCGTCGAAGCCGCGGATCCAGTCGGAGCGCTCGGCCTCGATGGCATCGCCCAGGCCCGGGGTCTCGCGGTGCGCGGAGACCCGCACGCCCTGGAGTTCGCCGTCGCGGTCGACGCCGATCAGCAGGTGGATATTGCCACTGTAGCCGTCCGGGGCGATCGCGGAGAAGACGATTCCAACCACCTCGTCCTCGGCATCGCGGGCGAACCAGACCGGCAGGGGGCCTCCACCCAGCAGCTCGTGGTGCAGATCGATGGTGTCGTGGACCGGGTCGTTGCGGTAGTCGAGTTCCCCGGTCAGCTCCGCGATGCGGTTGCGATTGACCGCCATGCGGTTCTCCGCGATGCGCGCCTCGGTGGAGTCCTGTACCAGGGCGACGATGCCGGCCCCGGCGGCGGCAAACCCAGCGAGCAGGGCGGTCGCCAGCAGGATGTCCCGTGGCTTCAGGTTACCCATGGCCGTCCCCCGGTGGCGGTCCGCGGCGCTCGCGCCCGAAGATGCGCGGGCGCGTCAGGTGGTCCAGGGTCGGGGCGACCATGTTCATCAACAGTACGGCGAAGGCGACCGCATCCGGGTAGCCGCCCCAGGTGCGGATGATGAAGATCAGCAGGCCGATGCCGGCCCCGTAGAGGATGCGCCCCAGCGGGGTGGTGGAGGCGGACACCGGGTCGGTGGCGATGAAGAAGGCGCCGAT
Source organism: Thioalkalivibrio sp. ALMg3 (assembly GCF_000381225.1). Lineage (NCBI taxonomy): Bacteria > Pseudomonadati > Pseudomonadota > Gammaproteobacteria > Chromatiales > Ectothiorhodospiraceae > Thioalkalivibrio > Thioalkalivibrio sp. ALMg3. The sequence goes on along the minus strand of NZ_KB906221.1, from coordinate 99,371 downwards.
GATCACCGCGCCGCTGAATAGATGGAAGGCCGGCGAGGCGAAGGAGTCCGGGTCCAGCATCCAGAAGAAGCCGGCCGGGATCGCCACGCCCAGGATCACCGCCACCGGGATGTGCCAGTGGATGATCCGCCGGAACAACAGGTACAGCCCGCCGAGCAGGAAGAAATTGCCGATCCACTCCCAGCTGGTTTCGCTGAAGGTGCCGAACAGCGGGCTGGTGGTGATCTCGTTGACCGTGCGCCCGGCGCCCAGGCCCTCGCGCATCGCATCCAGCGGTGTGGCGCGGGTGATGGCATCCCAGTCCATGGCGGCCGGGAGACTGCCGGTGAGGACCGTTTGCAGCGTCTGCCCGAGGCCCAGCGACATCTCGGACAGGGTGTCCGGGGCCGGCCACAGGGCCATTTCGCGCGGGAACGAGACCAGTACCACCACGTAGCCGACCATCGCCGGGTTGAACGGGTTGTAGCCCAGCCCGCCATACAGGTGCTTGGCGACGATGATGGCGAAGGCGATGCCGATCAGGGTGACCCAGACGGGTGTGAGCGGCGGTACCGCCAGCGCGAACAGCCAGCCGGTGACGATCGCCGAGTTGTCGCCCAGCGTGGCCATCACCGGGCGCTTGCGGGCGGCGACGATCGCGGCCTCGAAGGCCACCGCGAACAGCACCGCCAGGACCACATTGACCAGTACGCCCCAGCCGAAGAACCAGGCCATCGCGAGGGTGCCGGGCACCAGCGCCATCAGGACCTGCTGCATGACCCCGCCCACCGAGTGGGCCGGGATCATGTGCGGCGAGGATTCGGTGCGAAAGCGCATCAGCGGTCGCCCGTGTCCGTGGAATCGCGTTCGCCGGATTGGGCGGGTTCGGTGTGCGTCTCGGGGGTGGCGGCCGCCTTGTCCGCTTGCTCGGTCGCCGCGCCCTCGACGGCGTCCCCGGCCTTGGCGGCCTTGCGCGCTCGGGCGCGCTCGAGCGCGGCCTGGATGGCGGCCTGTTTGTCGCTGTTTTCGTTACTGGCGCCGTCGGCGCTGCTGTCTTTCTTCTTGAGCGCGGCCTTCTTCTTGGCCATGCGTTCGGCCTTTTCGCGTTCCTCGCGCTCGATGCGTTCCTGGCGGAACTCGTAGCGTTCGCGCGCGATATCCGACTTCTGGCGCTCCTTCTCGCGCGCCCAGATCTCGTTCTTGGCATAGCGGTAGTACTGCACCAGCGGGATGTTGCTGGGGCAGACATGCGCGCAGCAGCCACATTCGATGCAGTCGAACAGGCCGTACTCCTGGGTCGCGTCGAAGTCCTTGGCCCTGGCCTGCCAGTACAGCTGCTGCGGCAGCAGTTGCGCCGGGCAGACGGCCGCGCACTCGCCGCAGCGGATGCAGGGCATCAGCGGGCCGGGTGCGGGCGTGTCCTGCGGGCGGGTCGCCAGCAGGCAGTTGGTCCCCTTGATCACCGGGATGGCGTCGTCATGGACCGCGAAGCCCATCATCGGGCCGCCCATCACCAGGCGGTCCACGCCCTCGGCATAGCCACCGGCGGCGGCGATCACATCGGCGAACGGGGTCCCCAGCAGGGCCTCGACATTGCGCGGATGCTGCACGCCCGGCCCGGTGACGGTGACGATGCGCGACAATAGCGGGCGACCCTGGATCACCGCATCGCAGACCGCCTTGAAGGTACCCGGGTTGTTGCAGATCATCCCGATATCCGCCGGCAGGCCGCCGCTGGGGACCTCCTGGCCGGTGAGGACCTTGATCAGCTGGCGCTCGCCGCCAGTGGGATAGATGGATGGCACCGAGACCAACTGGACCCGCTCGCGCAGTTCGCCGGGGAGAGTCTCGGTCAGTGCCCGCATGGCCTCCGGCATGTTGTCTTCCACCGCGAACAGTACGCGCTCCACACCCAGCAGGTGGGCGACGATGCGGATGCCCTCGAATACCGCCTCGGGGGCGCTGCGCAGCAGCGAGTCGTCGGCGCTGATGTAGGGTTCGCACTCGGCCCCGTTCACGATCAGCGTGTGGATGCGCTGGCCGGCGCGCGGATTGAGCTTGACCGCGGTAGGAAAGGCCGCCCCGCCCAGTCCGACGATCCCGGCATCGCGAATGCGTTGGCGCAGCTTGCGCGGGTCGCGGGTGTCCCAGTCCAGCCAGGGCTCCATGCGGGTTTCGCCCCAGTCGTCGCGGCCATCGCTTTGGATGGTCATGCAGGGGGCGCTGAGGCCCGAAGGGTGGGGTACCGCGTGGTCGGCGATCTCCACCACCTCGCCGGAGGTGGGGGCATGCACGTGGGCTGCGATATAGCCCTTGGACTGGCCAATCCGCTGGCCCTTGGTCACTCGGTCCCCGACCGCCACGCAGGGCTCCGCCGCCTCGCCGATATGCTGGCCCAGGGGGACGATCAGCCGGGACGGCACGCCCATCACCAGCACCGGGTCGCGGGTGCTGGCGTCGGTCTCTTCGGCCAGTTTCAGGCCCCCATGGAAGCGATGCAGCTGCATAAGCGTATTCTAACGGTTCGCGGGCATCCGGCTCAGCCGGACTGCCGCGAACCGTCCGCGATGACGTGGATGGGCCGTTCGATCGGCGAAGGGTTCGGCTCCGACCAGCGCCATTCGGTGATGTCAGTGCCGACCGGGACCATGGTGATGCAGTCCACCGGGCAGGGCTCGATGCACAGCTCGCAGCCGGTGCATTCTTCCTCGATCACGGTGTGCATCTGCTTGGCAGCCCCGAGGATCGCGTCCACCGGGCAGGCCTGGATGCACAGGGTGCAGCCGATGCAGATGTTCTCGTCGATGATGGCGACGGCCTTCTCCTGCTCTTCTTCCTCCAGCGGTGTGGGCTCGCGGTCGAGCAGGTCCGCCAGGGCACGCACGGTCGCCTGGCCGCCGGGCGGACAGCGGTTGATGTCCGCCTCGCCCGCGGCGATGGCCTCGGCGTACGGGCGGCAGCCGGGATACGAGCACTGGCCGCACTGGGTCTGCGGCAGCAGGGCATCGATCTGATCGACGACTGGGTCCGCCTCCACGCGAAAGCGCTGCGCGGCGAAGCCCAGAATCACCCCGAATACGGCGGCCAGGCCGCCGATCGCGAGGATGGCGTACAGCACGCTCACAGCCGAACCAGCCCGGAGAAGCCCATGAACCCCAGCGACATCAGCCCGGCGGTGATCATGGCGATCGCGCTGCCGCGGAACATCACCGGCACGTCGGCCACCGCGATCCGCTCGCGGATGGCGGAGAACAGGATCAGGACCAGCGAGAAACCGACCGCGGCGCCGAAGCCGTACAGGGCCGACTCGACGAAGTTGTGCGCCTCCTGGACGTTCAGCAGGGCGACGCCCAGCACCGCGCAATTGGTGGTGATCAGAGGCAGGAAGATGCCCAGCACGTTGTACAGCAGGGGCGAGGTCTTGCGCACCACCAGCTCGGTGAACTGCACCACGGCGGCGATGACCAGGATGAAGGCGATGGTGCGCAGGTACTCCAGCCCGAGCGGGAGCAGCAGGTACTCGTTGATCACGTAGGAGCTGACCGCGGACAACGTCAGCACGAAGGTCGTGGCCAGGCCCATGCCGGTGGCCGTCTCGACCTTGCGTGAGACCCCCATGAACGGGCACAGGCCCAGAAACTTCACCAGTACGAAGTTGTTCACGAGGATCGTACTGATGAGTATCAGGACGTATTCCACGTTAAATCCGAGTCGTCAGGTCAACAATACAGTATCCGGGAGTGGTACAGCGTACTCAACCCCGAGGGCTTCGTGGGTACCCGCTTTCTGCGGGTTGACCCCGTCTTTGGGCGGCTTCCAGGTGTGCGGCGGACAACCTTCTTGTCAGCGGTCCTGAGTAAGAGACTAGCCGCCCTGCGCGCCCGCGGGCATGAGCGAGGTCAAGGACCGTACCGGATGCGCGTCCTGCGCATTCGGGTCGGCCTCGGGCCGGGCGGTCATTAGCCAGGCCTGGTGCGCGCAATCGAGCTCGTCGCCACGCGCGGACAGGACCAGCACCGTCTCGGGCGTGCGGCCGATCTCTTCCGCCAGACGGCGGTAACTGCCGGCATCCCGCCGGCCCCCGATCCGGGTATCGAACAGCCCGTCCAGGCACTCTTCCACTTCCGGGTGCGGGCTGTGGCGCAGCCAGTCGCGCTGCACCGGGGCCGGGGTTGCGCCGAAACTGTAGAGGGCGACGCCGGCCGCGTGCAGGCGCACCAGGGCTTCGGCTGTGGCCGCGTCCAGTTGCGGCTGCAGCGCACCGGCCTCCAGCGCGTCCGCCCAGACCATGCCCTGCAGTTGGCGCACCGGGGTAATGTCCTGACCGCCGCGAATCCAGGCGCGGATCTGGGCGAGCAGGCCATCCGCGTCCAGCTCGCGCCCGGAGTAGGCGAGGATATCCGCCAGGGTGCGCTGTACCGCGGTGGACTCCGCGTGACGCTCGAGGAAGCCGGGCAGCGCCTCTTGGGCATGTGGCTCCAGCGTCTCGCGCAGCACGCCGGATGGGGCAAGGATCCCTTCGAAGGCCAGGATGATGGCCTGAGGCGCCGAATGCGCGGCAGAGGCGGCCATTACACGACGAGCTGGCGGGCCAGCGTCTCGCATTCGAACATGAACTCGAAGGCTTCGGTTCGCTGCATCGCCAGTTCTACGGTCTGACCCCAGGTGTAGAGGCCGTGCCCGTTGATCAGATACCCGGCGAGCTCCGGATTGCGCGTCATGGCGGCGTCGACCTGGGCGGCCAGCTGCTGCATGTCCGGGTGATTGGCAAACACCGGGATCTGGAGGCCGCGCGAGGGGTGTTCGCAACCCGGGAGTTCGCGCAGGGCCTCGTAGTCGCGCAGCAGCAGCGTCCCGGCGACCTGGCGCGAAAGCACCGTGCCGTGGACGCTGTGCGTGTGCAGCACGGCCCCCAGCTTGGGGTCGTGGCGGTACATGATGATGTGCAGGAAGGTCTCGGGGCCGGGGTCTCCGCTGCCGGAGATCAGGTGGCCTTCCAGATCGACGACCATGAAGTCGTGCGCATCCAGCAGATCCTTGCCGCGCCCGGGAGCGGTAATGACAATGTGCTGGTCATCCAGGCGCGCGGAGAAGTGCCCGGTGCGCGCGGGGAGCCAGCCGCGTTCCGCGAGCTCGCGTCCGGCGTCGGCCAGCAGGCGGATCTGTGCTTTGAATTCGGGGCTTTGTTCCATGCGTCCGGGGACCGAGAAAAGAGCGGCAGCTTACGCGAGCAACGGGCGCAAATCCATGGGCCGCGGGTGTTCTGCGTAAATCGCGCCGCCGGGGGCGGGCACTACTTGACGCGCATGCCGGGCCGGGCGCCGTCATCCGGATTCAGGATGTACAGCTCCGAGCCGCCCGGGCCGGCGGCCAGCACCATGCCCTCGGAGACGCCGAAGCGCATCTTGCGCGGGGCCAGGTTGGCGACCATCACGGTATGCCGACCGATCAAGTCCTCCGGCGCGTAGGCGGACTTGATGCCGGCGAATACCTGGCGCGTCTCGTCGCCGATGTCCAGGGTCAGCTTCAGCAGCTTGTCCGCGCCCTCGACGTGTTCGGCGTTGGCGATGCGCGCGATGCGCAGATCCACCTGGGCGAAGGTGTCGAAGTCGATGGTCGCGGCGATCGGATCCACGGTCGCCTCCGGGGCGGCGTTGTCGGTGGCGCTGGATGCCTCGGTCGCGGCCAGGGTGGCCTTCGACGCCTCCAGCAGCTTGTCGATGGTCTCCGCTTCGATGCGGGTCATCAGCGGCTTGAACTTCTGGATGCTGCGTCCGACCAGCGGCTCGCGGCTGGCCCAGCGGGTGTCTTCCAGGTTCAGGAACTCGGCGGCGTCGGCGGCGAGCTTTGGCAGCACCGGGGCGAGATAGACGATCAGGATCCGGAACAGGTCCAGCCCCTGGGTGTTGATCGCCTGGACCTCTGCCTCGCGGCCCTCCTGCTTCGCCAGGACCCAGGGTTGGACCTCGTCGATGTACTGGTTGGCCTGGTCGGCCAGGGCCATGATGCGGCGCATCGCCTGGGCGAATTCGCGCTTCTCGAACGCCTCGGCAATCACCTCGCCCTCGGCAACGAAGGCCTCGTGAAGGTCGGGCCGCGGGAGTTCCGCGGCCAGTTCGCCGTTGGAGCGCTTGTTGATGAAACCGGCGCAACGGCTGGCGATGTTGACCACCTTGCCGACCAGGTCCGAGTTCACGCGCTGTACGAAGTCTTCGAAATTCAGGTCCAGGTCGTCGACGCTGTCGCCTAGCTTGGCGGCCAGGTAGTAGCGCAGGGATTCCGGGTTCAGGTGCTCCAGGTAGTCGCGGGCGCGAATGAAGGTGCCGCGCGACTTGGACATCTTCTGCCCGTTGACGGTCAGGAAGCCGTGGCAGAACACCGCCGAGGGGGTGCGATAGCCTGCACCGTGCAGCATGGCCGGCCAGAACAGGGTGTGGAAGTAGGCGATGTCCTTGCCGATGAAGTGATACAGCTCGGCGTCGGAGTCCGCCCCCCACCAGGCGTCGAAGTCCAGCCCCTGCTGCGCGGCGTAGGCGCGAAAGCTCGCCATGTAGCCAATCGGTGCGTCGAGCCAGACGTAGAAGTACTTGCCCGGCGCATCGGGGATCTCGAAGCCGAAGTAGGGTTTGTCGCGGGAGATGTCCCAGTCACTGAGACCGGTGTCGAACCACTCGTCCAGTTTGTTGCGGATCGCGTCCTGCAGGCGTCCGGAGCGGGTCCATTCGCGCAGGAAGGCCTCGAAGTCGCCGAGCTTGAAGAAGTAGTGCTCGGAGGCGCGCGACTGCGGGCGCGCACCGCTGATCGCGGAGACCGGGTCCTTCAGGTCCAGCGGGCTGTAGGTCGCGCCGCAGGCCTCGCAGGAATCGCCGTACTGTTCCGCGGCGCCGCATTTGGGGCAGGTGCCCTTGATGAAGCGATCGGGCAGGAACATCCCGGCCTCGGGGTCATAGGCCTGGTCGATGGTTCGGGTCTCGATATGTCCGGCATCGCGCAGCGCGGTGTAGATCTGCCCGGCCAGCTCGCGGTTCTCGTCCGAATGGGTGGAGTGGTAGTGGTCGAACCCGATGCGGAATTCGGCGAAGTCGGCCTCGTGCTCCTGGCGCACGCGGGCGATCAGTTCTTCCGGCTCGATGCCCTCGGCGCGTGCCTTGAGCATGATCGGCGTGCCGTGGGCGTCGTCCGCGCAGACATAGATGACCTCGTGGCCGCGCGCGCGCTGGAAGCGCACCCAGATATCGGTCTGGATGTACTCCACCAGGTGGCCCAGGTGGATCGGGCCGTTGGCGTAGGGCAGGGCGCTGGTGACGAGGATCTTGCGCGGGGTATCGGTCATTGCTTGGCTCGTTTGGGTGGCACCGGGCGCGGGTGCAGGGGCGCTATTGTCGGGTTTGGATCGCGGGTTGTCGAGGCGTGCCAAGGGCTCCGGCATGTTGTCCACAGAAGTTGTGGATAACTCTGTGGGCAACCCGGTGGAATCGGTCGCCAGGCCTTGCCACACAAGGCCGCATGACAAATTGGTTAAAAAACGACCAACACATAAGAAGGTAGGGAAAACAGTATCTTGAAGAACAATGGTGCAGCGACTTAGATGCTTGTTCGCCTATCTTGGCCGATGTTCCCTATCTTCAGGCCCTTTGTGCATAAAACCGTCGCAAGGGCCTTGACACCTGCCTTGATTCGCGCCCGGGGGCTTCGGAAAGGACGGGTGGCTCGTGGTGCCATTGGCGTCGTGCACCGAGGCCAGTAGAATCGCGCGATCACTCCCAACATCGGATGCCACGTACCCATGGCCGAACTCGCGCGAGAGCAGATCGAAAACGCCCTGAAGACCGTTCAGGACAAGTACCTCGAGCAGGACCTGGTCGCCGCCGGCGAGGTCCGGGACATTCGCGTGGACGGTGCCCGTGCCGCGATCGATATCCAGATGGGGTATTCCGCTGCTGGGTACCACGACGAGCTGCGCGCCGCCATCCAGGGTGCACTGGCGGGTGTGGCCGGGCTCGAGTCCTCCGAGGTCACCATCAGCACGAAGGTCACGACCCACGCGGTGCAGAAGAGCCTGAAGCCAATGGCGGGGATCAAGAACATCATCGCCGTGGCTTCCGGCAAGGGCGGGGTGGGCAAGTCCACGACCGCGGTCAACCTGGCGCTGGCCCTGGTCGCCGAGGGCGCGCAGGTCGGTATCCTGGATGCCGACATCTATGGCCCCAGCCAGCCGCGCATGCTGGGGATCAAGGACAAGCCGGAATCCAAGGACGGCAAGAGCATGGAGCCGCTGGAGCGCCACGGCGTGCAGGCGATGTCCATTGGTTTCCTGATCGACGAGGACACGCCAATGATCTGGCGTGGCCCGATGGTTACCCAGGCGCTGGAGCAGCTCCTGAACGAGACCAACTGGAAGGAGCTGGACTACCTGATCATCGACCTGCCGCCGGGCACCGGTGACATCCAGCTCACCCTGTCGCAGAAGATCCCGGTCTCCGGTTCGGTGATCGTGACCACGCCGCAGGACATCGCGTTGCTGGATGCGCGCAAGGGCCTGCGCATGTTCGAGAAGGTCGAGGTGCCGGTGCTCGGCATCATCGAGAACATGAGCATCCACATCTGCTCGAAGTGCGGCCACGAGGAATACATCTTCGGCCAGGGCGGCGCCGAGGGCATGGCGGAGGAATACGGCGTGGATCTGCTGGGCGCACTGCCGCTGGACATCCGCATCCGCGAGCAGGCGGACGGTGGCGAACCCACCGTGGTCGCCGACCCGGAGGGCCGCATCACGGAGATCTACCGCGAGATCGCACGGCGCACGGGTGCCAAGCTGGCCGAGCAGTCCAAGGACTACAGCAGCAAATTCCCCAACATCGTGATCCAGGACAACTGATCCGGTGCGCCACCAGGGACAGGCCCAATGAGCATCAAGGCGGACCGCTGGATTCGGGAGATGGCCGAGACGAAGGGCATGATCGAGCCCTTCGAGCCCGGCCAGATCCGCTACCGCGACGAGCAGCGGATCGTGTCCTACGGGACCTCGAGCTACGGCTATGACGTGCGGTGCTCCGATCACTTCAAGATCTTCACCAACATCAACTCCAGCATTGTCGACCCCAAGGGCTTCGACGAGGGCAGTTTCGTGGACGTGCAGTCGGACTGCTGCATTATCCCGCCGAACTCCTTTGCCCTGGCGCATACGGTCGAGTACTTCCGCATCCCGCGCGATGTGCTGACCATCTGTCTGGGCAAGTCGACCTACGCGCGCTGCGGCATCATCGTGAACGTGACCCCACTGGAGCCCGAGTGGGAGGGCCACGTGACGCTGGAGTTCTCCAACACCACGCCGCTGCCCGCCAAGATCTACGCCAACGAGGGCGTGGCGCAGATGCTGTTCCTGCAGTCCGACGAGGTCTGCGAGACCTCCTACAAGGACCGCGGTGGCAAATACCAGGGCCAGCGCGGCGTCACGCTCCCGCGCACCTGACCCAACCCTTCAAGTACGGAGTAGGCCCGCCATGCGTATCGTGATCGCGCTGGGCGGCAACGCCCTGCTGCAACGCGGCGAGACCCCCTCGGCCGAGGCCCAGCAGCACAACGCCCAGCGTGCGGCGGCAGCCATCGCGGCCGTGGCGCGCGAGCACGAGGTGGTCGTCACCCACGGCAACGGGCCCCAGGTGGGGTTGCTCGCCAATCAGGCGGAATGCGATCGCATCGCCTGGCCGCTGGATGTGGTCGGGGCCGAGAGCCACGGCATGATCGGCTACATCCTGGCGCGGGAGCTGCATAACGCGCTGGGCCATGACCGGGTGGCAAGCTTGCTCACCCAGACCGAGGTCGACCCGAACGACCCCGCCTTCGACCACCCGGAAAAGTTCATTGGCCCGACCTGGGACGCGGCCCGCGCCCGCGCGCTGGCCGACGAGCGCGGCTGGGACGTGGCACCAGACGGCGAGGGCTGGCGGCGGGTGGTGGCGTCGCCGGAGCCGCAACGCCTGCTGGGTATGGAGGCCGTCCGCAGTCTCGTGGATGGCGGGTCGGTGGCGATCTGTGCCGGGGGCGGCGGCGTACCGGTCGCGCGTGACGGCGACGGGCGTCTATACGGCATCGAGGCCGTGGTGGACAAGGACCTGACGGCCGCGCGCCTGGCCGCGCATGTCGGGGCGGACTGGTTGTTGATGCTGACCGATGTCGACGGCGTCTACATGGACTGGGGCACACCGGACGCCCGGCGCCTGAAGGCGCTTCTGGTTACGGCCGTGGAGCCGGCGGCGTACCCGGGCGGTTCCATGGGGCCGAAGATGGAGGCTGCACGGCGCGCTGCCCAGGGCGGCATTCGGGTCGGGATCGGTTCGCTGGAGGACGCCGCGGCTATCCTGGCCGGGCAGGCGGGGACCCGGATCCTGCCGGTGGGCGCCGCCTGAAGCCCTTGCCGGAACCCCCGCCTGTTACACTCGATGTTGCACGCCCGCCGCAGAGTTTGCAGGCTTCGAGTACACATGGATCAAGAGTGAAGATGATGCGAGAGATTCAGCGAGCCGCCCCCCTGGTGATCGGTCTGACGGCCGTGGGTCTGCTGGCGCTAGGCTGCGGCAGCGGCGAGCCGGAGGAGTCGGCCGGCCCCGCCCAGGGCCTGGAGCAGGGCGGCATCACGCCGCAGGACATGTCCAGTGACGAGGCGCGGCGCCCGCAGCAAAGCGGCATGCCCGCCGCGGACGTGAAGCGCGCAACCGACTGATTGGATCGTTGGCCTGCGGGGATTCCCCTGCGGTCACCACATGAGGTCGTCGGGTACCACGTAGTCCTTGTATGGGTCGTCCGGGGCAGGTTCCGATCCGGTTTCGTCCTCGGCGGGGATGACCAGTGGCCATTCCGGATCGCGCTCGCGGATGCGGTCGGCGGTCTCGCGTGGGATGACCCGGAACCCCTTTTCCGGGCGCACATCCAGGCCGGCAAGCGCGGCGCGGCCGTCGGCCAGGCGCTTTTGCAGGTCGGCGGTCACCGGGAGGTGGCGGATCTGCCCGCCCTGCTGGAAGTGATAATCCAGCGCGGCATCGCCGGTGGGAATCGGCGCCAGGTGGGTGCTGACCAGTTCGCGGATTTGCGCGTGGCGGGCCCGGCGTTCGGCACGTTCCTGCTGTTCGCGGTTCTTCTGTCGCGAACGCTCGGCCTGCTCGGCCTTGCGCGCCTCGGCCACGCCCGGGTCCGGACCCGTGTTGCGGTCCTTCTTCTTCTTCGCGTTCCCTTTCTGGGCCTTGTGCTTTTGCGACTTGGCCTGGCGAACCTGTTTTTCGTCGACCAGCCCCGTTTTCAGGAGCTGACTGCGCAGATCATCCGACATGAATCCTGCCGTGTTCGGTCAATGTGCGGGGAGCATAGCCGGAATGCGCCCTTGCGTGCAGCACGCGCTGTTCAGGCGGCCATGAACTCGCGCAATCCGTCGCGGATCTCGGCGTCCGGCAGATCGGGGAACAGGGTGCGCAATCGACGCTGGGGGTCGATGGCGAATGCGGGGGTGGTCTGCGGCGCCAGGCGCCGGGCCTCCGCGAGCAGTTGCAGGCCGGCGAGCCGCTCGCTTTGAAGCTCCAGTGCCAGCACCGCGCGGTAAAGCGCGTTGCGCTCGGGGGTGTGGAGCCGCCGGCGCAGTGCGCGGAGGCGTTCGGTGGAGGATGACTGCCAGCGCCGGGCCGTTTGCCGCAGTACGCGCCATTGCGAGGGTCCGAGGGGCTGCGGGTACCACAGGGCAAACAACGCGAGCATCACGTCCACGCCAAATTCGTCCTGCCAGCGCATCAGACGTTCGCGGGCGGTGGGATCGACCCACAGGGCGTCGGCGAATGCCCAGAAGGCGTCGAAGTCCGTGGCCGGCTCCGGGGTGTCCCCGGCTTCAGGCACTGCTCGCGGCGGAGGTGAAGGTGACCCCGGCCGTGTTGCGCAGGCCGTCGGGCTGGAGGATCTCCAGGTCCCGGGTGTGCAGGTTGATTACGCCCTGGTTGCGCAGCTGAGTAAACAGCCGGCTGATGGTTTCCTGGGTCAGGCCCAGGTGGTTGGCGATGTCTGCCCGTGACATGGGCAGGTAGAACCGCTCGGGGGACAGGCCGCGGGCGCGATGACGCTCCGACAGGGCGATCAGGAAGGTCGCCAGACGCTGCTCCGCGGTACGTTGGCCGAGCAAGGCGTGCAGGCTTTCGTCCTGGGCCAGCTCCTGGCTCATCACGCTCATCATGTGCTGGCGGAAGGTCGGCAGGCGGCCGGCGAGGTCGTCGACATGGCCGTAGGGCACGGCGCAGACGCTGGTGGACTCCAGTGCAATGGCACTGACCGGGTGCTTGCCGGAGTGGATCGCGTCCAGCCCCAGGAGGTCGCCGGCCAGCGCGAAGCCGGTGATCTGTTCGGTCCCGTCATCGGAGATCAGCACCGTTTTCAGTGCCCCGGTGCGGACCGCGTACAGCGCTTCGAACTTGGTCCCCATGGTGAACAGGGGCGCACCCTTGGCGATCGGCCGGCGTTGCTGGACGATTTGGTCGAGTTGCCAGAGTTCATCCTGGGGCAGGCCCATGGGCAGGCAAAGCTGGCGCAGGGTGCAGTGCTGGCAGGCTTGGGTGGGTCGTAGCGTCATGGGTGCAGGGTAGCCGTTTTTTCGACGTTGGGGAAAGCGATCTTCGGGGTATGCCATCGGGGATGGGAATGCGGTACTGTCCCCATGAGTTGTAGGCGATTACAGAAGGGTTTGCCGTCGGTCAGCCGGGCCGCACATCGAGATGGCTCGGTGTCTTCTCCCTCCGGCGGCTGCGTGGACAATGCGAGACATCGGTTATTAGACTGAGTCTAGAGTCTGCGGCACGGTCACGTTCGGCGTTACGCGTGGGGGCTGAGAGACCCGACCGCTAGAACAAGGACAGGGGTAGAGATGATCGAGCGGTTACTGGAGCAGTACATACGCTACGGGACCTTCGTGCTGCGGCATCCGGATGGCCGTGAGCAGCGTTTCGGGAACGGCGCGCCGGAAATCACCATGCAGGTGCATGACAAGGCGGCGTTACGCAAGATTGGGCGCGACCCGGGCTTCCAGCTGGGCGAGACCTACATGGACGGCCTGTGGTCGCCCGGCCCCGAGGGCCTGCAGGTGTTCCTCGACGTGGCCATGCGCAACTTCGCGCCGATGTTCAAGCAGCGGGTCAACCCTGCAGTGCGCATGCTGCGGGCCCTGATCGAGCAGGGCAACAAGGTGGCGCGCTGTTACCAGAACATCGCCCATCACTACGACGTCGATGAGTGGCTTTATCGTCAGTTCCTGGACGAGGGCATGTTCTACAGCTGCGCCTATTTCGAGCGCCCGGATATGACGCTGGAAGAGGCGCAGCAGGCCAAGTGCGCGATGCTGCGGAAGAAGTTGATGCTGGAGCCGGGCATGCGGGTGCTCGACATCGGTTGCGGCTGGGGCGGTCTGGCCTTCCATCTCGCCGAGCATGCCGGTGTCCATGTGGATGGCGTGACGCTGTCGAAGGAGCAGTTGCGGGTTGCCCGTGACGAGGCCAAGCGTCGGGGGCTCGAGGATCGGGTGCGGTTCCTCTATCAGGACTACCGCGAACACGACGACCAGTACGACCGCATCGTCAGCGTCGGCATGTTCGAGCATGTGGGCACGCCCAACTACGAGACGTTCTTCCGGCGCGTGCATGATCTGCTGAAGCCGGAAGGCATCGCGGTGCTGCACACCATCGGGCGCCAGGAGCCGCCTGGCACCTCCAACCCGTGGTTGAGCAAGTACATCTTTCCGGGCGGGTATACGCCGGCCCTGTCCGAGGTGATGGGCGCGCTGGAGCCCACGCCGCTGTACACCACCGATATCGAGTTCTGGCGCCTGCATTACGCCGAGACGCTGGCCGAGTGGTATCGCCGCTTCCAGAAGGTGCGGGCCGAGGCCGTCGAACGCTTCGATGAGCGTTTCTGCCGCATGTGGGAGTTCTACCTGGCCAGCTGTGAGGCCACCTTCCGCTGGTGGGATCAGGTGGTCTTCCACGTGCAGATGGCCAAGCAGCAGGATGCGGTGCCGTTGACCCGCGATTACCTCTATCGTGACGATGCCCCCGAAGTGATCTCCACACCGCCCGGGAAGGCCCGGGCACAGCCCAGCGACGCCGCCTGAAGGCGAGGGGAGCGATCCGGGGCCGATCCCGAAAGTACTGCAAAACTCGGGCGAACCGAACGCGCATTCCCTACACTAGTGGTCACGTTGCGGCCATGCCGGCGGTAACCACCCATTCCGGAGCAGGGGCGCGTGTTCGGTCGCTTTCGTAAACGCAGGGAGGCACAGGGCCAGGAAAGCCCGCAGGCCGGCGGACCGTCACAGGAACACGTCCTGATCGAGGCGGCCGGGCGCAGCCGCATTACCGAGGTGGCCGCCACCGCGCGGCGTGTTCCCTGGTCGCTGAACTTCCTGCAGTTGCTGTGGGCCGCCGGGCCAGTCACGTTCCTGGCAATGCAGGGCGGCTACTTCCTCGGTTTCGGCCACGCCGCCCCGGCACAGAACTTCATCTTCTTTGCCGTTTACACCCTGCTGTTCGGGGTCATCGGCCTGGTCGCGCGTTTCGTTGCGGACGCCACACGGGGCAAGCGCCAGGAGCGCTCGCGCGATCAGCTGCGCAACACCATCGACTTGCTGCCGGATCTGCTGTTCGTCACCCGCGACCTGGCGATGGGCGAGATGACCCCGGACATGCGCCGGCGCAAGGCAGCCCAAGTCCTGCTGCACGAAGTGGATATCGCCCCCGAGGCCGTGGCGGTCGCGGTGCGCGAGATGACCGGCGATGCCAGCCTGGCGGCTGCCGCGGAGCAGATCGAGATTTATCGTCGCCTGGGGCTGCGCTCGCGCGTCGCGGATCTGGTGGATGCGACCGAGGACTCCCGGCTCGCGGCCCTGGAGAAGCTGCATCACGAGGCGCCGGAGGTTGCGGATCTCCTGCGCGACCGCTTGCGGGGCGTGGCGCCAACCCAGGAGGACGGTGTGCGCCGGGTGGATCAGTTCCTGGATCGACTGTTCTCCGCCGCGGACGCCGATGACCTGGCGCGCTGCACCCTCGATGACGTACAAGCGATCTTTGTCCTCGCCTTCGAGTTGGTGAACGGACGCCAGATCAAGCGGCTGAGCTTCGAATGGTCGGGGGGCTGGCAGCTCGGGGCTGCCTTGGACCGCCTCGAATCCCAGGGCAACCGCTTCCGTGTGGCTCAGGCCGGGGTGGTCAGCCGCCTGCGCTCCCTCGGCATCCTGCTATCCCAGCACGAGGCGTCGGGCCTGGATCCACAGGCCCTGCGCGAGCCGATCGTCAGTCTGGGTCGTCAGGTGCTGGAGGCGCTGCAGCGACTGGAGGATCTCGAACCTCCGGAAAATTCCGCGGATGGGCAGCTCCTCGGTCTTGCGCTGCGCCGAGTCGAGGACCTGCGTGAGGCGCGCGACCACCTGATGCAGTCGCAAAGCCGGTACACCAACGCGGTAGAACGCTGGGAGGCCCTGCGTCGGGCGCAGGTGGAGAAGCGGGGTGAGAAGCGCTGGTTCAAACGCAGCGTGCGCGGCATCCGGGTGAGCGAGGAGCTGATCGAACTGACCGACGACCAGAAGCTGAAACTGGCCAGCCACTTCTGCTCTTTCCTCAAGGAACTCAAGATCGAGCGCGAGGGTGACCTGTTTTACTTTGGCGGCTCGGCGCTGGATGCGGAGACCGCCAAGCGGATCGGGATCCAGCTCGCCTTGATCATGGAGCCGCTGGTGGATCTTACGAATCCCAGTATCCAGCGCGCGATCTATGCCAACCCCGCGGCCTATCTGGGCGGGCTCTACGTGGGCATGAGCGCGGATGCCAAGGCAGGCCTGGGCTCGGCGATGGTGCGCAAGGTCCGGCAGGATCTCGGGCGCATGGCCGAGTGGCTGGCGCTGCGCCTCACGCGCATCTACAACCTGCCACTGAGTGACTCCATGCGCGATTTTCTGGTCAGCCACTATGGGGCCAATCGCGAGCGCCTGGAGATGCTGGCGACCCATACCGGGGACGAGTCGCACCCAGTGGCGCTGCGTGCCGAGCGCTCGCCCGAGTTCGACGCCATGCTGCAGGACAAGGCTTGGGGTCTGCTGCTCAAGCGCGGGACCCGCTACCTGTACGCGGAGGAACGGCGCCGCCGCTGATCGGCATCGATATGCGAGCCTGCTAGCGTCACTCGGGATCGCGTGGTGGGTGGGTTCGCGGCTGGTAATTTTGCGCCCAACTGTGTAGGGTTCGCTGCGTTCCTCGGTGCCCGACCAAGCGCTGCTTGGCGGGTTAAACGGGAAGATCGGTGAGTCTCCGGCGGGCTGCAAGGCCTCGGGACGAGTCCGACGCTGCCCCCGCAACGGTGATCGAGCGAGAGACCGTCTGTCGGTTTCTGATGGTCGCGGCCAGTGCCACTGAACACGATGTTCGGGAAGGCGCCGCATCGGACGCTCGTCAGCCCGGAGACCGGCCAGGGAATGATCGCGCGGCATGCGGCGGGCATGCGAGGCGGATGATCGTGCCGGGCCGTTCGCCGGTCCTGGCCGATCCCCCTCGTGTCTGTCTCCCCCTGTCTGCGCGATCCCGACGAATCAACGGCGTGCGGGCGGCTCGCCGGGAGACAACAAAAAATGAAACGCACAGCACTTTCCGCGGCCATCCTTCTGGCCACTACTCCCGTTCTGGCGGACACGCCGGATACCAACGAAGCGCAGACCCTGGAGACCGTCCAGGTCACCGCTTCGCGCATCGCACAGACGGTAGACCAGACCCTCGCGGCGGTGACCATCATCGACCGTGAAGAGATCGAGCGCCTGCAGCCCCAGCAGTTCACCGATCTTCTGGAAGGGCGAGCCGGCATCGAGACCTCCCAAACCAGCGCCTTCGGGAAGACCACTTCCGTCTTCACCCGGGGGTCGAGCTCTGGGCACACCCTGTTGCTGGTCGATGGAGTTCGAATGGGTTCTGCGACGGGTGGCGGGGCAAGTTGGCAGTTCCTGCCGCCGGAGGAGATCGAGCGCGTGGAGATCGTGCGCGGACCGCGCACCAGTATCTACGGTTCCGACGCGATCGGAGGGGTTGTGCAAGTCTTCACCCGTGAAGGCCGCAAGGGGCCGCCGAAGGTTAGTGCATTTTTCGGTGGCGGTAGTTTCAATACGTGGGAGGTCGGCGTTGGCGTAGCGGGTGGTACCGAAAACACGAACTACAGCTTCTCGGTCAGCCACTTCGATACCGACGGCATCAACGTCCAAGACGGTGTGGGCGATGAAGACCGCGATGGCTATGACAACACCTCGCTTGCCACCAAGGTCTCGCACCGGCTCGATAATGGAGTCGAGGTTTTCGGTAATGTGCTGTATTCAGAGGGTAGAACCGAAATAGACGGCACTGAAGATGAAACCGATTTTCGGCATGCCGCCCTTCGTGGTGGCTTGCGAGTGCCTGTAACCCCTTTTTGGGATACCGAATTCAGTGTTAGTCACAGTCGCGATGAGAACGATAATTTCAACGAAGGCGCTTTTTCTTCTCGCTTCGATACCAAACGCAACGGTGTGGATTGGCGAAACGATCTCGAGATAACGGATCGTGTTTATTTGATTGCCGGCATCGATGCGTATGAAGACCGGGTGGATAGCACCACCGATTATGCTGAAGATTCTCGGTACAACGTTGGAGCATACTCGGTGATTCAGGTTGGCTTGGGCCGCCATGATTTCGAGGGAAGTTTGCGTTATGACGACAATGAACAGTTTGGCGACAAGGTGACAGGGCAGGTAGCCTGGGGTATGCAGGCTACCAACATCCTACGGCTGCGCGCGTCTTATGGAACGGCCTTCAATGCGCCTACGTTTAACCAACTGTATTGGCCGGGGGCGGGTGATCCAGAACTTCAAGCAGAAGAGTCCGAAACGGCTGAAATAGGCCTTCGCGCTAGCTTTGATCAAGGGTATCTGGATGCCTCGATTTTCCAATCGAGAGTGGAAAAAATGATTCCAGTTTGGCCACCTGAAAACGTCGACGAAGCGAGGATTTCCGGGCTTGAGTTGGAGGGTGGATACGAACGTTATGATTGGATTTCGCGCGCTTCGTTGACCCTTCTGAATGCAGAGGATCGTGAAACAGGCAATGAACTTCCTCGCCGGTCCCCGGTAACTGCCCGCTTCGATCTGGATCGGCAGTTCCAAAGTTTCTCGGTCGGGGGGTCTGTGATCGCGAAGAGTCGCTCGTACAACGATGCCAACAACGATGAACAGCTGTCTGGCTATGGCCTTCTGAACCTACGCGCGAGCTATCAGATCCATCCGGAATGGCAGCTTCAGGCTTCGGTCCAGAACGTGTTCGACAAGGACTACGAGACGGCGGGCGGCTACAACCAGCCGGGGCGTGCCGCGTTCGTGAAACTGCGCTATCAGCAGAGGTGATCCATGGGTAATCGACTGTCGAAGATTGCGACCCGCACGGGTGATGAAGGCCGAACCGGCCTTGGTGACGGCTCGCGAGTGGACAAGGACTCGCATCGCGTCGAGGCCTTCGGTGATGTGGATGAGCTGAACAGCGTGATCGGCCGGTTGCTGATCCATGACCTGCCCGAAGAGGTCCGGCGCTCGCTGGCGCTGGTGCAGCACGAGCTGTTCGACCTGGGGGCGGAACTGGCCGTGCCGGGCCATCAGGCGTTGCCGGATGCCTCCGTGGAGCGTGTGGACGTGGAGCTTGAGTCCTTCAACGATGATCTGCCGGCCCTGGAGGAGTTCATCCTCCCGGGCGGCGGGCCTGCCGCGGCCGATTGTCATATCGCCCGTACGGTCTGCCGCCGGGCGGAACGGCGTCTCGTTGCGCTCAATCACCACGAGGCGTTGCGCCCGGGTTCGCTGGCCTACATCAACCGGCTGTCGGATCTCCTGTTTGTGCTCTGTCGCGTGCTCGCGCGCCACGAGAACGGCGAAGAGGTCCTCTGGCAGCCGGCCAGCCGGCGTGGCTGAAGCGCTCTTCTGAGGGGCGCCGCTGCGGCGGCGCCCCAATCCCATTGCAGTGGTCGCTGGCGTGTCGGGTACACGCCTCGCGGCCCCTTGCGCCTGTTTTTCGGGAAATCTCCATGCGTTTTCGTCGCACAACCCTGATTGCTATTGCGTTTTTTCTATTCGGCGTCGGAACGGCCGGGGCCGGGCCGCTCCTGGTGGGTGTTGTTTCCGATCGCTCGGCGGCGGAGGTCGCCGCCGGGGCGCATCGCTTCCTCGAGGCCCATCCGGAGGCGGAGGTCGTACTGCGCACCCCGGAGCAGCTCACGGACAAGTCGGACGAGGCCGTCGCGGCGCTGTGGCGCGAGGCGGACGCGGTGCTCGTCGCGGCCGTCTTCGGGGATCAGGCCGCGCGCCTCGATCGCCTGTTGCGGGAGGCCCCGCCGCCCGAGGGAGCCCCGATCCTGGCCATCAACAGCGTTCGCCACCTGACGGCGTTGTCGCGGATCGACGGTGAGGCCGTACTCGCGGGGCTCGATGACGAGATGCGTACCGAACTGGCGGCCAACCCGGATCCGGGTGAGGACCCGCGCGCGCACCTGTCCCGACAGCAGGAGCGCTTCCCCGAACAGGCGGACTGGCTGACCGGGCGGGCGTTCTACCAGGGGCGCACGCCGGAGAACATGGAGGGCCTGATGCGCTGGCTGGCCGCGCATGGCGGGCACGCGATCGACGTACCGGACCCGGACCCGCGCGAGACCATCCGCTACTACCGCCATGGCAGCTCCAGCCCCGATTCGGACGCCCTCGATCTGGAGGAGGGTCCGGCCGTGGCGCTCCTGGATCTGGATACCGGCGACCGGCCGGGCGACCGCGCCCTGCTGGATGCGGCCTGCGAGGCCCTGGAGAACCGCGACATCCAGTGTTTTGTGGTGCTCGCGCGCTGGGGCGGGGCGAGCCGCGAGGCGATCGAGACGCTGGAGAAGGTGACCGGGCCGGCGGATCTCGCCGGGATCGTGAGTCTGCAGGACTTCGTGGTCGGCGGGGGCGGCAACCGCGAGGCGGTGGCCGAGGCCTTCGGCGAGCTGGATGTCCCGGTGATCAAGGGCATCCGCCTGGCGGATGTGAGCGCAGCCCAGTGGCGGCTGTCGCACGAAGGCATCCCCTGGGACAAGGTGCACTACCACGTGGCCATGCCGGAGTTGCAGGGTATGAGCCAGCCGATGGTGCTGGCGGCCGCGGGCGCCCCGGAACAGGATGAACGCACGGGTGTGCGCCTGATACTGACCGAGCCGGTGGGCGAGCGCGTGGAGGCTTTGGCCGACCGGGTGGCAAGCTGGCAGCGGCTGCGCACCCTCGACAACGCGGACAAGCGGGTCGCGGTCGTCTACTACAACCATCCGCCGGGTCGCCAGAACATCGGCGCGGACAAGCTGGATGTGCCCGAGTCCCTGCTGGAGATGTTGCAGCGGCTGGAGGCGGCCGGCTATGACCTGGGCGACAACGTGCCGGAGGATGCCGAAGCCCTGCTGGACATGATCCAGGACCGGGCGGTGAATCTCCCGGAGCAGGCAGATGCGCTGGACGCGATCGCCGGCCGGGTGGCCGCGCTCGATCGCGAGCAGTACCAGGCCTATTTCGACGCCCTGCCGGAGTCGATCCGGGCCGAGTTGGTGGATGGCCCGATCGGCTACCTGCAGGCGAGGCTGGAGGCGGCCAAAGCCGCCGACGAGATCGATTTGGCACAAGCCGCGCTGGAAAGCGGTGTCGGTGATCTGCGCCACATGCTCGAGAGCTATCCGCACGCGGCCCAGGATCGAGCGCTGGATCTGCTCGCACAATTCGAGGCGGCCTGGGAGGCCACGCTGGCGGGTGAGGACGCGCATGCGACGACCGAGCAATTGCGCAAGGCGCTGGTGCGCACGGGCATCCCCGGCCTGACCGGCTGGGGCGAGCCGCCGGGCGAGGCGATGACCCGCGACGGCGAGATGTTGTTCCCGGGGATCGAGTTCGGCAACGTGTTCATCGGCCCGCAGCCGCCGCGCGGCTGGGAGGTCAGCGAGCGCCTGCTGCACGCGAATACCACCTTCCCGCCGACCCACCAGTATGTTGGTTTCTACCACTGGATCCGCGATCACTTCGAGGCGGATGCGCTGGTCTATGTCGGCCGCCACTCGACCCGGGAATTCCTGCCGCGTCGGCGGGCGGGTCTGGCGGCAGATGACTACCCCGAGATCCTCGGGGGCGCCCTGCCGATCATCTACCCCTACATCGTCGATGGGGTGGGCGAGGGCATCCAGGCCAAGCGCCGGGCCATGGGCGTGATGATCAGCCACCTGACCCCGCCATTGGCGGCGACCAAGCTGTACGACAGCCTGCTGGAACTGCGCCAGCTGGTGGAGACCTACGAGGCCGCGGCTCAGCCGGATGCCGCCACCCGTTCGCGGGCGGTACAGACCCTGCGCGAACGTATCGAGGATCTCGGCCTGACCGAGACCATCGAGCGGGAAATGGCCCGGGGGCATCATCACGACCACGGGCACCACCATGACGACCACGGCGATCACCACGTGGGTCATGACGAAGAGCCCGACACC
This sequence comes from Thioalkalivibrio sp. ALMg3, assembly GCF_000381225.1. NCBI lineage: Bacteria > Pseudomonadati > Pseudomonadota > Gammaproteobacteria > Chromatiales > Ectothiorhodospiraceae > Thioalkalivibrio > Thioalkalivibrio sp. ALMg3. The sequence goes on along the minus strand of NZ_KB906221.1, from coordinate 77,831 downwards.
ACCGGGCATGGCGAAGGTCATGCGGACGAACATGGCGACGAGCAGCGTGACGCGGACCATCACCGGGAACATGGGGATGAAGAGCACGAGCACGCCCATGAGCATGATCATGAGAACGAGCATGCGGATGAGGGGCATGACGAACACGCCACGACCCGGCTGTCCGAGATGGACGAGGAGTTGCTGGTCCACGAGATCGGCCACTACCTGACCGACATGCAGGAAGACCAGATGCCGCTGGGGCTGCACGTGTTCGGGCGCGACTGGAGCGACGAGGCCGTGGACACGATGCTTGAGTCGATGGCCGGTGACGACGCGATCGGCGACGACTGGGACGCGAAGCTGCGCGGATCGCCGGCCAGCGAGCGTGCGCATCTGCTGGCGGCCCTGGAGGGGCGTTTCGTGCCGCCGGGGCAGGGCAACGATCCGATCCGGACGCCGGAGGTGTTGCCGACCGGGCGCAACTTCCATGCGCTGGCGGCGGATCTGGTGCCCACGCGCATTGCCTGGGGCATTGGCCAGGAACTGGCCGCGGATGCCCGTGAGCACGGCGATCCCGAGGCCGACGGCAGCGAGGCGATCATCCTCTGGGCGTCGGATACCGTGCGCGACGAGGGCGTGATGATCGCCTTCGGCATGGATATGCTGGGCATTCGCCCGGCCTGGAACAGTCGCGGGATTGTCCAGGGACTGGAGCGCATGGACCTCGACGAGGCGGAGCGTGACCGCCGTCGCGATGCCCTGTTCACCACCTCCGGTTTGTTCCGCGACCTCTACGAGGACCAGCTGGTGTGGCTGGATCGTGCCGCCCGCCTCGCGCTGGATGGCTCGTCCGAGATCATTCTTGCGGAATACCCCGAACTGGAAGAGGCACTGGAGGCGGCCCTGGCCCCGCTGGGGCAGGACCTGCGCGATCCGGGCGACGAGCCGCTGGCGCGTAACGATGTGGCCGCGCAGTGGGTGGAGGACACCCAGGCCCTGCGTGCGGCCGGGCTCGATGGCGCCGGGGCCGGGCAGCAGGCGGCCCTGCGCGTGTTCGGCTCCGCGCCCGGGGCCTACGGCGCGGGGGTCAACCGCCTGGCGGATCGCTCCGGCGCCTGGGAGGACCGTGCCGAACTGGGTGCGGCCTACCTGCGGCGCATGGGCCATGCCTACGGGGCGGATGAGTCCGGTGGCTCTGCGCACGAGGCCTTCGAGGCCCGTCTGGGCCAGGTCGGGCGGACCTACCTCGGGCGGGCCTCGCATCTCTACGGCCTGCTGGACAACGACGATGGGTTCGACTTCCAGGGCGGTCTGTCCACCGCGGTCGAGAGCATCCGCGGCGAGGTGCCGGACAACCGCGTGCTGCAGCATGCCGATCCGGACGACCCGCGGGTGGAGACCCTGGGCCGCGCGCTGATGCGCGAATTGCAGGGGCAGAACCTGAACCCGCAGTGGATCGAGCCGCTGATGGATCACGGCTATGCCGGGGCCCGCACCATGGCCCGGGACTTCGTCGACAACCTGTGGGGCTGGCAGGTGACCAACCCGGAGATCATCCGCTCCTGGGTCTGGGACGAGGTGCACGACGTGTACCTCCAGGACCGCCACGGGTTGGGGATGCAGGAGTTCCTGGCCGACGGCCACAACGTGCACGTGAAAACTCACCTGCAGGCCGTGCACCTGGTCGCGGCCAGCCACGGGTTCTGGGACGCCGATCCCGAGGTGCTGGATGCCTTGTCCGAGCGCTTCGCGGAACTGGTCGCCGAGCACGGCCTGCCCGGCAGCGGTCACACGCGCCCGGATCATCCCATGCTGGACGAGGTGGCCGAGCGCCTGGACGACGCTGACCTGCGCGAGGCCTTCGACGCCGTGCGGGCGGCCGCGCAGATCGATCGGGCGGAGCCGGAAGCCGACCCCAGCCGTGTCACCGAGATCCAGCCGCTGGAAGATCCGGCGGCGCGCGAGATGCAGGAGATCCCCGAGCCGGCCAAGACCGAGGGCGGCCAGGAGCCCGGCGACGAGACGGCGGGTATGCCCTGGCTCCCCTGGCTGGTTGCCGCTGCGCTGTTCCTGCTGCTGCTCGGCGGTATCGCCGCCGGCCGTCGCCGATAACGCTCGCTGGATATTTTGCCTGTAGGCGCCTGCTGGCATGCGAACCGACCATGCCCTGGCGGTCTCGGGCAGGTGCTTCGCCTGCCAGCAGACTTCTACAGGGCCGGTGTCATGATTGAACGAAGGGTAACGAGGTAAACCGAATGTCTTTCTCGATCACGATGGAGCTGATGGACACCGTGGTGCGCTGGCTGCTGGAGCCGGTGATCGTCGGCCTGCTGGTGCTGGTCGCGGTCGCCGTCTGGGAGCTCGGGCTGGCACTGGGTGAACGCTCCGGTGGGGTACGCCGTCTGGAATTGAGCGGCGATGCCGAACGCCTCGCCTACCGTGCCCGGCGGCGCATCGACCGCGCCGATCTGCTGGCGCGCATCGGCCCGATGCTCGGGCTGATGGGGACGTTGATCCCGCTGGGTCCGGGGCTGGCCGCGATGGGCCGGGGCGAACTGGAAATCCTCGCCCAGGCCGTTACGGTGGCGTTCAACACCACGGTGCTGGGGCTGCTGATCGGCATCCTCGGCTTCCTGCTCGGGCGGCTGCGCCGGCGCTGGTATGACGCGGCGATGGAGCGTATGGAGGCGGCGGCATGAGGGTCCCGCACTACCGCGCCAGCCGTTTCGACGCGCCCGACGAGGAGCCGATGGGCCCGCTGGCCAATCTGGCCGACATCATGCTGGTGTTCGCCGTCGGCTTGATGGTGGTGATGGCCGCCTCGGGTAGCGGGCTGGAACCGGCCAGCGGCGGTGCCGAGATCGAACCCGGGCGCGAGATCCCGGACCCGCCCGAGGGGGCCGGCGAGGCCGGCTCGGGCTTCGAATCCATGGGGCAGGTCTACCGGGACCCGGAGACCGGGCGGATGATCCTGATCGGCGAATAGCCACTCCCGGAACCGTCCGAACGCCCGTATGACGCAACGAATCAAGGAGTAATGAAAATGAGCGAAGACACCGAAGCGGCTCGCGCCGAACGCCACGCCCAGCGCATGGCACGCAAGAAGGAGGTCGTGGACCGCAAGATCGCCGAGGCCCAGGAAGAAAAGGGCGTGTTCCTGATCCTGACCGGCAACGGCAAGGGCAAGAGTTCCTCCGGTTTCGGCATGGTTGCCCGGGCCCTGGGGCACGGCATGCAGGTGGGCATCGTCCAGTTCATCAAGGGGCAGTTCGCCACCGGCGAGGAGGCCTTCTTCCGCGGTCAGGACAACGTGCAGTACCACGTGATGGGCGAGGGCTACACCTGGGAGACCCAGGACCGCGAGAAGGATGTCGAGGCCGCCCGCGATGCCTGGGCGCATGCCCGCGACATGCTGCGCGACCCGAACGTCGATCTGGTGCTGCTCGACGAGCTGCACATCGCGCTGAAATACCAGTACCTCGACGTGGCCGAGGTCCTCGAAGAACTGGCCAACCGCCCGCCGATGCAGCACGTGATCACCACCGGCCGCGCCGCGCCCAAGGCGATGATTGAGGCGGCCGATACCGTCAGCGAGATCGGTGTGGTCAAGCACGCCTTCCAGGCCGGCATCAAGGCACAGAAGGGAATCGAGCTGTGAGTGTGAGGTGTCCCGCCGCGTTCGTGGCGGCCCCGGCCTCGGGCCAGGGCAAGACCACGATCACTGCCGCCATCGCCCGCTACCACCGTAACCAGGGCCGGCGCGTGCGCGTGTTCAAGACCGGCCCCGACTTCCTCGACCCGATGATCCTGGAGCAGGCCTCCGGCCATCCGGTGGATGCCCTGCATCTGTGGATGGTGGGCGAGGAGGCCTGTCGGGCGATGCTGTACGAGGCGGCACAGGCGTCCGACCTGATCCTGGTGGAGGGCTCGATGGGGCTGTTCGACGGGAATCCCTCCGGCGCGGATCTGGCCCAGGCCTTTGGGTTGCCGATCCTGGCGATCCTGGATGCCAGCGGTATGGGTCAGACCTTCGGGGCACTGGTGCACGGCTTGTCGACCTACCGCCCGGGCTTGTCATTCGCCGGTGTGATCGCCAACCGGGTGGGCAGTCCGGGCCATGCCCGGATGCTGGAGGACTGCACCCCGGACGCGATCCGGTTCTTCGGTGCCGTGCAGCGCAACGAGACGCTGAGTGTCCCGGATCGTCACCTGGGCCTGGTTCAGGCGGGCGAGATCGACGATCTGGATGCGCGGCTGGAGGCCGCGGCGGCCGCGATCGCAGAGGCTGGCGTGACGGGCCTCCCGGAGCCCGTGACCTTTCATCCGGAAGCGATCGCGCCGATCGAGGCGGCCCTGTCCGGCGTGCGCATCGCGATTGCGCGGGATGCGGCGTTCGCGTTCATGTATCCGGCCAATCTGCGCCTGCTGGAGAAAATGGGCGCCGAACTGCGGTTCTTTTCCCCGCTTGCGGGGGATGGGCTGCCGGAGGCCGATGCCGTCTGGCTCCCGGGCGGCTACCCCGAGCTGTATCTGGACCAGCTGGCCGCCAATACCGGTCTGAAGTCGGACCTGGAAGCCCACCATGTGGCGGGTCGCCCGATCCTGGCGGAGTGCGGGGGCTTCCTCTATCTGCTGGATGAACTGGCCGATCGCGAGGGCCATGCCGCGGCCATGGCCGGACTGGTGCCGGGCAAGGCCCAGCTGGCGGACCGCTTGCAGGGCCTGGGTCTCCAGGCGGCCCCGCTGCCGGAGGGCGAGTTGCGCGGACATACCTTCCACCACACCCGCTCCGAGGTCGGCCTGGAACCCTACGGCCATTGCTGGCGGGCACGCGGGACGGGTTCGCAGGGCGAGGCGATCTATCGTGATGGTCGCCTGACCGCGACCTATCTGCACGCCTGGTTCCCTTCCAACCCCGAGGCCACGGCGCAGCTATTTCGGTCATGAGTGATTCGCAGCGGGATAATGTGACGCGGATCGGACCGGGGGCACGGGCCGGGACCAGCATCGCGTTACGCGGCGAGCGGCGGGCCGGCTGCGTGGATCTGGTCGGCGCGGGGCCGGGCGATCCGGGTCTGCTGACACTGGACGCGGTGGCTGCGATGCAGCACGCCGACATCCTGCTGCACGACCGCCTGATCCCGGATGCGATCCTGGATCTGGCGAACCCGGGGGCGCAGCGGCTGTACGTGGGCAAGGCACGCTCACGGCACAGTTGCGATCAGGGGGACCTGAACGAGCGCATGATCGCGCTGGCGCGGGAGGGGCACTACGTGGTGCGCCTGAAGGGTGGGGACCCGTTCATCTATGGTCGCGGCGGCGAGGAGGCTGCGGCGATCGCCGCCGCCGGGATCCCGGTCCGTATCGTGCCGGGGATCACCGCAGCGGGCGGCTGCGCGGCCTATGCCGGGATCCCGCTGACCCATCGCGATCATGCCTATCGCTGCCAGTTCGTGACCGCCCATCGCCGCGCCGGCGAGACCGATCTGGACTGGGCCTCGCTGGTCCATCCGCAGCAGACCCTGGTCGTCTACATGGGGCTGCACACCCTGGCCGAGGTCTGCGGCGAGATGATGGCGGCGGGCGCGGATGGCGCGGTGCCGGCCGCGCTGGTGGAGCAGGGCACGCGCCCGACGCAGCGCGTCATCGAGGGCACGCTGGCGGACCTTCCCGCGCGGGTTGCGGATCTGGCCATCCAGTCGCCCGCGTTGCTGATCGTGGGCGAGGTGGTGCGCCTGCGCGAGACGATTGCCACGCCGGGCTTCGAGCCCGGGCCGGGGACGCATGAAGTCGGCTGATCGCTACAGTGCGGAGGGCGGCATGCGCCCGGAGACGTGCGAGACAACCGGGCGCCTGCGCACCGGCCTGACCACCGGCGTCTGCGCGACCGTGGCCGCCGTGGCCGGCGCACGCTGGCTGCTGGAGGGGCGGCGGCTCGAGACGGTCGAGGTCACCCTGCCGAGGGGGCAGGTCGTGCGCCTGGCGTTGAACGATCTGGAGCCCACCCCGGGTGGCGCGGTCGCCGGGGTCATCAAGGATGCCGGCGATGACCCGGATGCCACCCACGGGGCTCGGGTCTGGGTCGAGGTGACCCTGTGTGGTGCACCTGGCGTTGTGTTCATGGCGGGTGCCGGGGTCGGGACGGTCACGCGTCCGGGCCTGGTGTTGGCGCCGGGCGAGCCGGCGATCAACCCGGTCCCGCGACGCATGATGCAGGGGCATCTCGAGGCGCTCGCCGAGGCGACCGGTTACAGCGGGGGCTTCCGGGTCACGGTCGGCGTGGACGGGGGCGAACGGATTGCCGAGCGGACCATGAACGCCCGTCTGGGCATCCTCGGCGGTCTCTCGATCCTGGGCACCACGGGTATCGTGCGGCCGTTTTCCTGTGCCGCCTATATCGCATCCATCCACCAGGCCATCGACGTGGCCCGCGCCAACGATTATCCGCGCGTGGCCTGCTGTACCGGCGGCACCAGCGAGGCGGCAGTGCGCGAACGCTATGGCCTGGACGACCTGGCGCTGATCGAGATGGGGGATCTGTTCGGGGCGGCGCTGAAGTACCTGCGGCGCCAGCCGTTGCCCGCGGTGGTGCTGGCCGCGGGTTTCGGCAAGCTCAGCAAGTTCGCGGCCGGGCACCTGGATGCCCATAGCCGCAAGTCGCGCATCGATCTCGACGCCCTGGCGGGGGAAGCCGCGGATCTGGGCGCCAGCCCGGACCTGTTGGCGCGCATCCGCGCGGCCAACACCAGTGCCCAGGCCCTTGCGGACTGCGTGGAACAGGGCGTGGCGCTGGCCGACCGGATCAGCGCGCGCGCCTGGCAGCGGGCCCGCGGAATGTTGCCGGAGACCACGGCGCTGGAGGTCTGCGCGGTGGATCGGGCGGGACGCATCGTCGGGTTTGCCGATGGCGCCAGGGGCCTTGCGCCATGACGGCCGCGGCGATCGCCCTGCAGTCGGTAGCCAAGCGCTACGCCGGTGGCCGGGTCGGGCTGGCGAACGTGGATCTGGAAGTGCCGGCGGGCAGCTTTTTCGGCCTGCTGGGTCCGAACGGGGCGGGCAAGACCACCCTGGTGGGGCTGTTGACCACGCTGGTGCGGGCGGATCGCGGTTCGATCCGGGTCTGCGGGCACGATGTGGCCACGCAGGCGGTGGCGGCGAAGGCGTGCATGGGCGTGGTGCCGCAGGAGGTGAATTTCAACAGCTTCGAGCCGGTGGGCGAGATCGTCGAGGCCCAGGCGGCCTACTACGGGCTGTCCCCGAGGCGGGCGCGCGAACGAACCGGCGAGGTGCTGCAACAGGCGGGTCTGCTGGACCGGCGCGAACAGTCGGCCTGGGGCCTGTCGGGCGGCATGAAGCGCCGGCTGATGATTGCCCGCGCCCTGGTGCATCGCCCTCGCGTTTTGTTGCTGGACGAGCCGACGGCGGGGGTGGACCTGGAGGGGCGCCATGCAACCTGGGAGCTGCTGCGCGGCTTGAACGCGGATGGCGTGACGATTCTCCTGACCACCCACTATCTGGAGGAGGCCGAGAGCCTGTGCGACAGGCTGGCGATCCTGGATCAGGGCGGGATCGTCGCGCGCGGCGAGACCGGCGAGCTGCTGCACGGGCTGAACGTGCAGACGCTGGTGCTGGAATTGAATGCGCCTCTGGACGCGGCCCCGGTCCTGGAGGGGCTGGCGACCCGTCTGGTGGATATCTGGACCCTGGAGATCGATCTCCCGCAGGGCATGGAGGTCAATGACCTGTTCGATCGCCTGGGCGGCAGCGGGGTCCGGGTCGCGGGACTGCGCAACAAGCGCAACCGGCTCGAGTCGCTGTTCCTGCAGCGCATTGCGAAACGCGCGGACGCACTGCAAGGGGCCGGGGCATGAGACTCGCGGCCTACGCATTCGCCTATCGCGGGATGGTGGTCAAGCAGGTGCGCCGGTTCCTGCGGGCCTGGGTGCAGAACCTCCTGCCATCGGTGGTGACGACCGTCCTGTTCCTGGTGATCTTCGGTCATCTGATCGGGCGCGAACTGGGCACCATGCGGGGGGTCGACTACGCTGATTTCATCCTGCCCGGCCTGATCATCCTGGCGGTTGCCACCAATGCCTACAGCAATGTGACGCTGGCGTTTTACGGCGCGCGCCTGCAGCGGCATATCGAGGAGCTGCTGGTCGCGCCGCTGCCCGCCTGGCTGATTGTGGCGGGCTTCGCCACCGGTGGCGTGATCCGCGGGCTGCTGGCCGGGGCGCTGGTGGCGCTGGTGGCGATCCCGTTTACCCATCTCCAGCTGCACCACCTGGCGGCCACGTTGGGGATCGCGCTGATCAGTGCCTTGCTGTTCGCGCTGGCCGGGCTCCTGAACGGCCTGTATGCGCGCAGCTTTGACCATACCTCCGTAGTGGCCACGTTCGTGCTGACCCCGCTGATCTACCTGGGAGGCCTGTTCTACCCGGTGGAACGGATGCCCGAGCCCTGGCAGTCGTTGGCGGTGCTGAACCCGCTGTATTACATGATCGAGGGCTTTCGCTACGGCCTGCTGGGGACCGGGTCCTTCGCCTGGGCCACGACCTTCTGGGTCCTCGTGGGGGCGACGCTCGTCGTCGGTGGGCTGGCCTGGGCCCTGGTGGCGCGCGGCGTGCGGATCCGCACATGAGCGCGGGCAGGGTGAAGTCGTGATTGCCGATTGTCCGCGGGTGCGCCAGGCCTGTCCGGGGGTTGCCGCGCCGATGATCACCGGGGACGGTTTGCTGATGCGGGTACGTCACCCGATCGGGGGGCTGGATGCGGAGCAGGCGCAGACCCTCGCGGAGGTGGCGCGTCGCTTTGGTTCCGGTGCCCTGGAGCTGACCAGCCGCGGCAATCTGCAGTTGCGCGGTCTGGACACGGCGGATCTGGAGCCGGCACGTGCCGAGCTGGAGAACGCGGGTCTGGCCGATCGCGATCCCGCGGTGGAGGCGGTGCGCAATGTCCTGGTGGCGCCGGTGACGGATATCGATCCGGAGGCGGCCATGGATGTACAGCCGGTCGCACGGGACCTCGCGCGGGCGCTGGGGGAGCACCCGCGTCTGCGGGCGCTGCCGCCGAAGGTGGGGGTGCTGGTAGAGGCCGGCGGCGATTTGCCGCTGGATGGAGTGCCGGCGGACCTGCGGCTGGAGGTCTGTACGGGGCTGGGAGGGGTGTGGTTTCGGGTGGCCGTGGGCGCGTCCAGTCGCACGGCCACGGTGCTTGGCTGGACGCGCCCGGAGACGGTCGTGAATGTCGCCCTGGCGGTGCTCGGACGCTTCGTGGAATTGCGCGAAGGCAATGTGAATCCGCCGGGGCGTGTGGCCGGCGCCGTGGCCCGATTCGGCCCGAACGAGTTGACGCCGCCGGGGCTGGAGCGGGTGCTCCCGGGCGGGGACTGGGTCGCGGCCCGGATGCCCGGATGCGCGGATGCCGGGATGGGCACGTGCCTGAACGGGCGCGCCTTCGGGATCGCGTTTCCGTTCGGGGCCCTGCGCGCGGAGGTCTTGCAAGGGCTGGCCGAACATATCCGGGCGCGCGACGGACGCCTGCGGCTGACACCGTGGCGGAGCCTGCTCGTGACCGGGGCACCACCTGTGGAATCAGCCCGGGTCGCCGAGTGGGGCGGCGTGACCGACCCGAATGATTCCCGCCTGGCGGTGAGTTCCTGTATCGGGCAGGCGGGTTGCGCCGCGGGCAGTACGTCCACGCGGGCGGATGCCGAGACGGCCGGGGCATCCGCCCGCGGGCTGCTTGCGGGTGGCGGGCATGTGCACGTCAGTGGCTGCAACAAGCACTGTGGGCGCCCCGCGAACGCACAGGTCCTGCTCACGGCGCGGGAAGGTCGCTACGACCTGTCGCTGCAACGCGCGCCCGCGCAGTGGGAGACCGTCCTGACGGGGCTGGGGCCGGGGCAGGTCGAACCAGTCCTCGCGGCCCTCGATACCCTCGCCCGTGAAGAACGTGGCGCGAATGAGTCGAGGGTCGAGGCCCTGCAACGGCTGGAGGCCACGGCACTGGCCAGGCGTATGAACGCGAAGATGAACAACGGAGATTCAGCATGACGCAGAGCGATACGGCCGGGGCCGTACCCGACTATATCCGCGACGGGGCGGCCATCTACCGGGAGTCCTTTGCGATGATCCGGTCCGAGGCGGATCTCGACCGCTTTCCGGAGGACCTGGTGCCCGCGGTGGTGCGCATGATCCATGCCTGCGGCATGACCGATCTGCCGCGGGACGTCGGGTTTTCCGCCGGGGTGGCCCGGGCGGCCATGGATGCGCTGGCCGCCGGCGCGCCGATCCTGTGCGACAGCAACATGGTGGCGCACGGGGTCACGCGGGCCCGGCTTCCGGCGGACAACCGGGTGATCTGCAGCCTGCGGGAGGACGGGGTGGCGGCGGCCGCCGAGCGTCTGGGAACGACGCGTTCGGCCGCGGCGCTGGAATGGTGGCGACCGCATCTGGACGGCGCGGTCGTGGCCATTGGCAATGCGCCCACGGCGCTGTTTCACCTGCTGGAAATGCTGCACCAGGGTGCGCCGCGGCCGGCCGCCGTGCTCGGTATACCAGTGGGATTTGTGGGTGCGGTGGAGAGCAAGGAGGCACTGGCCAGCAGCCCGCTGAATCTCGATTACCTGACCATTTTCGGACGCCGGGGTGGCAGTGCCATGGCCGCGGCGGCCATCAACGCCTTTGCGAGTGACCGGATATGACGACATCCCCCAACCTGCAGGATTCCTCGGACGCGGGCTGTCTGTACGGCGTGGGCACCGGTCCCGGTGATCCCGAGCTGTTGACGCTGAAGGCCGCGCGGCTGATTGCCGAGAGCCCGGTGGTGGCCTACTTCTGTCGCCGGGGCGGCCGCGGCCAGGCGCGTGCCATCGTGGATGCCCATCTGGGTGCCGGGCAGCGCGAGATGCCGCTGGAGTATCCGGTGACCAACGAGATCCCGCACGGCTCCGACGAGTATCGCAGCCGCATCGAGCAGTTTTTCGACGCCGCCGCCGAGCAGCTGGCCGCCGAATTGGGGGCCGGGCGTTCGGTGGTGGTGCTGAACGAAGGGGACCCGTTCTTCTACGGTTCCTTCATGCACGTCTACCTGCGGCTGAAGGAGCGTTTCCCCACCCGCATCGTGCCCGGCGTGACCTCCATGATGGCCTCCGCCGCGCAGTTGCCCACGCCGTTGACCATGCGCGATGACCTGCTGACGGTGATCCCGGGCACGATGCCGATCGACGATCTGCGCCAGGCCCTGCAGGGGACCGATGCCGCGGTCATCATGAAGGTTGGAACCCATCGCGATGCGGTGGTCGGGGTCCTGCGGGAACTGGGGCTGGACGAGCGTGCCTGGTACGTGGAACGCGCGAGTACGCCGGAGGAGCGGGTCCTGCCGTTGGCCGCGATTCCGGAACAGGTGCCCTATTTCTCGATGATCGTGATTCCCGGGCGAGGGGTGCGGCGATGAGCGGGGATGACGGTCGGCCGCTCGGGCGGCTGAGTGTGGTCGGGGTGGGGCCGGCCGGGCCGGAATGGCTTACGCCGGAGGTTGCTGCCCGTCTTGAAGCGGCGACCGACCTGGTGGGGTACGGGCCGTACCTGGAACGCATTGCGGGCGCGCATCACCGTGTTCACGCCTCGGACAACCGCGAGGAGTTGGCGCGCGCGACGCACGCCCTGGACATGGCCGCCGAGGGGCGGGACGTGGCGGTGGTCTCGGGTGGCGATCCTGGTGTGTTCGCGATGGCGGCGGCCATTTTCGAGGCCCTGGAAGGGGCACCGGCGGGACGCTGGGAGGACGTCGAGGTGGACGTGGCCCCCGGGGTTTCGGCGATGCAGGCCGCCGCCGCGCGGCTGGGGGCGCCGCTGGGGAACGATTTCTGCGTGATCTCGCTGTCGGACAATCTCAAGCCCTGGTCGTTGATCCAGCGCCGGGTGCGGCTGGCGGCCGAGGCCGATTTTGCCATGGCCTTCTACAACCCGATCTCGCGCTCGCGACCCTGGCAGCTGGGCGAGGCACTGGGGATCGTGCGCGAGGTCCAGGGGCCGGACACCCTGGTGGTGCTGGCCACTGCGGTGGGACGTGGCGAACGCGAAGACGTGCAGATCTCCACCCTCGGCGAGGTGGACCCGGCGGCGGCGAATATGAGCACGCTGGTGATCGTCGGCGCCACATCCACCCGCGTGTTGGAACGCCCTTCGGGCCGGCGGCACGTGTACACCCCGCGTTATGTCGAGGCGGCGCAATGAGCCGGGACCCGCTCTAGCCGTGGGTGTCCGGGAGCGCTTCCAGCCAGTCGAGTACCGCCTGCGGGGCGTGGAACCGTGGCACTCCGGGGGCGTCCGGCGGGCGCTCCACCATCACCACCGGGATGCCCCGTTCGCGGGCCGCTTGCAGCTTGGCGGCGGTGGCCTCGCCGCCGCTGTCCTTGGTTACCAGAACGTCAATCGCGTGTTCCCGCAGCAGGCGCGCCTCGTCCTCGGCCGTGAATGGGCCCCGGGCATGGATCCAGGTGACTCGTGGCAGCGCCGGCGGCGGTTCGGGCGGGTCGATGGTGCGGATGACATAGTCCAGCTCGGGCGCGGCCTCGAAGGCCTCAAGGTGCTGGCGGCCGGTGGTCAGCAGCACGCGCCGGCCGAGTGCCGGCAGGGTGCGGCCGGCGGCCGCGAGATCGGACACGCGGATCCATCTGTCATCCGCTCCGGCCTCCCACGACGGTCGGGTCAGGCGCGCCAGCGGGATGCCGGTCTGGCGCGCGGCCACGACGGCGTTGGCCGAGATCTGCCGCGCGAAGGGGTGGGTTGCGTCCACCAAGGCGTCGACCGCGTGTTCGTGCAGCCAGGTGGCAAGGCCTTCGGCACCGCCGAAACCGCCCGTGCGCCGTGGCAGCCGCGACGGGCCCGGTTTCCGGGTGCGCCCGGCCAGCGAGACGGTGGACTGCAGCCGCGGGTGGCCGTCCAGCAGCGGCTCCAGGGCCGCGGCCTCGGTGGTGCCGCCCAGCAGGAGGACATGCCGCGGGCGCGGTGGCCGGGCGTCGTTGGAAAGGGGTGAACGGGAGGTCATGGAGATGCCAAGTGTAGCGACGCAGCCGGGCGGGACGCCATGGTTGAACATCGTCGGGGTCGGTGCGGACGGTCTGTCCGGACTGGCGCCGGAGGCCCGCGCGGCCGTGGCGCAGGCGACCACGGTGATCGGGGGTGCACGGCATCTGGAGATGTTGCCGGAGCAGCCGGGGCAGGAACGTCTGGTGTGGCCCTCGCCGCTGGAGACCGCCCTCGACTGGATCGAGGCGCGGGCGGGGCAGCCGCTGTGCGTGCTCGCCAGCGGCGACCCGTTCTGGTTCGGGGTGGGCGCGACGTTGATGCGGCGTTTCCCGGTGGCGGCCACCCGGGTGTTTCCGGCGCCCTCGGCATTCAGCCTGGCCGCCGCGCGGATGGGCTGGCCGCTACAGGAGACCCGCTGCCTGTCGGTCCACGGGCGCCCGCTGGAAGCGCTGCGCCCTTGGCTGCACGACGGCGCGCGGCTGCTGATCCTGAGCCGCGACGGCGAGACCCCCGGCGAGCTGGCCCATTGGCTCGATGAACTGGGTTTCGGGGCCTCGGCCTTGACGGTCCTGGAGCAGTTGGGCGGGGCCCGGGAGCGCATTGGCGCGACCACGGCGGCGGACTGGGGCGCTCGCGAGGTGGATCCGCTGAACACGATCGCGCTGGAATGCCGCGCCTCACCGACGGCCCCGGTGATCGCGGCCAGCGCCGGCCGACCGGAGGCGCAGTTCGAACAGGACGGGCAGATCACCAAGCGCGAGGTCCGTGCGGTGACACTGGCTCTGCTGGCGCCCGGGCGCGGCGAGTGCCTGTGGGACATCGGCGCCGGCTCCGGTTCCATCGGCATCGAGTGGATGCTGGCGGATCCGGCCAACCGCGCCCTGGCCATCGAGCTTCGCGCGGAGCGGCTGGAACGCATCGCGCGCAATGCGCGCGCCCTGGGTGTGCCGGCCCTGCAATGCATCCCCGGGCGCGCACCGGAGGCACTGGATGGCCTGGCGCCTCCTGACGCGATCTTCATCGGCGGCGGCCTGACGACCCCGGGGCTGGTGGAGCACTGTGTGGAGAGCCTCCGCCCGGGCGGGCGCCTGGTCGCGAACAGCGTGACGGTCGAGGGCGATGCGGTGCTGGCGGCGGCGCGCGAGCGCCATGGCGGCGAGCTGACGCGCATCAACGTGAGCCGTTCGGAACCGCTGGGCGCGATGTCGGGCTGGAAACCGCTGCGGCCGGTGACCCTGTGGTCCCTGCGCCGGAGTTGAGGGCGGCACTGAACGGTGCGCTCGACCGGGTGGTGCCCGGCGTCGGCTTCGCCTCGGCCTGCACGGCCTGGGAGCTGGAGGGCCTGATCCGCGAGGTGCTGGCCGAGGTCCGCGCCGTGCTGGATGCAGCGCGCGTCGAGCCGATCGAGATCCGGCAGCTGGCGGCACCGGCGCACAAGAGCGACAGCCGCATGCTGGCGTCGGTGGCGCGGGAGCTGGAGCTGGAACTCGTATTTCCGTCTGCGTCTGCGCTGGTGGACTGCGACGAGGAAGTGCTTACGGAGTCGGCGCGGGCGCGTACAACCGCCGGGGTCGGGTCGGTGGCCGAGGCGGCGGCGCTGGCGGCGGCCGGCGAGGGTGCGCGTCTGCTGCTGCCGCGGCGTCTGTCCGCGCGGGCCAGTTGCGCGGTGGCCCGGGTCGATACCCATCACGTATTCAAGGAGTCATCATGACGGTTCATTTTGTGGGAGCGGGCCCGGGCGCGGCGGATCTGCTGACGCTGCGCGGGCGGGATCGTATCGCGGCCTGTCCGGTATGCCTGTACGCGGGTTCGCTGGTGCCGGAGGCGGTGCTGGAGCATGCGCCGGAAGGCGCGCACATCGTGAATACCGCGCCGCTGACGCTGGACGCGATCATGGACGAGATCCAGCGCGCCCACGCGGCGGGTCAGGACGTGGCGCGACTGCACTCCGGCGACCTGTCGGTGTACAGCGCGCTGGGCGAGCAGATCCGCCGTCTGGAGGCGGCCGGGATCGATTACACGATTACCCCCGGGGTGCCGGCGTTCTCCGCCGCGGCCGCGACCCTGGGGCGCGAGCTGACCGTGCCGGAGGTGGCGCAGTCGGTGGTGCTGACGCGGACGCCGGGGCGAGCCTCGTCGATGCCGGAACGCGAACGGCTGGCGGCCTTCGCTGCGACCGGGGCAACTCTGGCGATCCACCTGTCCCTGCACAATATCGAGGCCGTGGTCGCGGACCTGCGTCCGCACTATGGCTGTGACTGCCCGGTGGCGATCGTCTTCCGTGCTAGCTGGCCGGACGAGACGGTGGTGCGGGGATCGCTGGGCAATATCGTGGAGCGGGCAACACAGCTGAGCACGCGGCGCTCGGCGCTGATCCTGGTGGGGCCGGCGCTGGATCCGGGGGATTTCCGCGATAGTGCGCTGTACGACCCGGCGCATGTGCGGCGTTATCGCGGCATGGACAACGACTGATCGTCGGGCACCCAGTCAAGGGCCTGATTAGCACTGAAGCTCTGCAGAGGTCCTTTTCCCCCAGCGCAACCCGCAGCCCTGCAGGAGCGCGCTTGTGCGCGAATGCGGCGCTTGCCGAAGCCCGCCGCCGTGTTCGCGGGCAAGGCCGTTCCGGCATATGAAGCGCGCGGTGGATTCGTGCTAATCAGGATCAGGAAAGGGGCCGCCGGAAGATGGCGGCCCCGGCTGGCGGAAACGGGGCGTGCTCTGCCCCGGAAAAGGGGCTCGGGGGACGCCCCGTTTCCGCGTGGTTCAGCGGCGGCGGTAATTGTCGTGGCAGGCGAGGCACTGGTGGCGCACGCTGTTCAGGGCCTTGGTGGCGCGCAGCTGGAAGGCCTCGTCCGCCAGGTCGTCGGCCGTCTCCACCTTCCGCTGCAGCCGTTCGGCGGCCTGGCGGTAGGACGCCTTGTACTCGGCGAAGTCTGGGTCCGCCCAGGCCGCGGGCAGGGCTCCTGGATCGCCGTCCCGCGCTGGTGTCTCGCGGTCGAACCAGGTTTCGATGTCGGCGGCCCGCCGTGCCAGCTCGTCGGCCAAATCGGGCAGACGCTCGGCGAACGGCGCGTCATAGCGCAGGATCTGCTCGATGCTGCGGTAGGTGGCCGAGGTGCCCCGCATGCTCTGCTGGCGGAAGCGCTGGAAGGCCTCGGTGGCGTCCACGCTGGCCGGGTCGTCCAGGGTTTCTTCGTAGCCTTCGCCCCAGGGGCCCGGCATCGGGACGGTGATCTCTTCGGCGCCCGTGGTCCCCGCCGATGCGAGCAGCAGGGCCAGCGGGAGGCCGGTCGTCAGCGACCGCCGGATGGATTTCGTTCGATTCATGGTGGCTCTCCCTGTTCGCGTCAGCCGTGGCGTGTCAGAAGCGGAACTGGTGCTGCAGGTGCAGTTCCCAGTCCGAGCGGTCGGCGTCGCGGTCCAGCCACATGAGCTGGGTCTTTTGCCGCTGTCCCCGGTGGTACCAGTTGAGCCCGGCGCCCCATTCGCGCTGCCAGCGCTCGTCGCCTTCCAGGTCGTCGCCGGCGTCGTGGCGCAGCACCGCGTGGCGAGCGGCCACCTCCAGCCCGTCCACCGGCAGCGACTGCGCGAGTTCGAGCTCGGCACCGAGGTCGTGATAGGACGACGCATGGTTCGGGGAGACGTCGCGGCGGAACGCGGCCAGCGAGAGCGAGGTGTGGCCGAACTTGATCACCGCGTCGGCGGTGGCGGTGACCCAGTCGGCCCGCTGGCGGTCCACCGTATCTTCCAGTCCGCGGCTCCAGTCGCGCAGGTGGTTGCGGTCCGCTGCCTGAAGGCCGGCGCCCAGCGCCACGGTGCGCTCCACGGCGCGGCCGAGGGTAGTGTTGTCGCGCGGGATCTCGCCGACCGGTGCCCAGGCCCCGCGGGCACTGAACAGGTGGCCGGAGGTGGCGGGGCGGTCGTTACGCTGGTCCAGACGGCCACGGCCGTCGAACACCCCGGCGGCCCAGGCCCAGGCTTCGCCGTCACCGCCCAGTAGGGTCACGCCGGTATCGCGCCCGGCGGGGACCTCGAACTGGTTGCCCGGCACGCTGAGTTCGGTAAACAGGCGGTTGGGTCCGCCGATGTCGCGCGGCATTCCGAAGGGTACGGTGAACTGGCCGAGGCGCAGGCCCAGATTGTCGCGGAACGCGTACTGCATCCAGATGTCGCGCATCGAGAGTTCGCCGCTGCTGAAATCCGGCTGCAGGCGAAAGCGAAGATCCGGGTGGAACAGAGTCCCCTGGGTGTCCAGCCAAGCGCGGCGGAAGTCGAACTCGCTAGTGGAACCGTCCGGGGCACGGGCGTAGCTGTAGCGGCCCTGGATCAGCGGATCCAGTGTCACCTGCAGGCCGTCTTCCGCGTCGCCGAACTCGAAGTTGGCCTGAGCCGGAGCGATGCTCGCGGCCGTCATCAGATACAGGGTGGCCAGGACCGGGATGGCATGTCGCCCCGGTCGGAGATGGGTATCGTTCATTGTTGTGGTGCTCCCCTAAGGAAACACATGACCCATGTGCCCGTTCGCGCACATGGGTCATGTGTTTCCCTGGCGCGCGACCCCGCACGCCGTGGATGAAACGACGCCACAGGATGGGCTGGGAGCAGGGGAGGGCCGATCGATGAGCACGCCGGTCCTGGCCCGCCCGGCCGCCCACCGCGGCGTCGGTGTCCTCCAGGCCGGTCTCCGGACTCGCAGAGTGGATGCGCGCTGCATCCAGATGCGGATCGCCTTCCCGCGGGCATCCTGGGGATGCGCCGCAGTGGCATTGGATCCGCCCAACTCCGCCTACCGTTGCGGGGGCAGTGCCGGGCTTGCGAACGAGAGTTCGCGCACCGGCTTCCCGATTATCCCCGGCCAAAACAGGCCGGGGCACCTGAAGTCAAGGCGGACCCTACGGTGCCTCCGTTTGAGGGTCAAGGGCGCGTTGAGGCGGGATGGCGGGGGTATCCTTTGATCTGGATCAACGGAACGCGCGATTTTGATCGCGTCCGGTTTCCCGCGTGGGTAGGGTGGGTTTCAGGCGATCTGGACCGAGTCTAGATCGGTTCGAGCCGACACCCATTCCCCAAGGGAGACCTGCCATGAAGACACTTTCCGGATTTCGAATGACGGCGCTCGCGGCGTGCGCGGCCGTCGCCATGGGGGCCTCGGCGCCAGCGCTGTCCGATACGGACTATTCGCAATATCGCGATGTGTTCGAGCCGTTGCCGGCGCTGCCGCCGATCCCGGCGGACAACTCGATGACGAAGGAGAAGATCGAACTGGGCAAGATGCTGTTCTTCGAGCCGCGCATTTCCAGCTCCGGCGTGATCTCCTGCGCGACCTGCCACAACCCGGCGCTGGGCTGGGCGGACCGTATCCCGCGCGCGGTAGGGCATGATGGCCAGGTCGGCGAGCGCAATACCCCGACGGTATTGAACTCCGGCTTCTTCACGGCGCAGTTCTGGGATGGCCGCGAGGACGACCTGGAAGGCCAGGCGCTGGGTCCGATCCAGGACGCGATCGAGATGGCGATGCCGCTGGAGGACGCAATTGAGCGTCTGGAAGAGTTCAACGAGTACCAGGAGAAGTTCCAGGCCGCCTATCCGGACTATGACGGTGACAACGTGATCAATGCCGATCACGTGGCTCATGCGCTGGCGACCTTCCAGCGCACGCTGAACACCCCGAACTCGCCGCTGGACCGCTGGCTGGTCGGGGACGAGGGCGCGATGAGCGAGCAGCAGATGCGCGGCATGAAGCTGTTCGCGGATAACGGCTGCGTCGCCTGCCACCGTGGCCCGGCACTCACCGACAGCCACTTCCATCGCATCCAGGTGCCGGGCTCGGAAGACGAGGGCCGTTACCTGGTGACCGGAGAGGAGAGTGATCGCTTTGCCTTCAAGACCCCGACCCTGCGCAACGTGGCGTTGACCTATCCCTACATGAACAACGGCGAGACCGCGACGCTGGACGAGGCGATCCGCATCATGGGGCAGGAGATGCTGGGCATGGAGTTTAGCGACGATGAAGTCGCGGACCTGGAGGCCTTCATGCACGCGCTGACCGGTGACATGCCGCAGTTCGAGATCCCGTCACTGCCGTAAGCGACCGGTTGCCACTGGCGATGACAAGCCCCCTCCGGGTCCGGAGGGGGCTTTTTTGTGCCGCCTATTCGACGGTGATGGTGATCTTGTCGGAGGTCACTGGCGGGTCGAAGCTGAGGTGGCGGTAATCCATGAAGAGCAATTGCAGGGTGTGGGTGCCCGGTTCCAGTTCGATCTCGCCTTCGGTCTGACCGCCTCCGAAGTGGCGCTTGTGGTCGGAGAAGGGGAGCGAGGCATCCAGGTCGACCTCGTCCAGCGGCTGGTTCACCAGCAGGTGGTGATGCCCGGTGTTGTCGGCCTCGACGCCGGCCGGGGCCACGCCCATGCCGCGCAGGCCCATCTGGATCCGCACGGGACTTTCGACGGTGTCGCCATCCTGCGGGCTGATGAAGTACACCTCGGCCCCTTCGGGCGCCGGAACGCGCTCCATGCTGGCCGCACTGCTTGCGGCCAGGGCGAATCCTCCAGTGACCAGAGCGATGGTCGCGAGGCGGGTGAGCGAATCGGATTTCATCACGACTCCTTCGGGCGATAGGGGCCCGTGTGTTGGCCTGTCTCGAGTATAGCCGGCGGAAACCGGGCTACCGGGTTATCGCCCTGTAGCGTTCTGCTACCCTAGGCGCCTTTGCTCACTACCCGTAATCGAGTGTCCCGCGCATGAGTTTCCGTACCCGTTTTGCCCCCAGTCCCACCGGTTATCTGCACATTGGTGGTGCCCGAACCGCATTGTTCTCCTGGTTGTACACCCGTCATCACGGCGGCGACTTCGTGCTCCGCATCGAGGACACCGATCTCGAGCGCAGCACTGCGGAGTCGGTGAACGCGATCCTGGAAGGCATGAACTGGCTGGGTCTGACCTACGATCAGGGCCCGTTCTATCAGACCGAGCGCTTCGACCGGTACCGGGAAGTGATCGATCAGCTGATGGCCGCCGGGCATGCCTACCGCTGCTACTGTTCGAAGGAAGAGCTGGACGCGATGCGCGAGGAGCAGAAGGCGCGCAAGGAGAAGCCGCGCTACGACGGTCGCTGCCGCGCCCGTACCGAGCCGCGCGAGGGCGTGGAGCCGGTCATTCGCTTTCGTACGCCGGACGAGGGCGTGACGGTTGTTGACGACATGGTGCGCGGGAAGGTCGCGTTCCAGAATCACGAGCTGGATGACCTCATCATCGCCCGCTCGGATGGCTCGCCGACCTACAACCTGACGGTGGTGGTCGACGACATGGACATGGGCATCACCCACGTGGTGCGCGGCGACGATCACCTGAACAACACGCCGCGCCAGATCAACATCCTCAAGGCGCTGGGGGTGGAGCCGCCGCGCTATGGCCACCTGCCGATGATCATGGGGCCCGACGGCGCCAAGCTGTCCAAACGCCACGGCGCGGTGTCGGTCATGCAGTACCGCGACGAGGGCTACCTGCCGGAGGCCCTGCTCAACTATCTGGTGCGCCTGGGCTGGGCGCATGGCGACCAGGAGATCTTCGGACTGGACGAACTGGTTCGGCTGTTCGATATCAAGGACGTGAACCAGTCCGCCTCCGCCATCAACCCGGACAAGCTCCTGTGGCTGAACCAGCACTACATCAAGACGCTGGACCCGGACCACGTCGCGCTGGAACTGGGCTGGCACCTGGGGCAGCTGGGGATCGATCCCTCCGAAGGGCCGGAACTGCGCGATGTGGTCATCGCGCAGCGCGAACGGGCGCGCACCCTGCGCGAGATGGCCGAGAACAGCGTGTATTTCTATCGCGAGTTCGAGGACTACGACGAGAAGGCGGCGCGCAAGCAGCTGACCGCCGAGGCGCAGCCCGTGCTGCAAACCCTGCACGATGGCTTCAGCGCTCTCGGGGCGTGGGAAAAGGAGGCGCTGCACGAGGTGGTGGTGCACACCGGCGAGCGTCTGGAGCTCAAGCTCGGCAAGGTGGCGCAGCCCCTGCGTGTCGCCCTTACCGGTGGTACGGTGTCCCCGCCTATCGATGACACGTTGGTGCTCATTGGTCGCGAGCGCGTTCTGGCCCGTATCGACCGTGCGTTGCAGAAAATTTCCGCCGCAGCGGGTTGACACATTTGGGGGTGCTGGCTACAGTACGCGCTCGCCTGACACGGGGCCATAGCTCAGCTGGGAGAGCGCCTGCATGGCATGCAGGAGGTCGGCGGTTCGATCCCGCCTGGCTCCACCACTCAGGGGTACTGCGAGTTCATTAATGCATCGTTTTGGAGTCATATCGCTCTACGTTGGATTGGTGCTGGCAGTGATCGGATTGATCGGCGGATTCGGGCTGATGCTCACCGGGGAACAGACCTGGTCGAAGCCCCTCATCGCGCTGGTACCGGTCGGGTTTTTGCTGGTGTTCAACGGTCTGGTGACGACGCTTCTGCATCGCGCACCAGGTAGCGAGGAAGACCGGCCCAAGGGCCCACCCGAGTAAGACGGAAGTAAGAAGAAGACGTTGCCTCTACGTCCCCATCGTCTAGAGGCCTAGGACACCGCCCTTTCACGGCGGCGACCGGGGTTCGAATCCCCGTGGGGACGCCATATCCCGAAAAGGCCCGAACCGCAAGGTTCGGGCCTTTTCTTTTGTGGTGTTGGGATCACACCGGTAGCGCCTTGGCCGCCGGGCGCTTGTCCCGGCGGCTGATGTCAGGCGAGGCGGGGATCGCGCTGGCGGGGTTCGTCGGGGTGCGGGCGCGGGATGATGCAGTGGTTGATGCGCAAGAGTTCGCGTTCGGCCCAGGATTGCACTTGGGGGTCGCTGGCGAATCGGGCGTAATCGAGCAGGGCCTGGCGTTCGATGTTGGGATTGCCCTGTTCGTGGGCGATGCGGCGCGCGCTTTCCAGTTCCTGCCAGCCGTTGTCGTCTTTCCCGTCGCTGTTGGCGAGCAGGGCGACGGCGCGCAACCGGCGGATGGCCGGTTCGAAGGCGAGGTCGCCTCGCTTGCGACAGCCTGCAAGCGCCTCGTCGGCCATCGCCAGGCGCTGTTCGGGCGCGATGTCGCTGGCTTCCAGGGCGTCCAGCAGGATGAGCTGGAAGATGGTGTTGACGCCATCCATGATGTGGCGCATCGCCTCGACCTGCTGTTCGATGGCCTGGTAGGCATCGGCTTGGCCCTGCCGGGCCAGGGCCCAACTCTCGAGGGTGATGCCGGCGGCGCGCCACAGTGGGTAGTCGTACTCGCGGGCGATGGAGAGCGCGTGGCGCGCTGCGGGCAGCGCGGATTCCGGATCGCTGGAGTAGAAACCGAGTACCGAGCGGAAGGCATGCACGAAGGCCTCGGTAGGCCGATGGCCGAGCTGGTCTGCCTGTTTGCACGCGGCATCCATTTCGGTCCAGGCGCGCGCGTGATTTCCCAGATGGAGCAACGTCCAGGCCATGAAGCCCCGGGCGCTGATGGCCGGGTTTTCAGTATGGCGCGCCACCAGGGTTGCGTGGTCGGCGTCGCGATAGAGCTTGACCGCCCGCGTCTGGTGTTCCAGCGCCTCGCCGAAGCGGCCGGTCCAGAAGTGGGTGTTGCCCTGGACATAATGGGCCGCGATCCGCAGCAGGCGGTCGCCGGAGCGCTCGGCCAGTTGCTCCATCTCCGCGGCGAGGCGATGGGCCTCCTGGAATCCATGCCAGGAGCCGGCGCCGTGCCACAGGCCCCAGAGGACGCGGAAGTACTGCACCGGGTCCTGTTCCGGGGCGGTCAGGCGCATGGCGCGTTCGAAGATGTCGTTGACCGTGCGCGAACCGTAGCCCAGCAGGGCCAGGTTGGAGGCCCCCAGGCCGCCCAGGGCGCGCAGGGTGTCATGTTCGTGGGTCGCCGGATCGCCGCTCGCGTGGGCCTCTGGGTGGCGCTCCAGGCAGTCCAGCGCGTCCTCGAAGTAGTGCGAGGCCTCGGGCAGGATGCCGCGGGCGAAGGCGGCTTCGCCGGCCTGCAGCCAGGCGTTTACGGCTTCCGGATAGCGACCGGCGTGGTAAAGGTGGTTGGCGATGCGGCCCCAGTCGGCGGTCTGCATCCCATGCTCGCCGTCTTCCTGCATCAAGTCGGCCAGCTGGCCGTGCAGACGGGTGCGGTCGCTCAGCAGCATCGATTCGTAGGCTGCCTGGCGGAACAGGACGTGGCGGAAGCGATAGCGCACACCATCCACCATGCCGGCGGGTTCGATGAAACCCTTCCCGGTCAGGCGCGTCAGCTGGCGGCGGATGGTATCGGCGGGCTGGCCGCGCAGGCGGCTGAGGATTCGGGTATCGAAGTCGCGCCCGATGACTGCGGCGGAATGGGCCAGTTCGCGGGCACTGCCGAGCTGTTCCAGACGCGCGACCAGAAGATTGGAGAGCCCTGGCGGCAGGGTGTCCGGCAGCTGGCCGGTGCGGGCGGCCTCGAGGGCGTAACGCGTCAGTTCCTCGAGAAACAGGGGGACGCCTTCGCCGCGTTCGATCAGCTGCTCGCGCAGACCGCTCGCCAAGCGTCCGTTGGGGTCCAGGCGGTCCACCAGATCGTGCGCGGCGGCCGCGTCCAGGCCAAGCAGGCGGACGTGCTCAAGGGAAAGGTCGCGCCACGACGAGCGGAAGCTCATGCGCGCCGTCAGGATGGCCATGATCGGTCGGTGATGCAGGCGCTGGTACAGCCGCCGCAGGAACTCCGATGTACCCGAGTCCATCCAGTGCAGGTCGTCGCAGATGAGCAGTGTCGGACCATGGGCCGCCCGTCGGTGGACCAGTTCGACCAGGGTGTCGATAATGCGGTCGCGGTCCAGCCCCTCGTGGGCCAGGCTCTCGGGGCCGTCGGCTTCCGGGTGGGTCAGCCAATGGGCGAGGCGTGGTGCAAGTTCGGGAGGTGTGCCCACGGTCTTGAGGGCGCCTTCGAGGCGGCGCTGGCGGGCCTCGCGCAGGCTATCGTGTCCCATCCAGGTGGCGAAGGCCTGGCGTACGGGCGCCAGGAGCTGCCGGGTACGATCCTCGCGGCACTTGAGCAGGTAGCGTGATCGAGCCTGCCCGCGGACTTGCTGGTCGAGACCCCGGGCAAGCCGGCTCTTGCCCAGCCCGGCCTCACCCTGGACCAGCACGAAGCGGACCTCGCCGCTCTCCAGGACCTGGTCCCAGTGTCCCCGAAGCTGTTGCAGTTCTTGACCCCGCCCGGTCAGGGGCGTCAGGTCGCGCAGGCTCTGTGCATCCACCCGGTCCAGCGGGCCGGGGTCGCCGGTGACGAGGTAGGCACCGGTGGCGTCCTCTGCCTCGCGGAAGCTGAAGTACCCCGAGACACGGGCATAGGTCGGTGCGCTGACGCGCAGGGTCCCGGGATCGGCGTGCTGCGCGCAGTCGTGGACGCGGGCGGTGAGCTGGCCGGTCGGATCGGGCAGGTCAGGGTCGGCACCGGTGACGATCAGGTCGGTATCCACGGCCAGACGCAGCTGACAGTCGGCGGGGGCGGTCTCCAGCGCTTGCCAGGCGGCGTGCACGGCGTCGACCGTGGCCTCTTCGCGACCGGCCGGGTAGCCGAAATAAGCCAGCAGGCCGTGTCCGGGGGAGGGCACCACATGGCCATGATGCCTCAGCAGGACGAAGTCGACGTGTTCCAGGATGCGGTTCACCTGCTGCTGCTGGATCTCGATGTCGGCTTCCGCGTCGGGCTGGACATCGCAGGCCACGACGGTGACCCGCCGACGTTCGGGGCGCAGGATGGCCGGTTCGGCCTCCTCGGTGTTGACGTGCTGGCTGCTGGCCTCGGCGCGTTCGGCGCCGAGGATTTCCTCGCGCGTGCGCGCCAGGAGTTCGCCGGGCGCCTTGCCGGCCTCGGCCTCGAGATGGGCATAGTGATCGAGCGCGCGCTTCGGATGACCACTGGCTGCAAGGGCCTTCATCAAGAGGTGGTGCAGGGTCTCGTCGTGTGGCTCCATCGCGAGCAGGCGGTGCAGCTCGGCGAGCAGCGGTTCGCCCTCGTTGGGCTTGGCCAGTGCGACGACGTTGTGGGTGATGAAGACGAGCAGATTTTGCCAGTGATGGTCGCGCTGGGCCTGGGCCCAGGCGGACAGTTCCGGGAGGTCCTGCAGGGCGCGCAGGCCCTCGAGGAAGTGCCCGCGGTAGTCGCAGACGATCGCCAGGTTCGGATGTGCGGCGGTGGCTGCGCGGCTTTCGGCGGTGCGTCGCTCGGCGCGGGCACGCTCGGCAGGTGGGGCGGTCGTCTCGCGGCCCTCGACGGTGCGGCGTTCGGCGCGGGCGCGATGCAGGGTGAGGAAGTCGATGCACGATCCCGGTTGTGGCTGGAAACGCACATAGCGGGGCGTAGTGTCGAGCAGGGGCGGGTCCCCGGCGGGGAGCTGGCGCCGCAGCTGAAACAGCCCCTGACGCAGGTTGACCCGGGCACTGTCGGCGTCCAGATCCGGCCAGAACAGGCGGGCCAGTTCCTCGCGCGGGATGCGCCGGGGGCTCTCGGCGGCCACATAGGTCAGGAGCAGGCCGAGCTTGGTCCCGGAAAGTGCGGGTATGTCACGGTCCTCCACGCGTACACCAACGGTCCCGAAGGTCGTGATTTCCATATGCGCCAAAGAGGCCTCCCCTCGTCTTCTTCGGCAGTCTTTCGCTGCCATTCGTGACCCGGTCAAATGACCCGGTGACCGTGCCTGCGGCGCGGTCCCGGGGCCGACCGAATGTCCGCCCGACTCGATTGTAACGGCATTCCGCGGTCGGGGTTAGTCGATGCGTATGGTCGCGTAGCCCTGATGCCCGTAACCCATAATCGACAGGAAAGTATTGCCGACCATGTGGATGCCGGGCAATAGGTCGTCTGGTTCGAGCTCGAAGCGCCGCGTGGCGATGTTGCAGGCCTCCATGTGAATGCCATCCAGTTCCAGCAAGCCCTCCAGGCGCTCATGGATATGGCGCACCGCGGAGACGTCCTCGAGATCCAGGTGATCGGTGGAGCGGGCGATCAGGCCGGCCGCTCCGCCACGGAAGGCGAAGACCATTTCCGGCTCCAGGCCCTGGCGCTGCATGTCGTCATAGGTCTCGCGGATCACGCTGAGGCGGGCAATCAGGCGTTCCGGTTCGGCAATGGTGATGTCCCAGAGGATGCGTCCCGTGTCCATGCCGGCGATGGCGCGCTGGTCGCCGGGCTTGTCAGCGAGTGCCAGGCCGGGGATCAGCAGGGTGCACACCAGGAAGGAGGCGAGAAGGCGTTGCATGGCGTTCGTCCCTTTTGCGAATGTCCTGTCTCAAGGGTAGCAGGCCAGGGAAACACTGCATGAATGACATGCATCGGTGTTTTCCCCGATTCTGTGATGCAGGGCTCCGGGTGCGAACGTCAGGGGAGTGATGGAAGGCCGGATCGGGAAAGCGGTCCGGCCTTTACATGCCGCTCAGTGGCCGTGGTGGCCCTTGTGCAGGTATTCCACGCCGTCGAGGCTCTGGATTTCGATTTCTCGGACCGGGGTAAAGCGCGAGGCGCCCGGGCCCGTGATTTCCTCGGTGACACGGATGCGGAAGGGGGCCACGCAGTTCAGCAACTGGCCAACAAAGCGCTTGCCGTCGTGGGTCACACGCACGGGAGTGGTCTCGTCGTAGCGGCTGAAGTTGTAGCTGACATTCTTCGGGTAGTACAGATTCTGTTCGGAAAAGGTCATGGTTGGGCCTTTCTGGGTCAGTGGTTTTTTACGGCCTCGAAGGCCTCGAGTGCGGCCTGGCGGCTGGCTTTCAGGTCCACGATCGGGGCCGGATAGCCGCGCGCACCGCCGGCGCCTGGCGCGTGAATATACCGCGTTTCGACATCCTGGAGCACGGGGACGAAGCAGCGCACGAAGGTGCCGTCGGGGTCGTGGCGTTCGCCCTGGGTTTGCGGGTTGAAGACGCGGAAGTAGGGCGCGGCATCGGCACCGCAGCCGCCGGCCCATTGCCAGCCCAGGGTGTTGGCGGCGAGATCGGCGTCCACCAGGGTGTCCCAGAACCAGTGGGCCCCATGCTGCCAGTGCAGGCGCAGGTTCTTGGTCAGGAAGGACGCGACCACCATGCGCAGGCGGTTGTGCATCCAGCCGGTCTCCCACAACTGCTGCATCGCGGCGTCGATGATCGGAAGCCCGGTCTCGCCGCGCTGCCAGGCCCGCAGGTCGCGATCGGCTTGGCGCCAGGGGAAGGCCTCGAAGCGTGGGTTGAGCGGTTGCTCCGGGGTGTGCGGGAAGTGGTAGAGCACGTGATGGGCGAAGTCGCGCCAGCCGAGTTCGCGCACGAAGGCCTCGGGTCCGCCGCTGTCCGGGTGCAGGCCGGCCGCGCGCAGGGCGCGCAGGATCTGGCGCGGCGAGATCTCGCCGAAGTGCAGATGCGGCGACAGGCGCGAGGTGCCGTCCTGATCCGGGCGGTCGCGGCCCTCGGCGTAGGCGCGCACGGCGTTGTCGAGGAATTCTTCCAGGCGCTCACGGGCCGTGGCCTCGCCCGGGGTCCAGGTGGCGCGCAGGCCGCCGGCCCAGTCGATCGCGGGCAGGAGCCCCAGCTGTTCGGGATTGAGCGAGTCGGGCCAGGCCTCGGGTCGCGGGAGCTCGGCGGGTGCGGGCAGCGGGTCGCGGTCGATACCGCGTTGCAGGCAGGCCTTCCAGAACGGGCTGAAGACCTTGTAGGGGCGGCCCTGGCCGGTCGCGACCTCCCAGGGCTCGATCAGCAGGTGGGCATTGAAGCTGTGTACTTCGATGCCGTCGGCGCGCAGCCCGGCCTTGATGTCCGGATCGCGCAGAACGATGGCGGGATCGTACAGCCGGTTCCAGTAGACCGCGGTGGCGCCGGTCTCGCGCACTAGGGCCCGCAGGGTGTCGAGGCTGGGACCAGCTCGCAGGGTCAGGCGCGAGCCCTGCGCACGCAGGTCGTGGTCCAGCGCGTTGATGCTGTGGTGCAGCCACCAGTTGGATGCGGCCCCTGGCTGCCATGGGGCCTCTTCCTCCGGGGCGTGGATGAACACGGGAATCACCGGGCCGCCGCGTTCGCAGGCGGCATGCAGCGCGGGCTGATCGGTCAGGCGCAGGTCGCGGCGCAGCCAGACGAGGGTGGGGCCGGGGCTTTGCATCAGATGCGGTCTCCCTGGGCGAGAGTCTTGCGGAGTTCTCCGGCCCGGTCGCGGATGGCTTGCAGGCGTTCGGGGTCCATCTTTTCGACGTGCTTCCACTGCAGCGCGGTGCGCGGATGCCGGGCGAAGCGGTCGCGGTGGCGGTCGAGGAAGTCCCAGTACAGCGTGGTAAACGGACAGGCCTTGTCGCCCAGGGCCTCGGCCGGGTCGAACGGGCAGTGCGCGCAGTAGTTGCTCATGCGCTGGATGTAGCGCCCGGTGGCCACGTAGGGCTTGGAGGCCATGCGCCCATCGTCGGCGTACTGCGACATGCCGACCACGTTGGGGAGCTCCACCCATTCCACGGCATCGACGTAGATGCCCAGGTACCAGGCATGGATCGCGGCAGGGCGCACGCCAAGCAGCTGGGCGAACAAGCCGGTGACCATCAGCCGCTGGATGTGGTGGGCGTAGCCCAGTTGCAGGGTCTGGCCGACGGCCTGGTGCAGGCACTGCATGGAGGTCTTGGCGTCCCAGTAGAGGGCGGGGAGCGGCTGGTCGGCCTCCAGGGCATTCCACTCATGCCAGGCCTCGCCAAAATGGAAGTACAGCCCGCGCACGTATTCGCGCCAGCCGAGAATCTGGCGGATGAAGCCCTCGACCGCGGCCAGCGGGGCATGGCCATCGCGCCAGGCCCGTTCCGCGGCGTCGATCACCGTGCGCGGATGGATCAGGTGCAGGTTGAGGGCGGTGGACAGGCGGGCGTGGTAGAGCCAGGGCTGGTCAGTCCACATCGCGTCCTGATAGGTGCCGAAGGCGGGCAGGCGGTGCTGGATGAAGTCGTCCAGCGCCTGTTGTGCCTGCTGCGCGGTGACTGGCCAGTCGAAGTCGTCGGCCTGTCCTGGCAGGTCCGGGAGATGCCGGGCGATGTCGCCCAGGCACTCACGGGTGAGCGCGTCCGGCGGAAAGGACAGGGGTGGCGGCAGCAGGCCGGGGCCGTCACGCCCGAAATGCCCGCGGTTGTCGGCGTCGAAATTCCACTGTCCACCGGCGGGCTCGTCGCCGTTCATCAGCACGCCCAGGGCTGTGCGCTGCGCGCGGTAGAAGTACTCCATGCGCAATTGCTTGCGGCCCTTGGCCCATTGGTGAAAAGCGTCCAGCGGGACCAGGAAATGCAGATCGTCCAGGACCTCGAGCGGGATCGCCTGGTCGGCGCAGGCGGCCTGCAGCTGGCGCAGCACGCGGTGTTCGCCCGGCTGCAATACGCGCACGTTTTGCGGTTGGAGGTGTTCGAGGTCGGCGCGCAGGGCGTCGTTCAGGGTCTGCTCGGGGCGTTCGCCGAGGTGGCGATAGTGGACGGAAAAGCCGTCATCCCGGCGCTCCTTGGCGAAGTGACGCATCGCCGACAGGAACAGCGCGGTCCGCGCGATATGCGACGGGGCATGTCGGGATTCTTCGGCCACTTCGGCCATCCACAGGCGATCCCGCGTCGGGTCCAGTCCCTGCAGACCCGGGTGGTCCGGGGCCAGCTGGTCGCCGAGCACGACCAGAAGGGTGCGCACGGCCACGGGCAAGGCGGAATCGGGCACGGGGCCGGCGCGGGTGGAGCGAGGTTATTCGGGCAGGTGGCGCGAGAGGCGCGCGGCGGCCTCCAGCGGAGGCCCGGGCAGGACCTCGATCTCGCGACCGTGTTCCATCTGCGACAGCTCGAGGGCGGCCGAGCCGGCGAGATAGCAGGGCGGGCCAGCCTGCTTGAGGATCGCCTCCACCCGCGGAAGCTCGGGGCTGCGCATCAGCTGCGAGGAGCCATGGATGATCATTGCCGGCGCGCGCAGGCGACGGATCAGCGTATCAAGGCCCTCGGGACTGGTGGCATCGAACAGGGGCAGGGTCTTCATGCCGCGGCGTGCGCAGGCGAGCTGCAGCAGCATGCCGCCAACCTGCTGGTGGCCGCCGCCCAGCACCAGGCAGGGGTAGGACGGCTCGTCGCAGGCCCGTGTGGCCGAGCGCAACTGATCGGCGAAGGCCGCGGTGGCCCAGGCGGCGAAGATGGCCAGGCGAACCTCGCCCTCGGCACTGTGGCGGGATTCCTCGCGCAGGCGGCGATAGACCTCGGGAAAGGCGCTCTCATGTACGCCGTCCCAGCCGTGCCGCATGACCAGCCGGGTGTAGATTCGATCCAGCTGGTCGGCATCCAGGTTGGCCACCGAGGCATACAGAGCCTCGGCGATCGGATCCGTGGTGTGGGGGGCGATCCCGGGGCCGGGGCTGGCGCGGCGTTCGCGCTCGCCGGTGGCCTGGGTCCGGGTGCCTTCGGCTTCGGGTGATTCGGCCCTGGCGGTGCTGTGTGCGGACTCGTCATTCAGCACGCGATGGACTTGCGAGACCGGGATGCCCTGTTCGAGCAGTTCCATGATCCGTTTGATGCGGGCGATGTCACTCAGGCTGTAGAGCCTGTGTCCCTTGGGTGTGCGCATCGGCCGGATCAGCCCGTAGCGGCGCTCCCAGGCTCGCAGGGTGACGTCGTTGATACCTGTCTCCGCGCACACGTGGCGGATCGGGTACAACCCTTCTTCGTCTTGAAGTTCGATGTGCGTCGCGCTCGCCATGAAATAATTGTACGACATTTGTACATCGCATGTACAAGGGGCGTGATGCACGATGCGATCCGCGTGATTCCGGGGAACGGAATGAACCTTCCCTGCCTGCGCGTCCCAAAAGGGTAGCAACCTTTTCTTGATGCTGCTGGAGACTCGCATGTTTGCAACCAACGGAAACCGCTGGATCGGGATGTATATCCCGTTGCTGCTTGTGGCACTGGCTGCACCCGGTGCGGTTCAAGCCAACCCGGAGATGGCCGACAGTGTGTCACCGTACCTGCGTCTGCATGTGGACGACCCGGTTCAGTGGCGCGCCTGGGATCCGGCGTTGCTGGAAAAGGCCAGGGAAGAACAGCGCCCGCTGCTGATCTCCAGTGGCTACTACTCCTGCTTCTACTGTCACGTGATGCAGGAGGAGAGCTTCAAGGACGACGGTATTGCCGAACGGATGAACGCGAACTTCATTCCGGTGAAGGTGGATCGCGAGGTCAATGGGGCACTGGACAGCTACCTGCTGGAGTTCCAGCGTGCCACCGCCGGGAGCGCGGGTTGGCCGCTGAATGTGGTGGTGACTCCCGACGGTCATGCCCTGACGGGCGTGGTGTATGCCCCGCGTGACCAGTTCGCCGAGTTCCTCGATGGCATCACCCAGCGCCTGGAGTCAGATTACGACCGGCTGGTGGATCTGGCCCGGCGTGGGAGCGAGGAACTCACCCAGCAACTGCGCAAGGGAGAGGAACCGCTTTCCGAGGGCCGCGCGGGCCGACTGCCGCAGGTCCTGTGGAGCCGCCTGGAGCGCGAGGCCGACGACCTTCAGGGTGGTTTCGGTAGTTCCACAAAGTTCCCCCATTCGCCCTACCTGCACGCGATGCTGGAGGCCGAGCAGGCCGGCACGGCCCCAGGCTGGGTTGCCGAGTTTCTCGAGATCACCCTGGACGAGATGGCCCACTCCGGTCTGCGTGACGTGCTGGGGGGCGGCTTCTTCCGCTACTCCGAATCACCGGACTGGAACGAGCCTCACTTCGAGGTAA
Source organism: Thioalkalivibrio sp. ALMg3 (assembly GCF_000381225.1). Lineage (NCBI taxonomy): Bacteria > Pseudomonadati > Pseudomonadota > Gammaproteobacteria > Chromatiales > Ectothiorhodospiraceae > Thioalkalivibrio > Thioalkalivibrio sp. ALMg3. The sequence goes on along the minus strand of NZ_KB906221.1, from coordinate 46,092 downwards.
TGCTGGAGGATCAGGCACAGCTCGCACTGGTTTATCTGCGTGCCGGTGAATATTTCGGCCGCGAGGACTGGGTGGATCTGGGGCTCGAGAACCTCGATTTCGTCAAGCGGGACATGGCCCTGCGCGAGGACGAGACGGGTGACCAGGCGGCGGCTGCGGAGGGCGGTTTCCGCGGGTTCGCCTCCAGCCTGTCGGCCGTGGACGATCAGGGCCGCGAGGGCGGGGCCTACCTGTGGCCGGAAGAAGATCTGGAAGCCGCACTCGCGGACCACGAGTACCCGGAGTTGGTGCGTGCCTGGTTCGGCATGGAGGGCAGCTCGGTCTTTGATCTTGGCTACCTGCCGCGCAGTGGCGCGGGGATCGAGCAGCTTGCGGAGCGTTTCGACCTGGCAGGGGACGAGGTTCGCGAGCAGGTGGAGTCCGGCCGCGAGGCCCTGATCCAGGCGCGCGAGGCGCGCGGCCTGCCGCGCGACGAGAAGGTGCTGACCGGGGCGCACGGGCTGTTGCTGTCCGCCCTGGCGGAGGCGTCGGCGCACGATGCGCGCTTCCTTGACGCGGGCGCGGCGGTTCAAGCCTGGTTGCTGGAGGTCGCCGTCGACCCGGCGGAGCTGCCGGCGCTGATGGGGCTGCCCGCCGAGCAGGCGGGAACCGCTACGCTCAACGATTACGCCTACGTCGCGCGCGGCCTGCGCGACTGGGAAGCGGCAACCGGCGAGGGTGAGCATGGCCCGGCCCTGGCACTGCTGGAGGCGGCCTGGGGGCGCTTCCGCGATGGTGACGGCTTCCGTTCGGAGCCGGAGCCGCCGCTGCCGGGGATGATCTCCCAGCGTTTCCACCCGGCGGTGCACCGGCCGTCCCCGACGACCCTGATCTTCCGTCTCAGCGAGGAATGGGCCGAGGACAGCGAGACGGTGGATGCCGCCTTCGCGGACTACGACCTGCGTCCGGGCCGCGCCATCGATGCCGACCCGGAGCAGCATGCCCGCCTGATCCTTTGGCTGCAGGAGCGCGACTAACGGGTGCCGTCTGAATCGGGGTTGTTCGCGTTGCCGCCGCAGGTGGGCGCGAACTACGCTGGGCTCCCCAGGGCCATCCTGGTCGTGCAGGCCGACAGGCTGCGGGCGGCTCGCCCGGCGAGAGGCGTGGTCCGCCCTTCGTGGTAACTGCAATCGAGGTTCGGGCGCTCTAAAGTGAAGTTGATCGGTGCGGCGTCTGGGCCAGCACGCTGTCCTTGCCGTCCATATCCACTTCCGTCAGCGTGGCCTGCCCGGGCTTCTGGAAGCCGTCTTCAGGTTGAATCCGCGATGAAAGAGAGTCCGTCCCTGCCCCCGAGTCACCCCCTGCGGGAGTCGATTCACGATGAAGTCCATGCGCGTTTCTACGAACCGCTGGACGCCCCTGCGACTGCCTCGTGGCTGGCGCTTTTGTCGCCGCGCGACTCCACCGAGCGCGAACGCGAACTGGTAGCGGAGCTCTGCCGTCGTTTCGGCGTGAACGAGCCGGTCCCGCAGAAGAACTTCGTCGCCTGCGATCTGGGGCCGTTTCGCTTGCGCTGGGAACGCCACAACGAGTTCTCCACCTGGTCATTCTTCGTGACCGGAGACGCCTTCAGCGACCCGTTCGCCAACCCGGCGATCAACCGCGTGCCGGCCGACTGGCTGAGCAAGCTGCCAGGGAGCACCATCGCTGCGATCCATCTGGCGCTGGAGTCGCGTGACATGCCGGAGCGGTCCTTCGAGCAGCTGGAAGCCGTATTTGCTCCGCACCCCATCGTCGGCAACGGCGTTGCTGGCGGGGATGGCCTGGTGTGGACCGATTTTCGGGTCCACGACGACGGTTTCTCCCGCTTCCTGGTGCGCGATGTCGATCTCACCCGGCGTGAGGCCGGGCGTATCGCCCAGCGCCTGTTCGAACTGGAGACCTACCGGTTGCTGGCCCTGCTGGCGCTGCCGCTGGTCCGCGAGCTGATGCCGGAACTCGACGAACTCGAGGGCCGGCTGAACGACATTAACGACGAGATGGCGGGGATCACCGAGCAGTTCGCCGCATCGGACCGCGAGCAGCAGTTGCTGGCGGTGCTCTCCGACCTTGCATCCGACGTCGAGCGCCTGAGCAGCTATGCCGGCAGCCGTTTCCACGCATCCCGCGCTTATGCCTCGCTGGTGAGCAGGGGCGCTGAGGAACTGAGAACCAAGCGCATGCCGGGGCTGCAGACCCTGTGCGAATACCTGGGCTGGCGCATGGATCCGGCCATGGGTACCTGCGCGTCGCAGGCGGAGCGGCTGGAGGTGCTGTCCACGCGCATCCACCGCACCGGATCGCTGTTGCGCACCCGGGTGGACGTGGCGCTGGAACGGCAGAACCGTGACCTGCTGAGCTCGATGAACCGGCGCGCCGACCTGCAGTTGCGTCTGCAGCGGACAGTGGAGGGGCTTTCGGTGGTGGTGATCAGCTACTACCTGACCAGCCTGGTGGCCTACCTGTTACGCGGGGTGGACGAGGCGGTCGCGTTGCCGCTGCCGGTGAACATTGCCATCGGGATGACGGTGCCGGTGGTGGTCGCCGGGGTGTGGTTTTCCCTGAGGCGGATGCGCGCGCGAATCGAGCGGAAGGCCGGGCGCGGGGCCTGACCCCCGGCACCCGGTGGGGCGCGGGCCCTTCAGGCGTCAGAGCGGGCGGTGGTGTCCTTTTCGGCCTTGTGCAGGCGCTGGAGCATGGCCTTGAGGACCTTCGGGTTGCCGGCGACGACGTCGCCGCGGCGCATCACGTCCGGGTTGCCCTGCCAGTCGCTGACCACGCCGCCGGCTTCCTGTACGAGGAGCAGGCCCGCGGCCATGTCCCAGGGCTGCAGGCCCATTTCCCAGAAGCCGTCAAAGCGCCCGCAGGCGACCCAGGCCAGGTCCAGTGCGGCGGACCCGGGCCGGCGGATGCCGGCGGTGCCCGGGATCAGGTGGCGCAGGCTGCTCAGGTAGCGCTCCAGGTCCTGGCCCTCGCGGAACGGGATGCCGGTGCCCAGCAGCGCGCCGTTCAGGTCCTTGCGTTCGGAGACGCGGATACGGCGACTGTTGAGGAAGGCGCCGGCGCCGCGCGTGGCGGTAAACAGCTCTTCCTTCAGCGGGTCGTAGACCACCGCCTGCTCCAGTCGGCCCTTGTGCTTCAGGGCGATGGAGATGCCGTACTGCGGGATCTCGCGCAGGTAGTTGGTGGTGCCGTCCAGCGGATCGATGATCCAGACGAAGTCGGCATCGCTGCCGCTGCCGCTTTGTTCACCGCCTTCCTCGGCCATGATCGAGTGGTCGGGATAGGCGCGGCGCAGGGTGTGCACGATGGCCTGTTCGGCGGACAGGTCGACATCCGACACCCAGTCGTTACGGGCCTTTTCGCGGGTGTTCATGCGATCCGGCCGGCCCCAGGCGCGGGTGGTGATGCGTCCGGCCTCGCGGGCCGCCGATACCGCCGTGTTCAGCATGGGGTGCATGGGGTGTCTCCTGGTGTTCTTCGGGGTGTCCGGCGGGCGCGCGCACGCGCCGCGGGAAGGCCGCGAACAATACACAAGCCGCTCTTTTTTGGGAAGTCGAGAGCCCCCCTGTGTACAATCCGCGAGCTTTGATGCGGGCATGGCAACGGAGACTCCACGAATGGAAGAACGCCTGAACCGGGTGCGCGTCGTGCTGGTGGGTACGACGCATCCGGGCAACATTGGGTCCGCCGCACGTGCGATGAAGGCCATGGGAGTGACGGATCTGGTGCTGGTGGCGCCGGAGCGGTTTCCGCATGCCGATGCGACTGCGCTGGCGTCCGGGGCGGATGACGTGCTGGCGCGGGCGCGCGTGGTGGATGACGTGGCGGCCGCGGTCTCCGACTGCGTGTGGGTGGTGGGTACCAGTGCCCGGCTGCGCACCCACTCGGTACCGGTGCTGGGCCCGGACGTGGCGGCCGGGCAGGCGCTGGAGAACGCGGCCCTGGGACCGGTGGCCCTGGTTTTCGGACGTGAACACAGTGGTCTGACCAACACCGAGCTGGATTACTGCAACGCGTTTGTGCAGATCCCGACGGTGCCGGATTTCAGCTCCCTGAACCTGGCCGGCAGCGTGCAGGTAATGACCTACGCGCTCCGCATGGCGGCCCTGACCGGAATGGATCCCGGGCAGGCGAGTGCGGCAGGGGAGGCACGCGACCCGCTCGCGACCCAAGACGAGATGGAGGGTCTGTTCCGTCATTTCGAGCAGGCCCTGACGACCATCGAGGTGCTCGACCCGGACAATCCGCGCAATCTGATGCGGCGCTTGCGGCACCTCTATATGCGCGCCGGACTGACCGGCAGCGAGGTGCGCATGCTGCGCGGTATATTGACGCACACGGAAAAGGGCCGCTGAGGGCGCCGGAAACCGGCGTGATAACCTAGCGGATGACTCGGGAATTGAGGCCGGCCCATGTTTGACAGGATGCGCGAGGACATTCGCTGCGTGTTTGACCGTGACCCGGCGGCACGCAACGCCTTCGAGGTGCTGACCGCATACCCCGGCCTGCATGCGCTGTGGTATCACCGCCTCGCGCACTGGTTGTGGAACCACCGGATGCGCTGGCTGGGGCGCGTGATCGCGAACTTCAGCCGCTGGGTGACCGGCATCGAGATCCATCCGGGGGCGACCCTCGGCCGACGGTTCTTTATCGATCATGGCATGGGGGTGGTGATCGGCGAGACCGCCGAGGTCGGCGACGACTGCACGATCTACCACCAGGTGACCCTGGGCGGCACCACCTGGGAAGGCGGCAAGCGCCACCCGACGCTCGGCAACGAGGTGGTGATCGGTGCGGGTGCCAAATTGCTGGGCCCGATCCACGTGGGCGACCACGCGCGCATTGGCTCCAACGCAGTGGTGCTGAAGGATGTTCCGGCGGAGGCGACCGCGGTCGGCATTCCCGCCCGGGTGCTCGGCCCGCGGCCCGAGCCCGATCCGCGCTTCCAGCAGATGGCGGACCGCATGGGCTTCGATGCCTACGGCCTCTCGCGGGACATGCCAGATCCGGTGGCCAACGCGATCCACCGCATCGTGCAGCGCGTACACGACCTGGACGAGCGCATGGAACGGGCCTGCCAGGCGCTCAAGCGCGCCGGTATCGATCCGGGCGAGGCCCTGGGCGAGGACGATTCGGGCCCGCTGGAGGCCTGCGATCTGGAAGGTCTGGAGCCGGACGAGTGCGAGGTTCCGCCGAACGTGGCGACCCAACAAGAACGTAAACAGCAAGGGAATACTTGATCGTTTTGCTCGGGTATTGCTAAGCTTGCCGGCAAATGACTGACAAGTGCACTCAACCATGAAACTGACGACCAAAGGCCGGTACGCCGTCACCGCCATGCTCGATGTGGCGATGCACACCCGCAACGGGCCGGTATCCCTGGCCGAAGTGGCGCGGCGGCAGAAGCTTTCGCTGTCCTATCTGGAGCAGCTTTTTTCCAGGCTGCGCCGCAAGGGGCTGGTGAACAGCAGTCGCGGGCCGGGCGGGGGCTATGCCCTCAGCCGTGAACCGGAGGGGATCAGCGTGGCCGATATCGTGGTGGCGGTGGACGAGCCGGTGGACGTCACCCGCTGCGGCGGCAAGGCCAACTGCAATTCGGATTCGCGCTGCCTGACGCACGACCTGTGGACCGATCTGAGTCAGCAGGTCTATGACTTCCTCAGCACCCGCTCGCTGGCGGATGTACTGCAGCGCCATCGGGAACAAATGGAAAAAGACGGCGTGCAGGAGGTCGTGATGCACGGCGCCCCTCTGCAAGCCTCGACCGGAAAAAGCCATGCGACCGCCAAAGCGGCCGCGGAAAGGAGCTAACGCGCAATGAGTGACCTGAAACTGCCGATCTACCTCGATTATTCCTCGACCACGCCGGTTGACGAGCGCGTGGCCGAAAAGATGGCCGGCTGCCTGACCAAGGACGGCCTGTTCGGCAATCCCGCCTCGCGCAGCCACAGCTTTGGCTGGAGCGCGGAGAAGGCGGTGGAGAACGCTCGCGGCCAGGTCGCCGAGCTGGTGGGCGCCGATCCCAAGGAAATCATCTGGACCTCCGGTGCGACCGAGGCCGATAACCTGGCGATCAAGGGTGCCGCGCACTTCTACCAGCGCAAGGGCAAGCACATCATCACCGTGAAGACCGAGCACAAGGCCGTGCTCGACACCACGCGTCAGCTGGAGCGCGAGGGCTTCGAGGTCACGTACCTGGGTGTGAAGGAAAACGGCCTGATCGACCTGCAGGAGCTGCAAGACGCGATGCGTGACGACACCATCGTGGTCTCGGTGATGCACGTGAACAACGAGATCGGCGTCATCCAGGACATCGAGGCGATCGGCAACCTTTGCCGTGAGCGCGGGATCGTGTTCCATGTGGACGCGGCCCAGTCGACCGGGAAGGTCGCAGTCGACCTGTCCAGCCTGCCGGTGGACCTGATGAGCTTCTCTGCGCACAAGACCTACGGTCCGAAGGGCATCGGTGCGCTGTTCGTGCGCCGCAAGCCGCGCGTGCGGATCGAGGCGCAGATGCACGGCGGCGGCCACGAGCGTGGCATGCGCTCCGGCACGCTGGCACCGCACCAGATTGTCGGCATGGGTGAGGCCTTTGCGCTTGCCGGTGCCGAGATGGGCCCCGAGCTGGAGCGCATCCGCATGCTGCGCGACCGTCTGTGGACGGGTCTCGACGGCATGGAAGAGGTCTATCTGAACGGCGATCAGGAACAGCGCGTGGCGCACAACCTGAACGTCTCCTTCAACTTCGTCGAGGGCGAGAGCCTGATCATGGCGCTGCGCGACATCGCCGTGTCCTCCGGCTCGGCCTGTACCTCGGCGAGTCTGGAACCGTCCTACGTCCTGCGTGCCCTGGGCCGCAACGACGAGCTGGCCCACAGCTCCATCCGCTTTTCCATCGGTCGCTATACGACGGTGGAAGAGGTCGACCACACGGTCAAGATTGTGCGCGCCGCGGTCGCCAAGCTGCGCGAACTCTCGCCACTGTGGGAGATGTACCAGGACGGCGTCGATCTGAGCACCGTCGAGTGGGCGGCCCACTAGGGGTCCGCTCGACACCACTAACGCAACGCGTACACACGCAACAGGAGAACGGTCATGGCTTACAGTGACAAGGTTCTGGACCACTACGAAAATCCGCGCAACGTCGGCAGCTTCGACAAGAACGACGACACGGTCGGCACCGGCATGGTCGGTGCCCCGGCCTGCGGCGACGTGATGAAGCTGCAGATCAAGGTCAACGACGACGGCATCATCGAGGACGCCAAGTTCAAGACCTACGGTTGCGGTTCGGCGATCGCTTCCAGCTCGCTGCTCACCGAATGGGTGCGTGGCAAGACCCTGGAAGAAGCCAGCCAGATCAAGAACACCCAGATCGCCGAGGAACTGGCGCTGCCGCCGGTGAAGATCCACTGCTCGGTGCTGGCCGAGGACGCAATCAAGGCGGCCGTGTCCAACTACCAGGAGCGCCACGGCGAGGCCGCGGAAGCCGAGAAGAAGTCTGCCTGAGGGTGCTATGTCGATTACAGTGACCGAACCCGCAGCCGAAAGGATCCACAACTTCCTCGACAAGAGAGGCAAGGGCGTGGGCGTGCGGCTGGCTGTCAGGACGACCGGCTGCTCCGGCATGGCCTACGTGGTGGAGTTTGCCGACGATATCGAGGACACCGATACGGTGTTCGAGGATCGCGGCGTGAAGCTGGTGGTGAATCCGAAGTCCCTCGTGTACCTCGATGGCACCGAGCTGGATTTCGGCAAGGAAGGTCTGAACGAAGGGTTCAAGTTCAATAATCCGAACGAGAAGGCCCGATGTGGCTGTGGTGAAAGCTTCAGTATCTGACTGATGATCGCATCCGGGGTGGTGCATGGCGGCCGATTGCTGGTCGTCGTCCCACCCCTTTTCTTTTGTCAGTGCGTCGCCAGTGCTTCTTGAGGCCGAGAGTTGATGAACGACCCATTCGAGCAGTTCGATCTGCCGGTCGCCTTCGAGGTGGACCGGCAACAGCTGGACGAGCGCTTTCGCCGCCTGCAGGCAGAGTTGCATCCGGACCGCTTCGTGCGCCAGGGCGACCAGGCCCGGCGCATGGCGGCGGCGGTGGCGGCCGACGTGAACGAGGCCTACGCGATCCTCGGGGATGACTACCGCCGTGCGCTGCACCTGCTGGAGCGCACGGGCGTGGCGTTCGACCCGGAACGCGATACCAGCCAGAACATCGAGTTCATCGAGGCGCAGATCGAGTGGCGCGAACGCATGGAAGAGGCCGCGGCGGCCAGGGATGGTGCCGCGCTGGAGGCCGCCGGCGAGGAGCTGGAGCAGGCCCGGGCCGAGGCGCGGGCAAAGGTCGCGGATGCCCTGAAGGATCCAGTGGCCCCGGCACCGGAGGCCAAGGACCGAGTGCTGGAATTGCGCTTTTTCGACCGCTTGCTGGACGAATTGAAACGAACCCGACAGAACCTGGCGCGCGGTTGATCCGCGGCCATGTGAAGGAGCCGAACACCCGATGGCGTTATTGCAGATCACCGAACCCGGAGCCGAGTCCGCGCCGCATCAGCGCCACCTCGCGGCCGGGATCGACCTCGGCACGACCCATTCGCTGGTCGCCACGGTGCGTAGTGGCGAGGCGGATACCCTGCCAGACGAGCAGGGCCGGCATATCCTGCCGTCGGTGGTCCACTACGCCGCGGATGGGGTGAGCGTGGGGTATGCGGCCGCGGAGCACGCGGCGGATGATCCGCACAACACCATCGCCTCGGTTAAACGCCTGATCGGGCGCGGCGCGGCGGATGTCGCGCGCCTGTCCGGCGAGCTGCCGTTCCGCCTCAAGACCGGCGAGTCCAGCGTGCCGCGGATCGAGACGGCCGCGGGTGACAAGACCGCCGTCGAGGTGTCCGCCGATATCCTTCACACCCTGCGCCAGCGGGCCGAAGCGACCCTGGGCGACGAACTCGAGGGCGTGGTGATCACCGTGCCCGCGTACTTTGATGATGCCCAGCGCCAGGCCACGCGCGATGCCGCGCAATTGGCGGGGCTGAACGTTTTTCGCCTGATCAGCGAACCGACTGCCGCAGCGGTGGCTTACGGGCTGGATCAGGGCGAGGAGAGCACCATCGCGGTTTACGACCTGGGCGGTGGGACCTTCGACATCTCCATATTGCAGTTGCGCCGCGGCGTGTTCGAGGTGCTGGCGACCGGTGGCGACTCGGCCCTGGGCGGCGATGACATCGACCGCACCATCGCCGACTGGCTGTTGAACCAGGCCGGGATGGGCGGCGAGAACGACCCGCAGCGCCTGCGTCGTGTGTTGCTGGCCGCGCGTCAGGCGAAGGAAGCCCTGACTGACGCTGCGAGCACCCCGGTCGAGGTCGTGCGCGCGGACGGCTCCACTTGGTCCGGCGCGTTGGATCGCGAAACCCTCGTGGGGCTGGCTCGTCCATTGCTGGATCGCACCATGAAGGCCTGCCAGCAGGTCCTCGCGGATGCCGGCCTGGAGACGGATGCGATTGACGAGGTCGTGCTGGTGGGCGGCTCCACCCGCATGCCTGCGGTCCGCGAGGCGGTGGAGGGGTTCTTCGGTCGGGTCCCGCATGCCGGGATCGATCCGGACCGCGTGGTGGCGATTGGCGCCGCGCAGCAGGCCGACATCCTGGCCGGCAACAAGCCCGATACCGAACTGCTGCTGCTGGACGTGATCCCACTGTCATTGGGCCTGGAAACGATGGGCGGGTTGGTCGAGTTCATCGTCCCGCGCAACACCACCATCCCGGTCTCGCGGGCCCAGGAGTTCACCACCTTCAAGGATGGTCAGACGGCGATGTCCCTGCATGTGGTGCAGGGCGAGCGCGACGTGGTGGATGCCAACCGCTCGCTGGCCCAGTTCACCCTGTCCGGCATCCCGCCGATGGTGGCCGGGGCCGCGCGCATCCGCGTGACCTTCCAGGTGGACGCCGACGGGCTGCTCAACGTGACCGCGCGCGAACAGACCCAGGGCGTGGAGGCGCATATCGAGGTCAAGCCGAGCTATGGGCTGACCGATTCCGAGATCGAGCAGATGCTGCGCGACTCGGCCTCGTCCGCGCGCGAGGATATGGAGGCCCGCCGCCTGCGCGAAGAACAGGTGGAGGCCGACCGCGTGCTGGAGGCGATCGACGCCGCGCTGCAGACCGATGGTGATCGCTACCTGGAGCCGGAGGAGCGCCAGACGATCGAACAGGCGCGCGATGCCCTGCGCGCCGAACGCGAGAAGGGCGACGACCCGGACGCGATCGAGGCCGCGCGCAAGCGCGTCGAGCAGGCCTCCGAGGCCTTCGTCGCGCGGCGCATGAATGACAGCATCCGGCGGGCACTCGCCGGTCACAACGTTAGCGAATACGACGCAGGGAACTGAGAACATGCCCCAGGTAATCTTTCTACCCCACGAGGAAATCTGCCCCGAAGGCGCCTCCCTCGAGGCCCCGTCGGGCATTAGCATCTGTGATCTTGCACTGCAAAACGGCATCGAGATCGAGCACGCCTGCGAAAAGTCCTGCGCCTGTACGACCTGCCATGTCTACGTGCGCGAGGGATTCGACAGCCTGGACGAGCCGACCGAGGACGAGGAAGACATGCTCGACAAGGCCTGGGGCCTGGAGCCGGACTCGCGCCTGTCCTGTCAGGCGATCGTGACCGACAACGATCTCGTGGTGGAACTGCCGAAGTACACCATTAACCAGGTCTCCGAGAACCACTGATCAAGGACCAAGCGATGAAGTGGACCGAAACCCAGGAAATTGCGATCCAGTTAGCCGACGAACACCCGGATGTGGACCCGCGCAACATCAACTTCGTGGATCTGCGTCAGTGGGTGATGAACCTGCCGGAATTCGATGACGACCCCGAACGCTCGGGCGAGCGCGTCCTTGAGGCGATCCAGCTTGCCTGGATGGACGAGGCCGACGTCGACGACTGACGGGTTTTTGGATCGACCACGAAGCACACGAAGAAGGGCCAGACCCTTTTTCTCCACAGAGGGCACAGAGGACACCGGGACGGGCAGGAGGGTGAAACGCCTACCCGCTGCCAGGCTAGCTCACCGATGCGAAGCGGTATCCCGGCCTGTATTTCTGTGCCGTCCCTCGACCTTCTGCGTGTCTGCGTGCGCAGTAGTGTGCTGAGTTATGAATCAAGGCCGGTGACGTTGCTGCAGGGGCGTCAGGTCGCTAGACTACGCGCCGCACGTTGCGTCCGCGTCTTTTTTGCGTTGGGAACCCGCCGAACGGCGGGTTCTCGCGTTTGCAGCCGGGCCCAGCGACCGAATTTCAATCCAAGTACCAGGAGAGCCGCCCCATGGCCGTTGAACGCACCCTTTCCATCATCAAGCCTGACGCCGTTGCCAAGAATGCCATCGGCGACATCATCAGCCGTTTCGAAAAGGCCGGCCTGAAGGTCGTTGGCGCGCGCATGATGCACCTGAGCCGCGAGCAGGCCGAAGGCTTCTACGACGTGCACAAGGAACGCCCGTTCTTCAACGATCTGGTCGAGTTCATGATCTCCGGCCCGGCGCTGGTGCAGGTCCTGGAAGGCGAGGACGCCATTGCCAAGAACCGCGACATCATGGGTGCGACCAACCCGAAGGAAGCCGCTCCGGGCACCATCCGTGCCGACTTCGCCGTGTCCATCGACGAGAACGCCGTACACGGCTCTGACGCCCCGGAGACCGCGGAGCGCGAGATCGCTTTCTTCTTTGGCGACGACGGCGTCTGCCCGCGTACCCGATAAAGCGGGCCCGCATGCGCTACGGGGCCCGGTTGCACCGCACACCGGGCCCCGTAGGCAGGCATCCCTTCGGCACAGTACACTAGGGGACTTGAGCGAACCGGTCCCTGTTATGGCACACACATCCTCCACCCCCCTGAATCTCCTGGGCTACAGCCACCAACAGCTCGTCGAGCTGCTGGCGCAGTGGGGTGAACCGCGTTTTCGTGCCACCCAGCTGATCAAGTGGATCCATCAGCGCGGGGTCACCGACTTCGAACAGATGACCGACGTGTCGCGCAAGCTGCGCGATCGTCTGGAGCGCGAGACCGAGATCCGCGTGCCCGAGATCGGTCTGGAAAAGGCCTCCTCCGACGGTACCGTCAAGTGGGTGCTGCGGCTCCCCGACGGCAATGCCATCGAGACCGTCTTCATCCCCGAGGGCGGGCGCGGGACGCTGTGCATCTCCTCCCAGGTCGGCTGTGCGCTCGACTGCACCTTCTGCTCCACGGCCCAGCAGGGCTTCAACCGCAATCTCACCAGTGCCGAGATCATCGGTCAGGTGTGGCTGGCCATGCAGCGGCTCCCGGCGCCGGATGGTCGCAAGCGGGCAGTCAGCAACGTGGTCCTGATGGGTATGGGCGAGCCGCTGGCCAATTTCGATGCGGTGGTCCCGTCCTGTCAGTTGATGACCGACGACAATGCCTACGGTCTCAGCCGGCGCCGTGTGACCCTTTCGACCTCCGGCCTGGTTCCAGCCCTCGATCGTCTGAGCGCACATACCGATGTCGCCTTGGCCGTCAGCCTGCATGCGCCCAATGACGCGTTGCGCGACCGTCTGGTGCCGATCAACCGCAAGTACCCGCTCGCCGAGCTACTGGACAGTTGCCGCCGCTACGTGGAGGCAACCGATGCCCACAGTGGCGTGACGTTCGAATACGTCCTGCTGGCCGGCGTCAACGACCAGCCCGAGCACGCCAACGAGCTCGCCGGGCTGTTGCGGGGTATTCCCGGCAAGATCAACCTGATCCCGTTCAACCCGTTCCCGGGGGCTCCGTTCGAACGCCCGTCGGAGGCCACCGTCCTGGCCTTTGAGCGGCGCCTGCAGAAGGCCGGCTACGTGACCACCGTCCGGCGCACCCGGGGCGACGACATCGATGCCGCCTGCGGGCAGTTGGTGGGGCAGGTCGAGGATCGAACCAATCGTGGCATGCGCATGTTCCGCCTGCATGCCGAGTTGCCACAGACGGATCGGAGGGCTTCATGACTGGACGCGCGGGTTTGCGCATCGCCGGGGTTCTGACCCTGGCGCTGCTGCTGGGTGGCTGTGCCGCCACGGCCGACCGACCGGTCTCCGGCGAACGCGAGGATGCCGCCGAGGTGCATGCCGAACTGGGCATCGGCTATCTGCGCGAGGGCGAGTTCGAGCAGGCCGAGCGCAACCTGCGGCGGGCGCTGGACTATGACCCCGGCTATGTCCTCGCCAATATCGGTATGGCAGCGATCTACGAGCGCAAGGACCAGCTGGACCGTGCCGAGGAACACTATCGCCGCGCCCTGCGCCGCGACGAGGACAACCCCTTTGCGCAGACCAATCTGGGCGCATTGCTTTGCGCCCGCGAGGACTTCGACGAGGCTCAGGAGCTGTTCGCCAAGGCGATTAGGAATCCGGATTACGATCGCCGCGACATCGCCCACATGAACTCCGGCGTCTGTCACGCGGACGCGGGCGATGCCGAGGAGGCCGAGCGGCAGTTGCGCCGGGCGCTGGAACTCAATCCGCAGTATCCCCGCGCGCTTCTGGAAATGGCGCGGCTGACTTATCAGGACGACCGGCCGATGCAGACGCGGGCCTTCCTGCAGCGATTGGACAGCCAGGGGGTCGAGAATGCCGAGACGCTGCTGCTGTGCTATCAGGCCGAAAGCGCGCTGGGCAACAGCCGCGCGGCCAACGCGTGTGCCGAGCGCCTGAGCCGCCATCACCCGGACAGCGACGAGATGGCCGAGCTGCGCTGGCTGGAGCGTGAAGGGTGAGCGATCCACGCGACAAGGAACCGGGCCTCGGGCGAGTCGAAGATGTCGATGATTCAACGAACAACGTCGCCTCCCTGCGCACCGAGGGTTCGGACCCCGATCCGGAGCCGTCCTTCTCCGCCGCGCATGGCCTGACCACCCGGGACCACCCGGAGGCATCCGGACCGGAGGCGCCCCGCGGTGAGGACGAGCCCGGCGCCAGTCTGCGGCGGGCGCGTGAGGCGGCCGGTCTGGACACCGCGACCCTGGCCAGCCGCATCCACCTCGGGCGCGGCACCCTGGAAGACCTGGAGGCCAATCGCTTTCATCACATGCCGCCGGCGTACGTGCGCGGCTATCTGCGCTCCTGCGCACGCGAACTGGGCGTGGCCGCGGACCCGTGGATTCAGTCCTTCGAGAGCCACGGGATGGTCGACCCCGAACTCCGGGCCGTCGCAACGCCCTCCGCGCGCGACCGTCAGCGTCGGCGCGGCCGCGGTATTTACTGGCTCGCCTTGCTGCTGGCCGTGATCCTGCTTGGGCTTGGGGTCTATGCCTGGAGCGAGCGCACGGACACGCCCGGGTGGCCGTCACTGAACCTGGGCGAGGCGCGGGATGCCGTCCCGAGCCTCGCCGATACCCAGACCCCGGACGCCGAAGGGCTCAGCCCGTCGATCGCCGAAAGTACCGATCCGGAGCCCGCTACGCCCGCGCCGGAGGCCCTCCCGGAGGGCGCCCAGCCGGAGCCGGCGGGTGCCGAGGGATCGGTCGGCGCCCCGGAAGCATCCTCGGAATCCACCGCACCGGGGGAGGCCCTGACCGAACGCCTGGCCGTGCCGGAAGAGCCGGTCACGCCAGAGGCCCCCGTGCGGGCCGAAAGCGAAGCCCCACGGGATGCTTCCCCGGTGATCGAGACTTCCGGTGAAGCTCCGGCGGCGGGTGAGGGCGCGCAACTGGTGCTGGAATTTGGCGAGACCTCCTGGGTGGAGATCCGCGATGCCGCCGACGAGGTGGTTTTGACCGGCGTGCTCAGCTCGGGTGACCGCGAGGAGATTCGCCTGGATCTGCCTGGCCGGGTGATCCTGGGCAACGCGTCCGGGGTCTCGCTGACGCTGGATGGCGAGCCGGTGGACGTCGAGACGCATATCCGGAGCGACCGCACCGCGCGCTTCGATCTGGAAGGCTGAGCCCGGGTCTTCCCGGCAGGCCATCACGTACAAACAAAAAGACACCATGAAAGCGATCAAGTCGATCCGCGGGATGCATGACATCCTGCCCGAGTCCATTCATGTCTGGCAGCATCTGGAAGCCACCCTGCGCGAGGTTGTGGAGGCCTACGGCTACCACGAGGTCCGCATGCCGATCGTGGAGTCGACCGAGCTGTTCAAGCGCTCCATCGGTGATGTCACGGATATCGTCGAGAAGGAGATGTACACCTTCGACGACCGCAATGGCGACAGCCTGAGCCTGCGCCCGGAAGGCACCGCGAGTTGCGTGCGCGCGGGGATCCAGCACGGGCTGCTGCACAACCAGGTGCAGCGACTATGGTACCTGGGGCCGATGTTCCGCCATGAGCGCCCGCAGAAGGGGCGCTATCGCCAGTTCCACCAGGTTGGGGTCGAGGTGTTCGGCCTGCCGGGGCCGGATGTCGACGCCGAGATGCTCGCGATGACCGCACGGCTGTGGCGCATGCTCGGGCTCTCGAACGTGCGCCTGGAGCTGAACACGCTGGGAACCCCGGAAAGCCGGCAGCGTTATCGCGACCACCTGATCGCCTATTTCGAGCAGCATCGTGACGCCCTCGACGAGGAGGCGCAGCGCCGGCTGTACGACAACCCGATGCGCATCCTCGACAGCAAGCATCCCGATACCCGCGAGGTGGTCGCGCAGGCCCCCAGCCTGATGGATGATCTGGACGCTGAGTCGCGCGCCCATTTCGACGGCTTGTGCGCGCATCTGGATGCGCTGGGTATCGCGTACGAGCACAACCCGCGCCTGGTGCGCGGGCTCGATTACTATACGCATACGGTATTCGAGTGGATCACCGAGGATCTCGGTGCCCAGGGTACGGTCTGCGCCGGCGGGCGCTACGACGGCCTGGTCGAACAGCTCGGTGGCCGTGGCACCCCGGCGATCGGGATGGCAATGGGCCTGGAGCGGCTGGTTGCGCTGCTGGAGGCGCGCGAAGACGCCCCGGCAGCGCCGGGTCCGGATGCCTACCTGATCGTCGGCGGCGACGAACTGGTCGGCCCGGCACTGCAACTGGCGGACCAGCTGCGTGGCGAATTGCCGGGGCTGCGACTGGTCCAGCACTGTGGTGGCGGCAGCTTCAAGTCGCAGATGAAACGTGCCGATCGTCTGGGGGCGCACTATGCCCTGGTGCTTGGTAGTGACGAGCATGCCGCGGGCACCGTCACGGTGAAGCCGTTAAGATCGCAGGGCGGCGAGCAGGTGGCCGTCGACCGTGCCGCCCTCACCGACCATCTGCGCACGGCTCTGCAAAAGCGCTCGTAGTCAACGCAAGGATAGAGAACACGATGAGTTATCTCACCGACGAAGAAAAAGCGGAACGCATCAAGCAGTGGTGGGCGAACAACGGCATGGCGATTGTGGCCGGCCTGGTTCTCGGGGTCGGCGGCCTGTTCGGCTGGAACTGGTGGAGCGATCGCGAGGAATCGCGCGCCCAGGTGTCCTCCGAGATGTATCAGGCCCTGCAGGTCGCCGGTCAGACCGGCCAGACCGATCGCGCGCTGGAACTGGCCGATGCGGTGATCGAACAGGGACGGGGTACGCCCTACCGCGCGCTTGCCTGGGTCTACCGGGCCGATGTGGCGATCGCGCAGGATGACACCGACACCGCGATCGACGCGCTGCAGGCTGCGCGCGACGCGGCCCCCGATCGTGGGTATCGCGAGGTGCTAACGCTGCGTCTTGCGCGCCAGATGATCCTGGCCGAGCGCCTGGATGATGCCGAGGCGACCCTGGCCGACGTTCGCAGCGATGCCTTCACGGGGCTGAAGCGCGAGCTCGAAGGGGATCTGGCCCGCGCCCGTGGCGATCGCGAGCGGGCCCGCGAGCATTACGAGGCTGCACTGGACGCGGGGCACAGCCCCGAGTACCTGCGTCTGAAATATGAAGAACTTTCCGTCTAGAGGACCCGTCGCCTGATGTCTGTGCCTTCCCTTGCGAGTCCGGTCGTGCGCCTGCTGATTGCCAGCGCGCTGATCCTGTCCCTGAGCGCCTGCGGTCTGTGGTCGCGCGATACCACCGAGCCACCGGCGGACCTGCCGGAGTTCGAGGCCGAAGGTCAGCCGGAGCGGCTGTGGTCGCGCTCGGTGGGCAGCGGTGGCGAGCGCTTTCTGTGGCAGATCTATCCCGGAATCACCGACGACCTGGTCGTGATGAGCGACGCCGCCGGGCGGGTTTCCGGTCTGAATCCCGACAGTGGCAGCCAGCGCTGGCAGGTGCGCCTGGATGATGCCCGGGTCTCCGCGGGGGTCGGCGTCGGTGGCGGCCTCGCCGTGGTCGGCACGCTGGACGGCTACGCCATCGGCGTGGATCTGGATGGCGATGGCGAACGCTGGCGTGCTGCGCTCTCCAGCGAGGTGCTGGCAGTCTCGGATGTGTCCGGCGGCCTGGTCATCGTGCGTACCAACGACGGCCGCATCCATGCCCTGGACGCCGACTCCGGCGCCACCCAGTGGACCGCGCTGCGCACCACACCCTCGCTGAGCCTGCGCGGGGCCCAGCGCCCGCAGATCACCTCCGGCCGTGTGCTGGCCGGGTTCGACAACGGCCGCCTGCTGATGCTGGGGCTGAACCGCGGCAACGTGCTGTGGGAGACCACCCTGGGGGTTCCCACCGGGCGCACGGAGGTCGAGCGCATGGTGGACCTGGACGGGCATATCCCGATGTATCGCGGCGCTGCCATTGCGGCCACCTACCAGGGAAGGCTCGCGGCGCTGGATCTCAACTCCGGCGAGATCTTCTGGGTCCGTGATTTTTCTTCCTATCAAGGCGGGGATGTGGATACGCGTTCCGATGTCCTGGTTGTGACCGATGCCGAGAGCCACCTGTGGGGCCTGGAACCCCGCAGTGGTGGTGACCTGTGGCAGATGGATGGCCTGCGCCTGCGCGGTGTGACTGCGCCGGTGGTGGTCGGCCAGCACGCCATCGTCGGTGATTACGAGGGCTACCTGCACTGGATCGACGTCGAGGACGGGCGCATTGTCGCCCGGCTGCGCGCCGGTTCCGGTTCCGTGGTTACGCGTCCCACCCTGGTGAACGGCACGCTGTATGTCGTCACCGACAACGGGCAGCTGACGGCCGTGAATCCCTCAATCCGGGGTGACGAGTGAGCCACAAGGTTTCAGGGCGCCGGGTTCTCCGCGCAGGGCGCAGCCGCAGATGATTCCGGTTATCGCCCTGATCGGTCGGCCGAATGTCGGCAAGTCCACGTTGTTCAATCAGCTCACGCGCTCGCGCGATGCCCTGGTGGCGGACGTCGCCGGACTGACGCGTGATCGCCAGTACGGCATTGGCAAGGTCGGCGACTTTCCCTATCTGGTCGTGGACACCGGCGGGCTCTCGGGCGAGGGCGCGGAGATGGACCGCGCGATGGCCGAACAGACCCAGCGCGCGGTGGCCGAAGCGGATCATGTGCTGTTCCTGGTGGATGCTCGTGACGGCCTGACGCCGCAGGACCAGGCGATTGCCGATCAGCTGCGCGGCGCCGGGGTAAAGGCGCGGGTCGTGGTGAACAAGACCGATGGCCTGGATGCCGATTCCGTCAGTGCCGAGTTCTACGCCCTCGGGCTGGGGCAGGTGACCTCCATTGCCGCAGCACACGGGCGCGGCGTACAGGGCCTGATGCAGGCGGTGCGCAAGGACGTGGCGGCCGCGCGCCGGGCGGCCAGTGAAGATGCCGGAGACGACGAGGCCGCCAGTGACGGCCTCGACGAAGCCTCGCAGCAGGCGGCGCTGGATGACTGGCCGGGCATTCGCGTCGCGATCGTCGGACGCCCCAACGTCGGCAAGTCGACCCTGGTGAATCGTATCCTGGGCGACGAGCGCGTGGTGGCCACGGAAGTGGCCGGTACGACCCGCGACAGCATCTTTGTCCCGTTCGAGCGCGACGGTCAGGAGTACACCCTGATCGATACCGCCGGGGTACGCCGCCGTGGCCGGGTCCACGAGGTGATCGAGAAATTCAGCGTCATCAAGACGCTGCAGGCGATCGAGTCCGCCCACGTGGTGGTCCTGGTGGTGGACGCCCATGCCGGCCTGTCGGATCAGGATTCCCACCTGCTGGGGATGGTCATCGAGGCCGGGCGCTCGCTGGTGCTGGCCGTGAACAAGTGGGACGGGCTGGACGACCACGCGCGCGAGCGCATCCGCGACGAGCTGGATCGGCGCCTGGGGTTTGTCGATTTTGCCCGCATGCGCCTGATCTCGGCCTTGCACGGCACCAATGTCGGGCATCTTCTGGACGACGTGTGCGAGGCCCACGCCAGTGCCTTCCGCAAAATGTCCACGCCGGAGCTCACGCGTCTGCTGGAGGCCGCGGTGGCGGAGCATGCGCCGCCGATGATCAGCGGCCGGCGCATCAAACTGCGCTACGCGCACCAGGGGGGCCAGAACCCGCCGGTGATCGTGATCCACGGCAATCAGACCGACGCGCTTGCCGGGAGCTACAAGCGTTACCTGGAAAACTTCTTCCGCAAGCAGCTCAAGCTGGTCGGGACACCGTTGCGGCTCGAATTCCGCTCCGGGCGCAACCCCTACGCGGGCCGGCGCAACAAGCTCACGCCGAGACAGCAGTACAAGCGTAAGCGTCTGATGCGGCACGTGCGCCGCTGATCGCGACGGTGGTCCCGGGGCATCCCGCCAATCCGATGCGTGACCCGGCGCTGTCCGGCTTCGCCGAGGTGGTGGAGCCGTTTCGGGTGATGGACATCCTGGCACGAGCCCAGGCGGCCGAGCGCACCGGGCGCGACATCATCCACCTGGAGGTAGGGGAGCCGGACTTCCCGACGCCGCCCCTGGTAATCGCGGCCGGTCGCGCCGCGCTGGCGGAGGGGGATACCCGCTACACCCCCGCGCACGGGACCCAGGCCCTGCGCGAGGCGCTGTCCGCCGACTACCGGCGACGCCATGGGGCCGAGGTCGACCCGGAACGCATCGTGATCACCGCGGGCGCCTCCGCAGCCATCCTGCTGGCGCTGGCGGCGGGGGTGAATCCGGGCGAGGAAGTCCTGCTGCCGGACCCCGGCTATGCCTGCAACCGCCAGTTTGTCGCCGCGCGTGGGGCGACCCCCGTGGGCTTGCCCGTCCAGGCAGAACATGCCTTCCAGCCGACCGCCGAGTCGATTGCCGCCGCGTGGAGCGCCCATACCCGGGCGGTGCTGCTGGGGTCGCCGGCGAACCCGACCGGGACCTGCCTGTCGCGTGATCGGCTGGCTGCGATCGTCGAGGTCGTGCGCGAGCGGGGAGGCCTGGTGATCATGGACGAGATTTACGCCCAGATCGTCTTCGATACCCCGGAGCCCAGTGCCGCGGCCGGCTTCCCTGATGTGGTGGTGATCAACTCGTTCTCCAAGTACTTCGCCATGACCGGATGGCGCCTGGGCTGGATGGTGGTGCCGGAGACCTGGGTGAACCCGGTGCGGCGCCTGGCACAGAACCTGTTTGTGGCCCCGGCCAGCATGGCCCAGACCGCGGCGCTGGCGGCCTTCGCGCCCGAGACCGAGGCGTTGCTGCAATCTCGGGTGCGGGAGCTGAAACGCCGTCGGGACGTGCTGCTGGAGGCGCTGCCGGGACTCGGGTTGGAGGTCCAGGCGCGGCCGGAGGGCGCGTTCTACATCTATGCCGACTGTACGGCCCACGCCCCGGACTCCGAGGTCCTTTGTGCGCGCATCTTGGACACGGTCGGTGTCGCCCTGACGCCGGGGACGGATTTCAGCCCCAGCCGGGGGCGGGACTACCTGCGTATCGCCTATACCCAGTCCGAGGCCCGCCTGCGCGAGGCCGTCGAGCGCCTGCGGGGCTTGCTGTGATCCCCTGGCCGGGTCGGGCTATATCCAACCGGCCAGATTCAACAGGAGTGCACCCAGTCCGATCGGCGCGACATAGCGGAGCACGAAACGCCAGATAGTGAACGCGAAGGGGGCCAGGGCGAGTTCGGCGCGGGCCACGCGGGTATGCACAACCCAGCCGGCAAATACCGCGATCAGCAGGCCCCCCAACGGGAGCAGCAGGTTGATGGCCACGTGTTCGATGGCGTGGTAGAGGGTCGGGATCTCGCGGCCCAGCAGGGTGATGTCCAGGCGTGTCCAGGCCGCGCCGCTGAACGAGAACACACTGGCCAGGCTCAGCAGCCAGACCGCGCCGCCACACACCAGGACCGCGAGCACGCGTGACGCATGCAGGCGCTCGTGGAATAGGTGCACGAAGGCCTGAACGTTGGTGATCATGGTGCTGAAAGCGGCCAGGCTCAGGGTGGCGAAGAACAGGGTCGTCAGCAGGCCGCTGACGGGCACGGCCGCCAGTGCCAGCGGAAGGGTCTGAAACATCAGCCCGGGGCCTTCGGCCGGGTCGAGCCCGAAACCGAACACGATGGGGAAGATCGCCAGCCCCGCGATCAGGGCGACCGCAGTATCCGCCAGTGCCACGCCAATGGCGGTGCGGCCGATAGACGTGTGCTGCGGCAGGTAGGCGCCGAACATCATCAGCACCCCGGAGGCCAGCGTCATGGTGAAGAACGCATGGCCCACCGCGATCAATACACCGTGCGAGGTCAGCGCGGAGAAGTCCGGCCGCAGCAGGAAGTCCAGCGCCTGGCGGACATCCCCAATCCACCAGGCGCTGGCCAGTGCGGTCAGCAGCAGGACCAGCAGCACCGGCATCAGCACATGCAGCCAGCGTTCCAGCCCCTGGCGCAGGCCCAGGGCGACGATGCCGAAGGCCAGGGTGACGGCGAGGGTGCTCCAGGCGAGCATCTCGGCGGGGGAGGCCGTCATGGCGGCGAACACTCCCGCCACCTGGCCGCCGTCGGCGCCGACAAAGGCGCCGGTGGCGGCCTTGTGGACGTAGGAGAAGGCCCAGCCGGTGATCACCACGTAGAAGCTCATGATCAGGAAGGCGGAGAACAGGCCCAGCCAGCCGACCAGCTGCCACAGGTCGTGGGCGCCGCTCTCGCGAGCCACTTCGCGGGCCGCGTATCCAGGCGAGCGGCGGCCCCGGCGACCGATCATGACCTCCGCCATCATGATCGGTATGCCGATCAGGACGATGCAGCCAAGGTAGACCGCGAGAAAGGCGCCACCCCCGTTCTGCCCAAGGATGTAGGGAAACTTCCACACGTTCCCCAGCCCCACCGCCGACGCCGTGGCTGCGAGGAAGAAGGCATAGCCGTGGCTCCAGCGCTGCGCAGTGGCAGTGATCGTCATCCGTCAGGTGATGACGTCGGGCTTCTCGCGGCGGGTCAGGCCGGGGATGTCGCCCAGGCGCGACGCGGCGTCGATAAGCGGTCCCAGCAGTTCCTGGGGGTCGGCATCGAGGTGTTCGGGATGGGTCTCGTGCTGCTCGATATACAGGCGCAGGGTGGCGCCCTCGGTGCCGGTGCCGGACAGGCGGAAGACGATGCGGGCACCGCTCTCGAACAGTACCCGCAGGCCCTGGTGCTCGGTCAGGCTGTTGTCCACAGGATCGCGATAGGCGAAGTCGTCCGCTTGGGCGACGCGCATGCCGGCCAGGGACTGGCCCGGCAGCACCGAGAGCTGCTCGCGGATGCGCGCCATCACCTGTTCGGCCCGTTCGCTCTCCACCGCTTCGTAGTCGTGGCGCGTGTAGTAGTGGCGGCCGTACTGGCGCCAGTGATCACGCACGATCTCCTCGACCGACTGGCGGCGCACGGCCAGCAGGTTCAGCCAGAACAGCACGGCCCACAGGCCGTCTTTCTCGCGTACGTGATCGGAACTGGTGCCAAAGCTCTCTTCGCCGCACAGGCGGATGCGCCCGTCGTCTAGCAGGTTGCCGAAGAATTTCCAGCCGGTGGGGGTCTCGAAGCAGGGGAGGGCCAGCTTCTCGGCGACCACGTCCACGGCCTGGCTGGTGGGCATGCTGCGGGCCACGCCCTTCAGGCCGTCGGCGAACGC
Organism: Thioalkalivibrio sp. ALMg3; assembly: GCF_000381225.1. Classification (NCBI taxonomy): domain Bacteria; kingdom Pseudomonadati; phylum Pseudomonadota; class Gammaproteobacteria; order Chromatiales; family Ectothiorhodospiraceae; genus Thioalkalivibrio; species Thioalkalivibrio sp. ALMg3. The sequence goes on along the minus strand of NZ_KB906221.1, from coordinate 23,175 downwards.
CGGGATGTGATGGGCGTTGGCGGCCATGATGGCGAGGCTGTCCGACGGCGTGACGAAGAACCGGCGCCCGAGGATCATGTTGCGGTCGCCGTCGCCGTCCGACGCGGCCCCGAAATCCGGGGCATCCCGACCGAACAGGGCCTCGCTCAGTTCACGCGTGTGGGACAGATTCGGGTCCGGGTGACGGCCGCCAAAGTCGGCCAGCGGTTCCGCGCGCAGGATGGTGTCGGCCGGGGCGCCGAGGCGGTTGATCAGGATCTCTTCGGCGTACGGGCCGGTGACCGCGTGCATGGAATCGAAGCGCATGCGGAAATGGTCGGATCGCAGCAGTTCGCCGATGCGGTCAAAGTCGAACAGCGTGGCCATGTAGTCGGCGTAGGTGCCCACGGGGTCGACGACCTCGATGTCCATGTCGCCCATCTGTACTGCGTGTAGATGATCGATGTCGACATGCTCTGTGCCGTTGGCGATGCGGTAATGGCTGATGCGGGTGCTCTGCTCGAAGATTGCGTCGGTCACCGAGTGCGGGGCCGGGCCACCGTTGGCGGTGTTGAGCTTGACGCCGAAATCCCCCTCCGGCCCGCCCGGGTTGTGGGAGGCGGACAGGATCAGGGCGCCCGTGGCCCCCCGAGACCGGATCAGGTACGAGGCGGCCGGCGTGGACAGCAGTCCGCCATACCCGATGGCGACCTTCTGCACCCCGTTGGCTGCGGCCATGCGCAGGATGACCTGGATCGCCTCGCGATTGTGGAAGCGCCCGTCGCCGCCGACCAGCAGTTCGCCGTTCTTCAGGTCCGGGCAGGCATCGAAGACGCTCTGGATGTAATTCTCCAGATAGTGCGGCTGGCGGAACTGCCGGACGCGCTTGCGCAGACCGGAGGTGCCGGGTTTCTGGTCGGGAAAGGGTTGGGTCGTGACGACACTTATGTCCATGGGTCGCTCATCCTTGTTGTCCAGGGAGACGCTGAGCAATGCGGACGCTCGCGCTCGAGTCGATTCTGTGTACTGACATGGCGTGGTGACTGGCGTGTAGTCGCTCGGCACAAGGGAGCCGTTCTGCGGGCAACGGGCCCGTTTTCATCCAGCACGGGCGGCCGAGTCCCGTTTTTCGATGGCTGGTGAGGATGGTGCCCCGTGTTCCGCAATCCTGTGTTGCGCCTTGATGAGGACAGGAACGGGCCGGTAGCACCACCACCGGACTGCGTGCCGGGCCGGGTCTCGGAGAACATGGACACCAACGCGTGCGAGTACAACATTGCTCGGCACCTCCCCTGTCGACGTTACCAAAAAGCCCTGGGGGTGTCCTGCTCTGGATGCGGACAATCGGTGTCCCGCGAAACGGTGCTGTTAGACTGCGCGACATGTTGCTGGAGCGTAAGACCCCGTCCCATCTGGAGCCCAGGCCCGAGAGCTTTGCGGCGCTGATGGAGATGTACGAGGAGAACTATCTCGCACTGCGGCGTTTGTGCCCCGAGCTCGAGCGGCAGCCGTTGCGGTCGGTCTCGCGGGTGGAGGGTGCGCTGGATCTGTACCTGGAGGTGCTGGAGCGCACCCGCTACACGACCACGCTGCACCTGACCTACCGGTTCGACCACCAGGGCGAGCGTCGGCAACAGCCGGACATGCGCGTACGCATGTTCCATGATGCGCGGCAGGCGGAGGTGCTGGAACTGCACTGCCGCACGATGGGCGACGGTCGCGCGCCGGAGATGCTGACCGGTCACCCGGGCCTGGTCTGCCGCTGGAGGCATAACCGGTTCCTGTACAAGTGGCTGCGCTACTGCCTGCGCCAGGGACACCGCTTCCTGGCCGATGCGGCGCCTGAGGTGGTCGCGGCCGATTCGTAGGGACACGCAATGGAGTCGCAGCGTCTCCCGGGTTGCCGGAGAGGCTACTGGCAGGTAGTGGGTGCGGCGAAGAGGGCCTCGTTCTCCAGCAGGGTATGCAGTGGCGCCGGCTGGCCGAACAGGAAGCCCTGAATCATCGGGCACTCCAGGTCGCGCAGATAGTCGCGGTGAGCCTCGGTCTCGACCCCCTCGGCCACGATGTTCATGTGCAGCCCGCGGGCCATGGAGATGATCGCGTTGACGATGCAGGCCTCGTCCTCGCGGCAGATCGTATGGGTAAAGCTGCGGTCGATCTTGAGCGTGTGAATCGGCAGCTTCTGCAGGTAGCTTAGCGACGAATAGCCGGTGCCGAAGTCATCCACCGCGATCTGCACGCCGGCGGCCCCTAGACGGTTCAGCTTGTGCACCGTGTCCGGGGTGTCGCTCATCAGCAGGTTCTCGGTGATCTCGACCTCCAGCAGGTCGGGGGGGAAGCCCGTCTCGCCCAGAATGCCGAGGAAGTCCTCGACGAAGTCGTCACGCTCGACCAGCACGGGCGACAGGTTCACCGCCAGGCGCAGTTCCGGGTAGCCGTCGCGGCTGTGGCGCTGCATTTCGCGGATGGCGGTGCGCAGGGTCAGACGGTCGAGGTCCACAATCAGGCGGGTCTCCTCGGCGACCGGGATGAACTCGGCCGGGCCCAGCAGCCCGAGCGTGGGGTGATCCCAGCGGATCAGGGCCTCGACGCCCACCATATGCCCGGTTTCCGTATCCACCTGCGGCTGGTAGAGGATATGAAACTCGTCGCGCTCGAGTGCGCGGCGCATGTCTTGTTCCAGTTGCAGTCGTCGCGGCGGATGGCCGCCCATGTCCGGGCTGTACACGCGCACCCCCGTCTTGCCGCTGCTCTTCTCGCGGTACATTGCGATATCCGCATTCTTGATCAGGGCCTCGAGGTTGTCGCCGGCATCCGGGTAGATCGCGATGCCGATGCTGGCCCCGACGAACAGCTCCTGGTCGCCGATCTTGAAAGGGGCCTGCAGGCTTTCCAGGATCTTGTCGGCTACCTGGATGGCCGCCTCGTTGCTGGCCAGTCCCGGGATCAGCAGGGTGAATTCGTCGCCGCCGAAGCGTGACAGCGTGTCGCCCTTGCGGATGCAGGCTTGCAGCCGCTGGGCGACCTCCTGCAGCAGGCGGTCGCCCATGGTGTGACCGAGGGAATCGTTGATCACCTTGAAGCGGTTCAGGTCGATGAACAGCACCGCCAGCTGGGTGCCCGAGCGCTGCGCATGCGAGATGGCCACATCCACCCGGTCGCGGAACAGGGCCCGGTTGGGCAGTCGGGTCAGGAGGTCGTGATAGGCCTGGAAGTTGATGAAGGCCTCGGATTCCTTGCGGTCGGTGATATCCCGTGCCGTGCCGTAGATCAGCGTTTCGCCGTTGTCCGCGTCGTCGCTGTTGCTGGACGGCCATACCGCGACCTCGAAGAAGCGGCGGCTGCGCGAAGGCGTGCCGGGCTGCAGGGCCAGTTCCACCGAGCGGATGTGGGCGTGCGGGCTGGCGGCCTGTTCGAAGAAGTATTCCGCCTTGTCGCGATCCTCGGGTTCGACGAGGTCGAACACCGAGCGGTCGATCAAGTCGCGGCGGGCATAGCCCAGTAACTCGTGTACACGTGAATTGACGAAACGGAAGCGATGGTCGGCGCCGAGAACGAAGACAATATCCGGGGAGTTATTGACGATCACCCGGTGCAGGCGCTCGGACTTCTCCAGACGGGCCCGCATGGTGCGATTGGCGTCCTCCAGCGCCTTGTGGTGCAGGGCATTGCGGACGGTGGCCAGTAACTCGGCGGGTTCGTAGGGCTTTTTCAGATAGTCGTGGGCGCCCTCGCGCAGCGCTCCGGCGACATCCTCCACCGTGCTGTTGCCACTGACGACCACGGTGAGGGTCTCGAGCCCGGCGGCCTGCATGAAGCGCAGCACGTCCAGTCCGTTGAGTTCCGGCATGGTGAGGTCGAGCAGCAGCAGGTCGTAGTGCTTTTCGCGCAGGGCCTCGATGGCCGCGCCACCCCCCGCGGCTGTCCGCACGGGGTAGCCCTGAATGGTCAGGAGTCCGCGCAGGCTCTCGAGTAGGCCGGGATCGTCATCGGCAATGAGGATTTTGACGGATTGCGGGTCGATCGGCGCGTCGCGTTCGGGCATCGGGGTCTCGTGGTCAGTAGCGAATCATTGTCGCGTCGTCCCTGATGCGCTCGCCAACCCCCGTGATGCGTGGGGCAGTGCGATTTCGAAGCGCGTCCCTGCGCTCCCGCTGGTGAATGAGAGTCCCGCACCGATCTCCTCGGTCAGGCGTTTGACGATGCTGAGCCCGAGCCCGGCATGGCCTGTGCCCTTGGTCGATGTCACAGGCGCGAATGCCGCTGCCTGGACCTCGGCAGGGAGCCCGGGTCCTTTGTCATCTACCGACAGAGGCACGACCCTGCGGCCGTTCACGGTGGTTGGGGCACGGGTGGCGATGGTGATCTCCCCGCCGGATGCCTGGGCCTCGGCCGCGTTCTTCAGAAGATTGATGAGGATTTGCCGCAGGTGATCCGCGGGGGCCGACAGCGGCGGATCGGAGGGAGTCAGATCCAGGTGCAGGCGGACCCCCCGTGTCCGACAGAGTGAGCCGTCCACGATATCGGCGACCTGGCGGACCAGTGCATTCAGCGAGGCCGGTCCGGTCTCCTCGTTCCCGTCAGCCTGCGGATCGCGCAGGCGCAGCAGGATGCGCCCGACCCGGTCGATTTCCTCCTTGATGAGGCCCAGCTCGTGGCGCGCTTCGTGTTCTTCGCCGAGCTTGTGGTTCAACACGCCCAGGTAGTTCTGGATGATGCTGAGCGGGTTTCCGGCCTCGTGCACCGTGTCGCGGATGCGCTGCTCGGTGGCGCCGTCGAGGGCATCCGCCGGCTCGGGTGTGGCGACCAGCGCCCGGGCGATCTCGCGTGCGAGGGAGCCGATAAAGTCCGAGCGGGCCTCCAGGGCCTGCGCCTGACTGCGCGCAAGGCCCAGGATCAGCACCCCCGCGGGTTCCTGGCCGTCGGCGAGCAGCGGAAAGCTCCACAGGATTTCGGCTTCGCAGAGCCGGAACAGTTGCTGGTCGATCACGGGCAAGCCGGCGGCGTTCTCTTCCTCGTGGAGCTGAATCTCGCGATCCAGCAGCGTATCGGTCACCAGGCTGCGCCCGGGTAGCAGCGGCAGGGTGAAATCGGGGGTCTCGTCGTCCTCCACCCAGGCGGCGACGGACTGGTGATCCGGGTCGATCAGAAACAGCAGGCTGTGGTCTATGCCCAGCGTCAGGTACAGGGTGCGGCGCGCGGCGGTGCAACGCTCCTGCAGGTCGGTCGCCCTGGCCAGCTCGCCATTCATTCGTTCCAGCTCGGTCAGATCACGGACGCGGGCGGCCAGTGCGCGCTCCGCCGCGTGATCGATCTCCTCCGGGTTTTGATCCGCCGTGGTCCGGGTCGGGCCCAGATCGATTTCCAGTGATCCGGCAATTCGCCGCACATCCTCGGCCACGCGCCCGCGCAATTCGCGGGTCAATCCCTCGTTGAGGCCGAAAAGGGTATCCGCCGCGGCCAGGGCGATCTCGTTGCACCCGGCGGCGGAATCCTGTGCGCCGGAGCCCGGCAGACAGCCCATTGCATGCGACAGGTTGACCAGCTTGACCAGGTGATGGGCGTCGCGCACTCGCTCGGCCGGTTCCAGGTGGTAGCGCACGGCATCGGCCATGAACGGGCCCAGCCCCCAGGCCTCGAGGCATTCGCCGCCCAGTTCCCCGTAGTGTTGACTGTAGGTTGTGCGCTCGGTCTCGATCAGGTGGGGGTCGTCTTCGGCGGTCTGCAGGATGGGCCAGTAATGCCCCTCGTCATTGACCAGCCGGACCAGGCGCCCGATGTCGATCAGCAGCCCGGCGAGATAGGCCTCCTCGGGCCGCGGATAGCGGGTGAGGGTTGCGAGGACCTGTGCCAGGTTGGCGGTGGTCAGCGCCCGTTGCCAGATGGTGCGCAGGTAGCCGCGATGGCGTGGGCCGAACTCGCCGAACAACTGCTGGATCGACGCGGTCAGGGCCAGGCTGCGCACGGTATCCAGGCCCAGGCTGAACAGGGCGCGGTCGATGGTGCGGCAGGTGGAGCCGCGATAGTAGAAGGGCGAGTTGGCCGCCTGCAGCAGGCGGCTGGACATGCCCGCGTCCTGCATGATCGCCCGAGCCAGGGACTGGAAATCGGCCTCGTTGGCCTGGGTGGCGTCGAGCACCGGGATGAGCGCCTGGGGCAGGCTCGGTAGACCGTCCGTTGCCGTATTGACGCTCGTCATGCTGCTCCCCGGTCGCGTGCAGTCGGCCTGCCGCGCCTTTTGCCCTGTGTGCGTGTCCGGAACCGAAAGTCTGATGCAGTCTGCCGGATCACCACTGGTTCCTGACTATACTGAGTGGTATTGCCCCGCGCCACCGAATGGGGTAGACCGACCGTGAGTTCGCCGTCATTCTTTCCCCATGCCGATGAGTGCCATGCAGGAAGCCGCGATGTCCGGTCACAGCGCTTTGACGGATACCCGTTCCGGGGTCGCCGCGCGCCCGCGGGTCCTTGTCGTGGCCAGCGGCAAGGGCGGGGTGGGCAAGTCCAGCATCGCGGTGAACCTGGGGATCACGCTGGCGCGGCGCGGGCGGCGGGTCGGCATCCTGGATGGGGATACCGGCCTCGCCAATGTGAACATACTGCTGGGGTTGCGCCCGGAACAGGGCTTGGCGGAGGTCCTGGCGGGCGAATGTGGAATCCGCGATATCCTGCTGGAAGGGGCGCATGGCCTGAAGATCATCCCCGGTGCCAGTGGTATTCGCGAATATGCGGAGCTCTCCGGGGCGCATCAGCAGCGGCTGGTGGAGGAACTGGCGAACATCGAGGCGGATTTCGACGACCTGCTGCTGGATACCGCCGCGGGCATCGGTGATACCACGCTCGATTTCCTCGCGGCGGGGCACCAGGTCCTGCTGGTGCTGACGCCGGAACCGACCTCGCTGACCGATGCGTTCTCCCTGCTCAAGCTGGCGTTGCGGCGTCAGGCCCTGGACGTCCGCGTGATCGTGAACATGGTGGCGGATGTCGCCGAGGCCCGCAGCGTCTTCCAGCGGTTTGCCAATGCCGTCGAGAAATACCTGCATACCCGGGTCGAATTTCTCGGCTTCGTCCAGCGCGACGAAAGCCTCCGCTCGGCCGTCACATTGCAGCACCCGGTCGCCCTGTTCGCCGAGAATGACCCCTCGGCGCGTCCGTTCCAGCGCCTGGCGAATGCCCTGGAAGACAGCCTTCCGCATGAAGACGCGCCAGCATTCAGCCTTTTCTGGTGGCGTCGTCTGCAGCTGGAGAGTCCGGCTGCGCATACGCCGTTGGAGGATGCCCGTCCACAAGCCCCGGCGCTCGCTACGGAGCCGCCCCCGGTCGACCATGCCTCGGAAGCCTCGGAAGCCTCGGAAGCCTCGGACGGCTCGGACGGCTCGGACGGCTTGGGCAGCGAAGAGGGTGTGCTCGGGCGCTTGCGCGCGGCGTTCGACGCGGCCCTGGAGGCCTCCGAGCCCGAGGCCCTGGCGGTTGAATTGGACGCCATGCACGAACAGTACCGGGCGCGAACGGGCTGCGCTGCGATCGATCTGATGGCACTGGTGGACGCGCTACAGGCGGATCCGGAGGGCCATGCCGAGTTGCTGGGCCGTTTGCGTGCGCGGCTTGCGCCCGCGATGGACGAACCCAGGGACGTAGCGGCTCCGGCGACCGTGCAAGCCGAGGACGGTCGACGACCCGGGGCTGACCGTCCTCCGCCCGATTTCGGCTGGAAGGGTCGGGACGAGTCGGCCGCCAGGCCCGCTCGGGCGGGCTCCGCATCTCGTGTGCAGGCAACCGCCTACGACGCAGCCCGTTTTGGTCCCCAGGAGGCGCTACTCGAGCGACTGCGTCAGGGGGACGATGACGCGCCGACCCTCGCGGAGTTCCTGCGCCGGATGTGAGCGCCCGGTGCCTGGGTGCGGCCTACTTGGGTCCGAGCAGCAACCAGGCGATCAGGCCTACCAGGGGAAGAAACAGCAGGATCAGGATCCACAGTACTTTCACTATGGGGGTCGCGGGGCTTTGTGCGGTCCGCACGATCGCCCAGATCACGATCAGCAGCCAGATCAGGCCCAGAATGCCGGTGACTTCAATGCCCATGTAATGCTCCTTGCGAGGCTTGGCCTAGAAAGTCCAAGCGTGTCGGTTGACGTCTCCCAAGCTGATAGCACGTGTGCCGCCCCGGCGCCAATCCGAACGGTGGCGAAATGTGCCGGGCGCCGCAAACGACTACCCTGCACCGCGATCATCAGCGAGCTTTCGGGAAGGAGCACCATGAAGATCTGGGTCGACGCGGATGCCTGCCCCGCGGTCATCAAGGAGATTCTGTTTCGTGCGGCGAAGCGGACGGGGGTTCCGGTCACGCTGGTGGCCAATCAGCCGATGCGCACGCCGCCGTCGAAGCTGATCGACTCGATCCAGGTCGGCGCCGGGTTCGACGTGGCCGACAATGAGATTGTCCGGCGCCTTGGCGCCGGGGACCTGGTCATCACCGCGGACATCCCGCTGGCCGCGGATGTGATCGAGAACGGCGGGCAGGCGCTGAATCCCCGGGGCGAGCTCTATACTCCCGACAACATCCGCGAGCGCCTCAGCATGCGCGACTTCATGGACACGCTGCGCTCCAGTGGGGTCGAGACCGGCGGCCCGGCGGCGCTGGGCCCGCGCGACCGCCAGGCCTTCGGCAATGCCCTGGATCGCTGGCTTGCTCAGAACCTGAAATAGCGTCCTCGGTCTCCCTAGATGCGTAGCTGGCGGATCAGTTTCAGGGTTTCGTTGGCGAGCTGTACCCAGTCATCATCCTGCGCGGTCCTCCGGGATTCCTGCGCAACGGTGATTGGATGGTCCCGGCCGGGGCTGACAGTCCCTTGTCGGCATTCCTTCGGCGAGGATGGGGCGCTGTTCCAGGTCCGCGGGGCCTGGCGATGGTGGCGTGAAGCGTTCACTGGTGGGGCCGTCCTTGATCGCGGGTGGGTGTGCGATTTACCTGCCCAGGGTAACGGCGGCGATGCCATCAGCTTGAGCGCGCACCTCCGAACGATAACGCTCGTGAAGTTCGACGGGGCCGACGTCGCGCGAATGCATCCGGGTTTCCTTAGGCCCGTCATTCAGGGGTGAATGGGCGTGACATGGCGCAGCTTCGGTAGGCTGGAGCCGGATAAGCGTCGGCAGTCGCCGCGAGTGCAACTGGGAGAGAAGATCGTGCTGAAAGGGATCAATGCCGTGTGGCTGGGGCTGGCCATGACCGCCGTGCTGGTGGCTTGCGGGGGCGAGCGCGTATCGCCGGTGACCCTGGAACAGCTGGCTGCATCCGCGCCGGCCTTCAATGGCGAACTGGTGGAAACCGAGGGTGTCGTGAATCGTTTTGATGATCCGGAGCACTACTGGCTGGAAGACGACGCCATCAACCGCGTGGCGGTCAAGCCCAGTTCGGCGGTGCGCGATCACCTGGGCGAGAACTTGCGGGTGGTGGGGCGCTTCTCCTACCACCCGGAAGAGGGCCGGCGGATCGAGATCGATGCGGCCGCGACCGCAGCCCTGCGGGCGTCTCCCTGAACTGCCAGCGCAGGGGGGCGATATCGGGAATTTTCAGAAGCATAAGGAGTCGTGATGACGGAATGGATTGACGTAGCCCCGGTGGGGACCATCCAGGATGGCGATCATCGCCTGGTGGAGACAGCGGATACCGAGGTGGCGATCTTTAACCTGGGTGGTGAATATTTTGCCGTGGAGAACCTCTGTACTCACGAGGATGTGCCCATCGCGGATGGTGAGATCGGCGCCGATGACTGCATCACGTGCCCGATGCACGAAGCCCAGTTCTGCCTGCGAACCGGCGAGGTGATGGCCGCGCCTGCCGAGGAACCCCTGACCCGGTTCCCCGTGCGTGTCGAGGGCGAAATGGTTCAGGTGGGAACGCTGCCGCTGGACGCTTAAGGAGACGCGGATCGCGCGTTCGCGGTGGTGCCGGTGGTGCCCCCTGGTTTCCGAGACAAGGCGCGGTGACTGCCGTGCAGTCATTCTGCACAAGGGATCCGCAACGCCGTGCGCGCGCCCGTTTTCGTCAACAACGGGCGGCCGAGCCCCTGCATTCAATGGCTTGTGGGGTTGGTGCCCCCTGTTCCCCGATCCTGTGTTGCGCCGCTTGCGGGTAGAACCATTACCCGCTGCACGACGCGCCTTGTCTCGGAAAACAGGGGGCACCAACGCGAACGCGCGATTAAATCAGCATCTCCTTAACGAGCTCCCTGTCCGGCGCGGAAACTGTGACGGATGCCCCGCTTTGGTCGCGCCTGTACACTATAGGGCGGGCTCACGTTGAACTCACGCGAGCCACCACGCGGCAATACGAGGACACCTCACCATGGCAGGCAGGGAGCATACAGACAGAGAAGCACGGGCCGCGGTCTGGTCGGGTCTGTCCGGTTTGTCGGATGCCCAGCGCCAGCAACTGGTGCGCGGGATCGTCCCGCGGGTGACCGATCACCTTGACCGCTGCCTGGAATCCGTCGCGCAGGAGTGGTCCGCTGGCGGTAATGAGGCTGCCGACGCGGAGTGGGCGAATCAGCTCCAAGGCTATCAGTATGTGCTGCGTCGCCAGTTCGAGGAGGCCCTGGAGCGTGACTTTGTCTCCACAACCTACCCACCCGAGTACGAATTCTCCGGTTCCAGCTACGCCGATGACAACTCCGGCCTGCAAATCCTGGACGATTACCAGTCCACCCGACGCTCCCTGCGTCACAAGCTCGAAGGGCTGGTCCGCGAGCAGAACCGCTACTCCTGGTTCGTATTCCTCCAGGCCGCGCGCGAGGATCATCGCTTCGAGCACCCCGGCTGGGCGCCGTGGTCGCCGCTGAACTGGTACGAGCGTCTGATCGAGTCGGCCGAGGAACAGTTCGGCCGGACGGATATGACGCTGGGCCTGATGCGAGCCTACGTGCGTTGTCTGGGCCAGACGGCCGCACCGACCCTGGCCTTCGTGGTCGAGACAGTCGAGGCCTGCGGGCTGGTCAGAGAGCCGGTGTCCGAGGCCCCGGAGGGCGACTTGCCCGGAACGTCGCGGCGTGCGAGCTGGGCCCAGGCCACCCGGGAAGGGGGCCCCGCCTCGGCGTCGGAACCGGCTGCGGCGGAGGGCGCCACACCTGGGGTCAGGGGAGCAGGGGGCGTTGCGGTCGCAGGCGCTGTGATGCCGGCCGCGGATGCCGGCCCGGCGGACTGGTTGCAGTGGGCGGCGGCGGCCGGCTGGGTGCCGTCTGGCCATGGAGCTGTGGTGAGCGGGGGCGGCGGCCCGGCGACCGGCGCCGCCGTGGTGGCCGAAGCGATGGCGGAACCGCCGATCGAGAGCGTCATCGAGGGTGTCCTGGCCGGCGTGTTCGCCGAGGTGTCGCGCCACCTCGATTGCCATGCGGCGTTTCGCGCGATGATGCTGGATTTGCAACCGCTACTGGTGCGCGCGGTCAGCCGTGACCTCGACTTCTTCCACGACCCCAGGCACCCGTTGCGCGAATGGGTCGGCAGTCTGATCAATACGGGCGTGCGGATCAGCCCCGAGGTCAGCGCGGAAGACTCGGAGGTGGTCAGCCGCTACCTTGATGCGATGCGCCAGAGTATCGAACACTTGGGGAGCGCGATCGATGATCTGGATCGCCCGGCGGCGCAGGCGTTGCGGGAGAACTGGGACGCGGCCGTGGCCGCGGAGGACGAATACTGGCGGGCACAGGCCGCCGCGCGCGCGGCGCCGATGTGTCAGAAAGAACGCGCGGCCCGTGCCCGGCGCACCCTGACGGTCTGCGTGCTGGAGACCGGGGCCGAGCTTCCGGAGCGCTCCGCCGAGCAGATCGCCGAGGCCTGGGAAGACCTGCTGGCGGTGGACGAGGCGGCCGTGCAGGTGCTGGACGCCGAGGTGCAGGACGTGGTGCGGGCCATCTGCAACCAGGCGACCCCGCAGGAAGCGAATCCGCTGGTGCAGCGGATCGTGGTGACCGCACGCGAGTTTGGCGCTGACGAGGCGCGCGTCAAGGCGGTCGTGCAGCACCTGGGCCAGGCCCATCTGCAGCGCATCCGGGCCTCCGCTGACGAGCCGCGCTTCGATCCCCAGGCGCGAATCCAGGCGCGGCGTGCCGTGCGCCTCGAGGATGACGACCCCGACCTGTTGACCGATCTCGACGATCCCTGGGTCTTCGATGCCAGCCGGATCCGCACCGGCGAGTGGTTCGAGATGGTCGACAAGGCGACCGGGCAGTTTCACCGCATGGGCCTGGTCTGGCGCGGTGAGGCGACCCGCGGCTACCTGTTCCTGTCGCTGGATCTGGGCGCCAGCCGGCGCCACTCCCTGCAGGGTGTGGCCCAGGAGCTGCGCGAGGGCCGCATGCGTCCGCTCCCCGACGACAACCCGCTGGATGCCCTGCTCGCCTGACCTGCGCCTTTGCGCCAAAGGTCAAAGGCCTCTCTGGCACCACGAAGGCACGAAGAGGGATCAAGGGTGGGGGGCACCCGAGAGGGGCCGGAGACGGCGAGGGAATCGGGGTGAGAGCGTTGGTGCCGAGTGCCGTACGGGCTTTTCACGACGACGCGCCTGGTATCGGGCTTGAGGTACCCCGGATTATGGTGGAGGTAGGGTGCGTTGAGCCCTGCCCAACGCACCGTTCGGGGACTTTCGCGTCCATCTGGAGTGTCCCGACGTCAGGCCCGGGGCAGTCGCACTCGCAGGTGGGTCGCGCCGATGACCGCGGCCGGTACCAGCAGCAGGTTCACTAGCGGGACCATTGCCAGCAGCGTGGTCCCGGCGCCGAAGCTCAGGGTCTCCAGCCGGTGGGCGCGCACGGTCTTGCGGACCTCGGCGAATGCCAGGCCGTCGTTGGCCAGCGGCGCCTCCAGGAATTCCACGGCCAGCACCCAGCTCCCGAACGTGAACCAGGCGATCGGGGCCAGCAGGTTCAGTCCGGGGATCACCGTGATCAGCAGCACGGGGATGAACAGCAGGGCGTAGTAGCCGGTCTTGCGCAGCGCGGTTACGGTCGCGTGGCCCATCTCGCCAAGGAACGAGCGCGCCGGCTGGCGGGGCTCGTGGCCCAGTCCGCGCGCGGTGCGGTAGGCCAGCGGCCCGGAGAATGGGCTGGCGATGATCGCCGCCAGTGCGACGGCGGAGACCCCAAAGGCCACCAGCAACGCCAGTGCGAACAGGGGCCACAGTAGCCAGGCGAGCCAGTCCCAGCCGCCGGGCAGCCAGGCCGCCAGAAGGGCCTCGAAGCCGAGCCCGGCGGCCGTCGCAAGCCCGATTACGACCAGAATGTTGATGATCAACGGGCCGATCACCAGACCGCGCAGGCCCGGGTCGAATACGCGCGCGAGCCCGCGAAACGGCGCGAGAAAGGCGACCAGCGGTGTCAGGCGGAGGGTGCCGGCTGGCACGGATGTGCCCTTAGCGGCGCACCCCAAAGATCGCGAGTACGAGGCCCACGACGGACATGATCCCGCCGGCGATCAGGTACATGCGCGTGTCGTCCGTATAGCGCCCCATGAACTCCTGGTGCAGTTCCTCGCCCAGGCTATCGGTGGCGGTGTAGCCCATTACCAGCAGGATGATGCCGCCCACCAGCAGTGCAATGCCGAGAATTCGCGTCCAGTGCATGTCGTATCCCCTTGTTGTTGGGTGCCTCCCCCGAATGTAGCACCGATCCGCGCCCTCGGCGTCATGGCAGAGCACATCGTGGGACGGGTTTTGCAGGAGCGGCCTGCCCGTGCCTTGTTCTGGCAAACAGCGCCGTAGGATGCGACGAGCGCAGCGAATCGCATCAATCACCGGGGGGCTGAGCAATGATGCGATTCGCTGCGCTCATCGCATCCTACGTTTGTTGTCCGAGTCCGGCTTTGCCGGGGGCTTCGCGGCCAAGGCCGCTCCCACAAGATTCCCCTCATGGAATTGGTGGCCCCCAGCCGGCATCGCGGTCGGCTTGCAGGCGAAGCCCCGGCCAAAGCGGGAGATTGCCGAGCCTCTCGGCCTGGCCGGTTAACCCGTGAAACCCGGCTCCAGCCCCACGCCGATGCGCGCGAGCCGGGCGGCGCCGCTGGCGGCATCGTCGTCCTCGGCCGTGGTCACCGGCAATCCCAGGATCCGGCTGCGGATGCGTGTCCACACGGGGTTCTGGGCGCCGCCACCCAGGGACACGACACGCTCCACGCGCGGGGCGCCCAGCTCGGACAGGCGCTCATAGCCGTCGTGCTCCACCCGGGCAACCCCCTCGAACAGCCCCTGCAGGAAACGCGCGTCGTCCTCGGGGCGGGGGGTGAGGCGGGGCTTCAGCTCGGGGTCGTTGACCGGGAAGCGTTCGCCGCGGCGGGGCAGGGGGAGATAGTCGAGCCCGCTGTCGGTCTCGGGGTCGATCGCGGCGCTCAGCCGCTCCAGGGCCGCATCATCGAAGTGCTGGCGCAGTACTGCGCCGCCGCTGTTGGAGGCCCCGCCCACCAGCCAGCGCCCCAGCAGCCGGTGGCTGTAGATCCCGAGTTCCGGGGCGTAGATCGGTTCCGGGGCCAGCTGCTTGATCACCAGCGTGGAGCCCAGGCTGGTCACGCCCGTGGTGTCGTCGCCCACACCGGAGGCAAGGAACCCGGCGATGCTGTCGGTGGTGCCGGCGACCATCCGGCAGGCCGGGTTCAGGTGCAGCGATTCCGCCATTTCCGGGTCCAGCGGGCCCAGCACCGTCCCGGCCGGGACCACCTCCGGCAGTAGCGAGGCGTCACTGCCCAGGGTCTCCTGCAGCCAGTTCGGCCAGCCGCCCCACAGCGCGTCGTAGCCGAGCTTCAGGGCGTTGTTCTCGTCCATGCGGTCGAAGCGCCCGCGCAGGCGTCCGGTAACCCAGTCGGCCTGGTGCAGGACGCGGCGCACGCCGGAGAGCCCTTCGTGGCGCCGCAGCCACAACAGCTTGGCCGCCGATGAGCTGGGGCTGTGCACGGCGGAGTCCGCGGGCGCGACCCCGGCCAGTACCGACAGCATGTCGGTGGCCCGGGCATCGTTGTACATCAGGGCCGGATGGGTCGGGCGTCCGTCGGCATCCAGACGCAGCAGGGTGGCGGAGGTGCCGTCCACCGCGATGGCGGCGGGCTCGCCGTGCAGATGCGCGGCCGCTTCACGCAGCAGCTCGCGCACAATGGCCCACCACAGGGCCGGGTTCTGTTCCGCCCGCTGCTCGTCGCCCCCGACCGACGCCGGCAGTGCCCGGTGCGCGCCGTGGATGCGCGCCCCCTCCGGGTCCAGCAGCGCCAGCCGGATCCCGGAGGTGCCGAGATCAATGCCGATGGCGTGCATGGCAGGCTCGGTCAGCCGTTCATGTCCAGCGGGCTGCGCGTCGGCGCCGGCAGGTGCACCGGCTCCGGGGGCGTCCAGCCGGGCTTGCGGTGTTCCGCAACCACGGTGGTATAGACGCCGCCACGCACGTTGAAGTAAGAGGTCAGGCGCATGTAGCGCGGGTCGGTCGCCGCCACCAGATCCGCCAGGATGCGGTTGGTGACCGCCTCGTGGAATGCGCCCTCATCGCGGTAGGACCACATGTAGTTCTTCAGCGACTTCAGCTCCACGCACTTGCCGTCGGCAACGTACTGGATATGAATCTCGGCGAAGTCCGGCTGCCCGGTGGCGGGGCACAGGCAGGTGAACTCCGGGACGCGGATATAGATCGCGAAATCGTTCTCCGGCGCCGGGTTGTCGAAGGTTTCCAGGGTCTTGCTCGGCTGGCTGGGCATGGGTGGGTCGCGTCCTTGGTGAATTCCTGTAGGAGCCGGCTCGCAGGCGAATCCCCCGGCAAAGATGGATGCGGGAAAGGCGTTGTCTGCAAACGGGCCCGGCAGGGTTTTGTGTGGTTTCGTGAAACGGTTGGATTGTCGAACTGGCAGTGGGTCACGGTAAACGTCTAAGCGTGTACCATTCTAACCCCGACTTTCCTGACCGCGGATAGCGCCGAACGTGCGACTCGCCCGAATCAAGCTGGCCGGCTTCAAGTCGTTCGTGGACCCGACCACACTCGTCCTCCCCGGCAACCGGGTGGGCGTGGTCGGGCCGAACGGCTGTGGCAAGTCCAATACCATCGACGCCGTGCGCTGGGTCATGGGCGAGTCCTCGGCCAAGCACCTGCGCGGGGACTCCAGCGAGGACGTCATCTTCAACGGCTCCTCCAGCCGCAAGCCGGTGGGGCAGGCCTCCATCGAACTGGTGTTCGACAACTCCGACGGTCGCCTGGGCGGCGAGTACAGCGGCTACGGCGAGATCGCCGTCAAGCGTGCGCTGACGCGTGACGGCCAGTCCAAGTACTTCCTCAACGGCCAGCGCGCGCGCAAGCGCGACGTGGTCGACCTGTTCCTCGGCACCGGCCTGGGCCCGCGCAGCTACGCCATCATCGAGCAGGGCATGATCGCGCGGCTGATCGAGGCGCGCCCCGAAGAGCTGCGCGTCTACCTGGAAGAGGCGGCCGGTATCTCCAAGTACAAGGAGCGCCGCCGCGAGACCGAGAACCGGGTACGCCATACCCGCGAGAACCTGGAACGCCTGGACGACGTGCGCGACGAGGTGTCCAAGCAGGCCGAGCGCCTGAATCGCCAGGCCGCCACCGCGGAACGCTACCAGGCGCTGGCCGCCGAGCGCCGCCGCAAGCGCGCCGAGGCCATCCTGCTGCGCCTGCAGGCCCAGGAGCAGGAGACGGAGGCCAGCCGCGCCCGCCTGAACGACGCCGAGACCGCGTTGGCTGCGAGCCAGGCCGAGGCCCAAAAGGCGCAGACCGGCACCGAGCAGGCACGCCAGGAGCGGGTCGAGCTGGAGGCGGCCACCACCGAGGCACAAAGCGCCTATTACGACCGCGCCGCCGAGGTCTCGCGCCTGGAGCAGTCCATCCGCCATGCGGAGGACGAACTGGCGCGCGAACAGGCCGAACTGCGCCAGCTCGAAAGCCGCATCGAGGCCGCCGCCAGCGAACACCAGGCGGTGGAGGCGCGCATTACCCAGGCGGAACAGGAGAGTACGCAGCGTCAGGAGGCCGCCACGACCGCCGAGGCCGAGCGCGAACGCCTGGAGGCTGCCGCCGAAGGTGCCGAAACCGAATACCAGAGCGCACGCGAGGCGCTCACCGAGTGGGAGCGCTCGCTCGCCGAGCCGCGCCAGAACGCCCAGCTCGCGCGCTCGCGCATGGACAATGCCGAGCAGCTGCTCAAGCGCGTCGCCCAGCGCCGGGAACGCGTGGAGGCCGAGCGCGCGGCCCTGCCGCAGACCCACCCGGGCACCGAGGCCGACCGCCTGGACGCGGAACTCACCGGGCTGCGCGAGCGCTTGCAGGGGCTGCAGGGCGAACGCGACCAGCAGCAGGCCGCGCTGGCCGATCTCGAACAGGCCCAGCGCGAGGAGCAGGACACCCTGCACGCCACCGAACGCGAGGCGCGCGAGGTCGCCGGGCGCCTCGCGGGACTGGAGCACTTCGCCGGCGAGGACGACCCGCAGGAGACCCGCGCCCGCCGCGAGGCCTGGGCGCGCGAGCACGGGCTGGACCTGTCGCGCCCGCTGGTGCAGCAGCTGGAGGTCGCCGAGGGCTGGGATACCGCGGTGGAGATGGTGCTGGGCAGCTGGCTGGAGGCCGCCGTCACCGATCAGCCGGAGACCGCGCCGGATCTCCCCGAGGCGATGCTGCGCCTGGTCGGCACGGGCCTGTCGCACACGCCGGAGGTGCCGGCGGGGAGCCTGGCCGGGCAGGTACAGGGCTCCCCGGTCGTCACCGCCTGGCTCGCCTTGGTGCATTGCGCGGAGGACGCCGACGCGGCGCGGACGCGCCTGGCCACCCTGGGACCGGGCGAGAGCGTGATTACGCCGGACGGCACCTGGCTGGGCCCGGGCTGGGTCGCTCATCGCACGCTGGAGGGTGGGGCCAGCGGTGCGGTGGCCCGCGTCCGCCTGGCGCGCGAGCTGCAGGAACGCCAGGAAGACCTGAACACCCAGGTGAGCCGGCTGCAGGCTGCGCTGGAAGAACGCAACGAGACCATCGCGGCCACCCGCGCCCGGCGCGAGGCGCTGGACGGGCAGATCCGCGAACAAAAGGCGCAGATCGAGGACCGTGAGCGCCGCGTGCAACGCCTGCGCGACCAGGCGCGGCAGCTGGAGCAGCAGCAGGAACGCATCGACCGCGAGGCGGGCGAGCTGGACGAGGAGGCCGCGCGCGCCCGCGAGCAGTTCGCCACGGCGGAGGCCGAACGCAACCAGGCCCTGACCCGCATCGAGACCCTGGAGGCCGACCGCGCCGCTCTGGAGGCGCGGGTCGAGGCCGCGCGCACGGCCCAGACCGGAGCCCGCGACGCGGTGCGCGCGGCGCGCGACGCGGCCAATCAGGCGCGCATGGCCGAGCAGGAGGCGCGCCATCGCCTGGAGCGCGAACAGAACGAGCGCGAACGCCTGGAACGCCAGCGCGAGGACGACGCCCAGCGCCGCGAACGCCTGGCGCAGGGGCTGGGGGACCGCCAGGGGCCGCTGGAGCAGTGGCGTGCAGACTTGCAGACCGCGGCGGAACAGCGCCAGGCCGCCGAGGCCCGCCTGACCCAGGCGCGGGCGGACCTGGAGGCCTGCGACGCGCGGCTGCGCGAGCTGGCGAGCACCAGCACCGAGCTGGGCAACCGGGTCGAGGCACAGCGTTCCACCTGCGAGGAGCTGCGCCTGGACCTGCGCGAACGCTCGGTGCAGATCGAACAGCTCAAGACCCAGTTCCAGGAATCCGGCTTCGCCGCCGAGGCCCTCGCGCCCGAACTACCGGAGGACGCGACCGTCCCGGCCTGGGAACAGGCGATCGGTGAACTGGATCGCAAGATCGAGAAGCTCGGGCCGATCAACCTGGCGGCGATCGACGAGGCGCGCAGCCTGGAGGAGCGTTCGCGCTACCTGGAGGAGCAGCACGCCGACCTGATCGAGGCGCTGGAGACCCTGGAGCAGGCGATGCACCGCATTGATCGCGAGACCCGGGCGCTGTTCAAGCAGACCTTCGACCAGGTGAATGCCGGGCTCGGGCACAAGTTCCAGCGCCTGTTCGGCGGCGGCGAGGCGCGCCTGGAGATGACGGGTGACGACCTGCTGGATACCGGCGTCACCATCATGGCGCGCCCGCCGGGCAAGCGCCTGTCGACCATCCACCTGATGTCCGGCGGCGAGAAGGCGCTCACCGCCTCGGCCCTGGTGTTCGCGATCTTCGAACTGAATCCGGCGCCCTTCTGCATGCTGGACGAGGTGGACGCCCCACTGGACGAGGCCAACGTCGGACGCTTCTGTGACCTGCTGCGCGAGATGTCGGAGCAGATCCAGTTCATCTTCATTACTCACAACAAGGCAACGATGGCCATGGCGGAACAGCTGATCGGCGTTACCATGCACGAGCCGGGCGTGTCGCGCCTGGTTAGCGTGGATATCGACGAGGCTGTGGAACTGGCCGAGGCCTGACCGTCGGTACCGGGATCAACGAGGTTTTTTGTGGATTGGATGCGTATCAGCCTGGTCATTTTGGGGATTGTCCTGATCGCGGGGATCTGGGCCGCCCATCGTCTGCGCGCGCGGGCGCAGCAGCGCGATATGGAGGACGATGCCGCGGACTGGGGCGACGAGGCCGTACATATCCGTGCCAGTGACGAGCCGGGCGACAAGCGCTGGTACGCGCCGGCCGAGCCCGGGGACTCCGCTGAACCGGAGGCCGGTTGGGGCGATCCGCTGGATACCGGCCGCAGCGTTCGCACCGGCGGCGCGCGCGAACCCGCGTTCGACGAGCCGCGCATCCCCGGCGCGGCGCACGAGGAGCGCCACGAGCCGCACCTCGGCGTGACCGCCAACGACGACGAGCCAGATCTGGAACCGGACTACGGCCGGCGGGGTGAACGCGCCCAGGACATCTACGGCGTGCTGGACAGCGACGACGAGCCCACGCCGCCCCCGCCGCACGGGGCGTTCGAACCGTCGCCCGAGGATCGCCCGGCCCGGGCCCGGCGCAAGGGTTCGGCCAGCGCCCCGGTCGAGCGGGCCCGCGAGGCGTTCGGGGGGCTGGGTGCACGTCTGCGCTCCGGCATGGATCGCCTGCGTCCGGGCAAGCTCAAGCCAACGCGCGCCCATGACACCCTGGGCGAGCATCTGGATCCGGACCACGAGATGAACCCGGACCTGATCGAGCAACCGGCGCCGGATATGGAGACGCTGGGCGAATACGTGTCCGAGCCGCGCGTGGTGGGGCGCAATCCGAGGGCCGAACGCCGCCCGTCGGAGGAGAAGATCCTGCTGCTGCATGTGGTTGCGCCGCGCAACAAGCCGTTCACCGGCGTCGCCCTGGGTGCGGCGATGCAGCGCGCCGGCATGACCCCCGGCGAGATGGATATCTACCATTTCTTTGAACCGGAGACGGATGCCGGCGTGCCGCTGTTTTCCGCCGCCAACATGGTCCCGCCCGGCACCCTGCGCGAGGAAGACCTGGCGGACATGATGACGCCAGGGGTCACGCTGTTTACCCAGGTGCATCGCAGCGCCGAGCCACAGCGCGCCTTCGAGGCGTTGCTGGAGCATGCCCACGTGCTGGCGCGCGATCTCGGCGGCAGCATCCTGGATGCCCAGCAGTCCACCGCGACCAACCAGACGCTGGCCTACATGCGCGAGGACCTGAGCGACTGGCTGCGCCGCCACCGCCCGGATGTGCTGCGCCGGCGGAGTACGCGGTGAGCCGGTCGGGTTCGCCTGCCTCGCAGGCTTGCTCGACGGATTCTCCGAAGACGCGCATCGACGCGCTGCGGCGCCAGATCGAGCATCACAACTACCGCTACTACGTGCTCGACGACCCCGAGATCTCGGACGCCGAGTTCGACGCCCTGATGCGCGAGCTGGAGCAACTGGAGGCGGACCACCCGGAGCTTGTCACCCCCGATTCGCCCACCCAGCGCGTGGGCGCCACCCCGGCCGAGGGCTTTGCCACCGTCCGACATCGCCTGCCGATGCTGTCGCTCGCCAACGGCTTCGAGGCGGACGCGATCCGCGACTTCGACCGCCGCGTGCGCGAGCGTCTGGCGAAACAGACTGGCGACCCTGCGCGCGGCGAGGGCGCCGTCACCTACATGGCCGAGCCCAAGCTGGACGGCCTCGCCATCAGCCTGATTTACGAGGATGGCCGCCTGGTGCAGGCCGCCACCCGCGGCGACGGCGAGACCGGCGAGGACGTAACCGCCAACGTGCGCACCGTGCGCCCGATCCCGCTGCATCTGGGCGACCGCTTCACCGACGATGCCCCGCGGGTGCTGGAGGTGCGCGGCGAGGTCTTCATGCGCCGTGCCGACTTCGAGCGCCTGAACGCCGGGCTGGAGGCCGACGGCCTGCGCGGGTTCATGAACCCGCGCAATGCCGCCGCCGGCAGCCTGCGCCAGCTGGACTCGAAGGTGACCGCGCGCCGCCCGCTCAGCTTCTTTGCCTACTCGGTCGGCTTCGTCGAGGGCGGGACCCTGCCGGACACCCAGTCCGGCACCCTGGACTGGCTGCAGCGCCTGGGCTTCCCGGCCTGCCCGGAGCGCGAGGTGCTGGAGGGCGTCGAGGCGTGCCTCGACTACTACGAGCGCCTGGCCGCTCGCCGCGCGGGGCTGGACTACGAGATCGACGGCATCGTGTACAAGGTGGATGCCCTGGCGGATCAACAGCAGCTGGGCTTCGTCTCGCGCGCGCCGCGCTGGGCCATCGCCCACAAGTTCCCGGCGGAGGAGCGCACCACTACGCTGCGCAATGTCGAGTTCCGTGTCGGCCGCACCGGCGCGCTCACCCCGGTGGCGCGCCTGGAGCCGGTGCTGGTCGGTGGGGTGATGGTCAGCAACGCCACGCTGCATAACATGGACGAGATCGCACGCAAGGACGTGCGCATCGGCGACCGCGTCATCGTGCGCCGCGCCGGCGACGTGATCCCCGAGGTGGTCGGCCGCGCCGGCGGCGAGCGTCCCGCGGACACCCGCGCCATCGAGATGCCCGCGACGTGCCCGGAGTGCGACTCGCACATCGAGCGCCCGGAAGGCGAGGCCGTGGCCCGCTGCACCGGCGGGCTGGTATGCCCCGCGCAGCGCCGCGAGGCCCTCAAGCACTTCGTCTCGCGCCGCGCGATGGACATCGAGGGTTTCGGCGAGAAGATCATCGAGCAGCTGGCCGACGGCGGCATCGTGCAAAGCCCGGCGGATCTCTTCGGACTGGATGCCGAGCGCCTGGAGGCGCTGGAACGGGTCGGCCCGAAGCTTGCCGAGAACCTGGTCAACGCCCTGAAACAGGCGCGCGAGACCACGCTGGCGCGCTTCATCTTCGCGCTCGGTATCCGCGAGGTGGGGGAGGTCACCGCCCGCAACCTGGCCGAATACTACGGCAACCTCGACACGCTGATGCAGGCCGATGCCGAGGCGCTGCAGGAGGTACCGGATGTCGGCCCCATCGTTGCCGAGCACATCGCCAACTTCTTCGCCGAGCCGCACAACCTGCAGGTGATCCGCGCCCTGCGCGAGGCCGGTGTGCACTGGCCCGACCCGCCCCGGCGCGAGGCCGCGGAAACCGGCGACGACGCCCCGCTGGCCGGCTGCACCTACGTCCTCACCGGCAGCTTCGACGCCATGACCCGCGACGAGGCCAAGGCCGCCCTCGAGGCCCGCGGCGCCAAGATCACCGGCTCCGTCTCCAAAAAGACCACCGCCGTCATCGCTGGCGCCGACCCCGGCTCCAAGGTCACCAAGGCCGAATCCCTCGACATCCCCATCCTCGGCCCCGACGACCTCGCCCAGCTCCTAACCTGATGAACCCCGCCCCGTTAGGAGCCGCCTCGGCGGCGAAGCCCCCGCCAGAGCCGGCCCCGGGCAGGGGCGTTCGCCTGCAAGCAGGCTCCTACCGGGGGTGTTCGTGCACAGGGGTGGCCCGTAGGAGATTCTATGTCTCTCCACAAGGGATCTTAGGTTGGTAATCGGTCTGATTTTTCATCAGGGCGAAGGCGACGCGGGCCAGCTTTCGAGCCAAGGCGTTCAGTGCCTGGGTCGTCGCCAGGCCACGGTCCAGGCAGCGCTGGTAGTAGTCGCTCCAGGCGGCTTTCGACTTGGCCTGCATCGCGGCCAGATAGAGCAGCCGTCGCAACTCTGGATCGCCCTGTTTGGTGAGTTTGCGCTGCCCCCGTTTCGTGCCGGAGTCGCGTATGCGGACATCCAACCCCAGGAAGG
>NZ_KB906220.1:0-357840 GCF_000381225.1 Thioalkalivibrio sp. ALMg3 | reverse complement strand
TGAGCTGGTCTAATTTCCGTGGACACCTCGTTAGGTGGGACGATATCCCCTGGACGAGGAGAACAACCATGGCACGCAAGCGCCGAAGTTTTTCAAGCGAATACAAGGAGCGCGTGGCCCGGATGGTGGTCGATGACGGCCTGGAGGTCTCGGTCGTATGCCGGGATCAGGATCTAGGCGAGACGGCCGTTCGCCGCTGGGTCGATCAACTCAAGGCGGAGCGCACGGGGCAACCGGGCGAGGGTCGGCCGCTGACGGCGGAACAGCAGCGGATCCGCCAGCTCGAGGAGGAGAACCGGCGGTTGAAGGAGGACAAGGAGCTGCTAAAAAAAGCGTCGGCCTTCTTCGCCCGGGAACTGAAGTGATGCATCGCTGCATCACGCGGTTGAGCGGAGAAGGCCCTGTCCATCGTCTTTGTCGGCTGCTGGGAGTGAGCCGGGCCGGCTATTACGCGGCGCGGGCGCGGGCCGGACGTCCAAGCGTGCCCTGCGCCGCTGGCGCTCACCTCGAGCGCGTGTTCACGGCTTCCGGGCGGACCTACGGCAGCCGGCGTCTGGCAAAAGCCTTACAGGCGGATGGCACCGCCGTGGGCCGTTACCGGGTGCGGACGCTGATGCGCGAGCGCGGCCTGCGGCCCGTCTGGCGGCGACGCTTCGTGACCACCACGCAACGCGACGACAGGGCCCCTGTCGCCGAAAACCATCTCAACCGCGAGTTCACCCCGGCCGGACCGAACCAGGCGTGGGCGTCCGACATCACCTATATCCCAACCGCCACCGGCTGGAGCTACCTGGCGGTCATCCTCGACCTGTACTCGCGCAAGGTCATCGGTTGGGCCCTCGATCGGCAGATGCCGGCGAGCCTGACCTGCGAGGCCCTGCGCATGGCGCTGGAGCAGCGCCAACCGGAGCCGGGACTGCTGCTGCACTCCGACCAGGGCTGCCAATACACCAGCGCCGCCTGGCGGCGGCTGCTGGTCCGGCACCAGATCCAGGCGAGCATGAGTCGCCGGGGTAACTGCTGGGACAATGCCGTCGTCGAGCGCTTCTTCCTGAGCCTCAAGACGGAACGCGTCTGGCAGCGCCGCTACGCGAACCACGGCGAGGCGCGGCGGGATGTCGCGGACTACATCGCTCGGTTCTACAACACCGTTCGCATCCACTCGACGCTGGGCTACCTGCCTCCCAGCGTCTACGAGCAACCAACGGCAGCCAATCCACCTAACGCGGTGTCCGAAATCACTTGACCACCACAAAGGTAACGCCGCCCGGATACCCACTGATGTGGCACGGCTACGCCAAACTCACCACGACGGCCTACGCCTACGCCTACGCTTTGAGAGATGAAATCGGATGACATCGCCCTGCATTGATGGGTCTGCGCGACGTATGGGTAAAGGGCAGGACTAGCGCGGAACCGCGTCGATAGCGTGCATTCCCCGGCGCAACGCTTTTTGCGACTCGGCGTCCGCGCCTTGCCAGACGCCAAGCGCTTCACTCCTCGAAGGCCAACTCGCCCTGGGCCCAGGGTCCCGGATCTTCACCGCCCTTGCCAACCGGCACCAGGGCGCTGACATGTACGCCCAGCAGCCGCAGTGGCCGCTCCAGAGGCGCCCGGCGCAGGCACTCCCGGCTCGCGGCCAGCAGGCCTTCCGGTTCGTCGATTGGCTCGGGCAGCGTGTGGTCGCGGGTCAGCGTGCGGAAGTCCTCATAGCGGAGTTTGATGCCCACGGTCCGTCCGCGCACGCCCAGCGCCTGGAGATCCACGGCCACCCGTTCGCAGAGGGCCACAAGGGTTTCGGTGAGTTGCGCGCGGTCATGACGCGGATGCAGGTCGCGTTCGAACGTCGTTTCCCGGCTGACCGACTTGCGCCCGGCCTCTGTCACCACCGGCCGGTCGTCCCGCCCGCGTGCGGCCGCGTGTAGCCAGGTGGCGTAGTTGGACCCGAAGTGTTCTTGCAGAGACCCGAGCTCTGCTCGGGCGAGATCGCCGATGGTGTGAATGCCCAGACGCGCCAGGCGCTCTGAGGACTTCGGCCCGACCCCGTTGATCTTGCTCGCCTTCAACGGCCATATCCGGCTAGCCAAATCCGCCGGACCCACCAGCGTGAGACCATCCGGCTTGTCGAACTCCGAAGCCATCTTCGCCAGCAGCTTGTTCGGAGCGATTCCGATCGAGCAGGACAACCCCGTCGCGGCACGCACCGCCTCTTTGATCCGGCGGGCGATCCGCGCAGGGCCGCTGCGGTAGGACGTCAGGTCGATGTAGATCTCGTCGATCCCGCAGTGCTCGATCTGCGGCGCCAGGGACGCGACGGCCATCTTGAATCGCCCCGAGTAGTGCCGGTAGGCCGTGAAATCGGCCGGCAGCAGGAACGCATCCGGCGCGCGACGGGCAGCGGTCATCAATCCCATGCCGGAATGCACGCCGAGGGCCCGCGCCTCGTAGGTCGCGGTGGTCACCACGCCCCGGCCGCGGTAGTCGCGCAGGCGGGTGAACTGAACCCCGCCGTCGTCGCCCACAACCGGGGCTTCGATACGGCGCCCACCGACCACGAGCGGCTGGCCCCGCAGTTGCGGGTAGCGCAGCAACTCCACGGAAGCGAAAAAGGCGTCCATGTCGAGATGTGCAATGCAGCGGTCCAGAACGCTCAGAGCGGTCTCCTCCCGTTGACGGTATTTTCCATCAACCGAAAAGGCCTGGCGTGTTTCGCGTTCCGCTTTCACCACAGTGCAGCCAATATCCTTCATGTTGTGTTTGATTTTCGGGGGGGCACAGAAGTGGCACGAGAGTGTCACGGGGCGTGACCTGGCCCAAAACGAAAAAAGGACCAGCGACGGTAAGTCACTGATCCTTTTCTCTGGAATATGGCGCGCCCGGAAGGATTCGAACCTCCGACCACCTGGTTCGTAGCCAGGTACTCTATCCAGCTGAGCTACGGGCGCATCGACTGAAGGCGCGCATTATCGCGATTGGTCCCGAAGGATGCAAGCCGTCGCGGGGTATTCTTTGCGTTCGGCTTGGTCTGCCTGGCTCTCCCAGCCGTGCACGATCGGGCGATAGAGCGTGCTTCGCACTCCGTCGCGTTCACGAATGCGGTCGTGGGCGAAATCCTGCATGCCGCCGACGCCCGCGGAGGCATGGCGCCGGCGCGGCATTGTTCCGGTGTGGATTTCACGATTCGAGCG
This sequence comes from Thioalkalivibrio sp. ALMg3, assembly GCF_000381225.1. Taxonomy (NCBI): domain Bacteria; kingdom Pseudomonadati; phylum Pseudomonadota; class Gammaproteobacteria; order Chromatiales; family Ectothiorhodospiraceae; genus Thioalkalivibrio; species Thioalkalivibrio sp. ALMg3. The sequence continues at coordinate 354,652 of NZ_KB906220.1, read as the reverse complement.
TGCGCCCGAAAAGCCCCGGTCCCGGACGCGAATCAGAAGTTGTAGCCAAGTCCGACAGTGTACGAAAAGTCACTATCGAGGAGCGCATTCTCTGCGTCATTCGAGCGGCTGAAGAACCATTGGTATTCAATGCGACCGAGGGCGTAGGTGTCCTCCAGGAGGTAGTACTTCAAGCCCCCATCCAGTCCGGCGAACCCGCTGTTGTTGACCCCGTCGCCGTAGACTGCGCCCAGGCTCCCGCCAGCGAAGGGACGCATCCGGCCGTCTGTGTCTTGGAGGTTGAGATAGCCTCGAGTGGCTCCGCTCCAGAAGTCATTGGTCAGGAAGTCGCCCTCGAAGTCGGCGTAGTGGATGCTCTGGCGGACGCCGAGGACCAAGTGACCACGCAGATACCAGCCTATATCACCCGTGATGCCGAGGTTGGTGTTGTCGAACCTCCGGTCACTGATGCCACTTCCGGAAAGCGAGAATTCGCGGTCGCCTATGGAGGGCCCAAAGTTGGCGGCCGATCCTTGTTGAGCCTGGACGGAAAGGGTGAACGGTCCAGCCAGGCAGAGCATGACTGCGGCTACCTTTTTCATCATTACCTGCCTCCTGAAACGTTACCCGCCGCGTTGGCATGGCGCAGAGCACTTTGGAGTGCGACCGCGACCGGGAGGGCCCGCTTTGCATCCGAAACGGCAGATTGCGGTCGCAACCGAGAGGGCATCTGTACGTTGCCGCACATTCGCCCCCGGGCGCGTTGGATTTCAGGTAACGGGAGAAAGAGAAAATACGAGAGATCAATGGCGTAACGATGATTTCGATACATCATATGAGGTGCTGAAAAGGATCTTCAGGGAGACGCTGATTGAAGCGCGTTTGCGTGTTCTCGCGGTGTCGCCCCATGTCGTCCGAGACAAGGGCGCTGTGCATTGGGTAGTGAACGAAAGGGGCCTGATCGGTGGCGCACAGAAGTCTCTGTCAACCTGCTCTTCGAGCAGTGATGAAGCGACTTTGCGGCCCGATTGGATGGTGGCGGGGGGGCGGCTGCCCCCTGATCGTGGTGTGCCTCGGGGCAGGGCAGCAGGCGTGCGTTCTTTCGAATGGCCCCTACCCCGGGCAAGAAGGCTCAGAAGTTGTAGCCGAGGCCTACGGTGTAGGCGAACGCACCATCGCGGAAGGCATCTTCTGCATCGCTGGAGCGGCTGAAGAACCACTGGTATTCGACGCGGCCCAGGACGTAGGTGTTCTCCAGGACGTAATACTTCAGGCCGCCTTCCAGGCCGGCGAACGCACTGTCCTTGACGCCGTCGCCGTAGATGAAGCCCAGGCTGCCCCCACCAAAGGGACGCAGACGGCCGTCCGTCGTCTGGAAGTTGAGGTAGCCGCGCGTGGCGCCATTCCAGAAGTCATTGGTTATGTTCTCGCCCTCGATGTCGGCGTAGTTGATGCTCTGGCGGACCCCGACGATCAAATGATCGCGCAGATACCAGCCCATATCGCCCGAGACGCCAAAGTTGGTGCTGTCGAACTTGCGGTCACTGCTGCCGCTTCCGGAAAGCGAGAACTCGCGGTCGCCCATGGAGGGTCCGAAGTTTGCCGTTGATCCGGCTTGCTGGGCCTGGACGGCGAGGGGGAGTGTTCCGGCCAGACAGAGCGTGAGCGCGATTAGCTTTTTGGTCATTACGTTTCTCCTGATTGGTCCCCATCCGGGGCGGGATGGGGTGGTTGTCTCGGTGGGTTCTGGGCGTGCCCGGGAGGCTCCGGGTCGATACTTGGGGTCAGATTACGTTTCCAGCGATGGGGTATCTGTACGTTGGCGCACACAGACAGCCGGTCGCGCTGTGTCCTGGTTCGCGAAAATCAACAAACCCCTCGATTCCCAGGAACCGTGGGTCCAAGTTGTGCTTTTCAGGAAGGGAAGGAGCCTCGATGGCAAGAACGGTGATGGACGCTGCGCGTGAAGTGAGGGCGGGTTTGTGCGATCCCGCACAGACGGGCACGGGTGGGCTCCGCAGGGTTCTGGATCGGGCGGCAATCAAGCCGGCCAGCCATTCGGAGGAGTGCGAGATGAACTGGAATATCGCGAAAGACCACTGGAAGCAGTTCAAGGGCAAGGTCAAGGCGCGTTGGGACAAGCTGACCGACGATGAACTGGAAACCGTGGCGGGGGAACGCGACGAGTTGGTGGGCTGTATCCAGGAGCGGTATGGCGTGAGCCGGGCCGCGGCCGAAGGACAGCTCGTAGAGTTCGAGAGGAAGGTGAGTCGGGTACACCACTGAACCGCCAGCCATGGGTGGGGCCTGGCCCGCCGGGGCTCACCTCCAGGGTTCGGTGATTGGCGTGTGTCCGGGGCGGTGGCGTAGTGGTGGGCGGCCCTGCTAGCCGGAAACTGGCTACGCGGTTTGGGTGGCGCACTGGGTTTGCGCAAGCGCAGGGCCCCACCCGGACGCGCGAGATAACCAATGGCTGCGTAGCGAGTCGGGGGCCCCGAGGAGTGTGGTACCCCTCGGGGCGAGGACAACCAACGCGTTAGTCGCGTTCGTATTCCGGTATTTCCTGCAGCGTGTCTTCATTCATGTCGATGTAAAGCTTGACCTCTCCGTCTTCGGACGTACGCTCGATACGGTCCCAGGCGATCGCCACGTCCTTTCCGCCGAGGCCGAGAACGCCGCTGCCCGTGCCGATCACGACCGCGACGATACGGCCGTCCTGATCGACGACCAGGTCATGGACTTCCCCGATCTCGTCCTGGCTTTCACGGCTATGGATCTTCTGGTCCATCAGGTCCGAGACGTGCAGCCCCTGGTCCGGCATGCGCTGGATATGGGGGGCATCGTCACGGGCATCCGCACGTGGTTGTTCCATGGCGTCGCGGTCGTGGCCTTCGGCGCCACGTTCTTCCATCACCTCGTGGTCGTTCGAGTCCTTCTCGTGTTCGCCGGCCATCGCGCCGGTCATGACACCGCCCAGGCCAAAGACGAAGATGGGGACCGTGGCCGCGGCGAGTTTGAGTGAGGCAAGTTTTTTCATGGTGTCGCTCCTTGATGGATCCGGCGTTCAATCCGGAAGTCGATGTCGCGTGCATCACGCGGGCACTTGGACCCAGCGATGCGAACGCACCAACGATGTTGCGGAGCGCTGTCACCCACGTCTGTACGTTGCGGCACACACCTGGTTCGTAGCCAGGAAGTCTATCCAGCTGCGCTCGCATCGACTGGATGCAAGGCGGATCGTGATGAGCCCCAAGGCAGCAAGCCATCGCGGTGAGTGTGCTGTGGTTCTCTGACCCCGTCCGCCGTCCTTATCCCCTCGGGACGGGGTGATAGGGCGTACTGCGTACTCGGTCGTGTTCATGCATGCGGTAATCGACGAAGGCGTCCTTGTCGTCAAAGTGCAGGAAGGGGTTGCCCGCATCCTCCTCCGCCAGTGTGGATTCCGCCTTTTCCGCGTAGTTGTGGCCCGGGTGGATGCAGGTATGGGCCGGAAGCCCCTCGCGCAGGCCGTTGAGGGTGTGAAACATCTGTTCCGGATCGCCGCCGGCCAGGTCGCAACGGCCGCAGCCGAAGACGAACAGGGTGTCGCCGGTGATCAGGTCGTCGCCCGCCGGCATGTGGAAGCAGGCGGAGCCGGGGGTGTGGCCGGGGGTATGCAGGAAGCGGATCTCGGTGTCGCCCAGACGCATCTCGTCGCCACCGTGGTGCAGTTCCGGGCGTTCCAGTTCCTTGCCCCAGAATTCGGCCTCGGGCTTGAGCAGGTGCAGTCGTGCATTTGGATACTGTTCAAGGATTGCCTCGACCCCGTTGATGTGGTCGTGGTGGCTGTGCGTCAGCAGGATGTCGGAGATGTCGACTTCGTTTTCGCGGGCCTGACGGATGATCGCCTCCGGATCCCAGGCTGGATCGACCACCGCACCACGATGGCTGGCGCGATCTTCGATCAGATAGACGAAGTTCTCCATCGGGCCGAGTTCCTGGCGGTGGATGCGATAGGGCAGTTGGGTACGGTCCATCGAGGTCTCCGGGAGTTATTCGTGGTTTGGTAGGGTCTATCCGTTTCCTATCCTGTGCCGAGAAGGGGAGTGATGCCAATTTCCGAAGGTTCGCCAGTTGATTCCGAAGTTCTGGATGCCGAGACCGACTGGGAGGCGCGCTATCAGGCGGGTTCGACCCGTTGGGATCGCGGTGCGCCCAGCCCTTCGCTGGAGCGTTGGTTGGAGGTTACCGCGCTGGGACCCGGTTCGCGGATTGTGGTGCCCGGTTGCGGTTTTGGGCACGAGGTGCCGGCTTTGGCCTCGCGGGGTTTCCGTGTGATCGGGCTGGATGTGGCGCCAACGCCGGTAGGGCACTTGCGCCGCGAACTGGCGGAGGCCGGGCTGGAGGCGGAGGTGGTGCAGGCGGACATGCTCGCCTGGCAACCAGAGGGGCCAGTGGACGGCATCTACGAGCAGACATCTCTTTGTGCCCTGCCGCCCGAGCAGTGGTCGGCCTGCGAGGCGAAGCTGCATGGCTGGCTGCGTGAAGGCGGTGAACTGTTTGCGTGTTTCATGCAGACCGGTCGCGAGGGCGGGCCGCCCTACCATTGCGCAGTGCCAACGATGCGTCAGCTGTTTTCTGCCGATCGTTGGGATTGGCCGGACGAGGTGGGCCGTACCGACCATACCAATGGCAAGCACGAACAGCTGTATCGCTTGATCCGGCGTTGAGGCGCTGCTGTGGATCGTGTCGGGCGGGCCTGTGCGGGGCCCGTGCGGCGATGGCGAATCTCCCGCGTCCAGGCGCGGTAGATGCGGTGAAGTGCATGCAAGTGATCTAGATTCGCACTAGGGAGGGCCGCAAGGGCTTTCGGCCGGCGGGCTCTCCCGTCCACCCGAATCAGGAGTGCGCGATGAAAGTCTGGATGCTCGTGTTGTTGTTGCTGCTGCCGCTTCCGCTGACCGCGTCCGAATCGACGGAGGGGGACGAGGCGCTGGATCCTGAAACGTTGCAACAGATGGTTCGGCAGAGTGCCGAGATTTTCAAGATCGAAGATGGTGTCACCATCGACGAGGCCATCGAGTCGATGAAATTGCGGGCCAATCTGCGCAATTTCCAGGAGGTCGCCGATTTGCCGCTGTCGGATCAGGTGCAGGCAATGGGCGGCGAGGGCAATTACATGCGTATTCTCGCCTTCTGTGATGCCCTGATCGCCAACCAGATGGTGAAGCACGACATCATCTATGCGAGCTTTCTGCCCTGTCGTATCGCAGTGGTGGAGGATGACGAGGGGCAGGGCTGGATCGTCACCACCAACATGGACATGATGCTGCATGCGACGGATCTCCCCGAGGATCTCGAGGTCGTGGCCCGCGAGGTGCGCGACACGATCTACAGCATCGTCGAGGCGGGGCGCACCGGAGATTTCTGAACGTCCAAATGAAACGCCCGCGGCTCCTTTCGGAGGCCGCGGGCGTTGTCTGGTACGCGCCTTTGAGTTGCCGCGCTTAGCCGTTGGCGGCCTTGCGCTTGATCATCAGCGTGCCGTCCGCGCGCGAGCCGGTGTTCTTGGGCCCACTGGTACCCTTGCGCACGGGGCGTTTGCCGGGTGCGGCGGCATAGGCCGGGCGCTTGCCGTTGCCCGGGGCCGGGCCGCGCTTGGCCGGTGTGGGCTTGCTGGTCGGCTTGGACTTGCCGCTGGTTTCCGGCTTGTCACTGCGCGGCTTGGCGGTCTTGCGCGGCGCAGGCTTGCGCGCGTCGTCCTGGTTCGCGGCCTGGCCCGGGCGCGGGGCCTGAAGGGTCAGTTCCAGCTTGCGGTTGGCAATATGGATGTTGCCCAGGCGACGAATCGCGGCTTCGTCCAGCGACGCCGGAAGGTCCACATGGCTGTGGTCGTCACGCAGGCCAATGCGGCCGATGTCGCGGCCGTTCAGGCCGCCCTCGTTGGCCAGCGCGCCAACGATGGCACCCGGCGCCACGCCGTTGTTGCGGCCGACCGGCATGTAGTAGCGCACCATGTCGGCTTCCGGTTCGCGATCCTTGCCGCGCGACGGACGCTCGCCCCGGGGCTTGCTGTCCCGGCGGTTGTCGCCGCGCTCGGAATAGGGGGCACGGGCGGCCGCCAGCAGCGGATCGGCGCCCTTCGTGGCGTTGGCATCCAGCGGGCTGCCGGCGGTGGCCAGTGCGACCAGGGCGGTGGCGAGTTCGCGCTCGGATACGCCACTGTCGGTCAGCAGGCGATCGACCAAGGCTTCGTGTCCGGAGTTCTGCTCGCTGCCCAGGAGGGCCTGAACGCGCTCAGCGAAGCGCGTCTCGCGGCGGGCCTGTACGGCCTGGCGGTCGGGCACCGGCTGTTCGCGCACCGGCTTGCCGGTGAGGCGTTCGATGTCCTTCAACATGCGGCGCTTGCGCGGCTCCAGGAACAGGATGGCGCGGCCCTTGCGGCCGGCGCGACCGGTACGGCCGATGCGGTGGACGTAGACCTCGGCATCGCCGGGGGCGTCGAAGTTGAAGACGTGGCTGATGCGCGGCACATCGATGCCGCGGGCGGCGACGTCGGTGGCGACGATGACATCCAGGCGGCCGTCGCGCAGGTCACTGACCACACGCTCGCGCTCGCCTTGTTCCATGTCGCCGTTCAGCGCGGACGCGGCGATGCCGGCCTGGCCGAGTGAATCGGCGATCTCGACCGTAGAGGCCTTGGTGCGGGCAAAGACGACCGCGCCGTCCAGGTCTTCCTCGGTCTCCATCAGGCGGGTCAGGGCCTCTACCTTGTGGCGGGCATCGACCAGGCAATAGCTCTGATCGATATCGGTGCCTGCCTCGTTGCCAGCACCGATCTTGATCTCTTCCGGCTCGCGCATGTGGCGGTGCGCGATACGGCGGATGGGGGCCGGCATGGTGGCGGAGAACAGGGTGGTCTGACGCGCTTCCGGGGTCTGTTCCAGGATCCACTCGATCTCTTCGACAAAGCCCATGCGCAGCATTTCGTCGGCTTCGTCCAGCACCACGACGCGCAGGGCGTCCAGGTTCAGGGTGCCGCGCTTGATGTGGTCGACCACGCGGCCGGGCGTACCGACCACGATCTGCGGGCCCTTGCGCAGGGCGCGCAGCTGTTCGCCCATCGGCTGGCCGCCGTAGACGGGCAGCACATCGATGCCAGAGAACTCGCGGGCGAATTCAGTCAGGGCGCCGGCGACCTGGTTGGCCAACTCGCGCGTCGGGGCCAGCACCAGTGCCTGGGGCACACGCTTGCCGGCGTCCATCAGGTCAATCAGCGGCAGGCCGAAGGCGCCGGTCTTGCCGGTGCCGGTCTGGGCCTCGCCCAGAACATCGCGGCCTTCCAGCAGCGCGGGGATGCAGGCGGCCTGGACCGGGGTCGGGGTCGTGAAGCCCATGTTCGACAGGGCATGAACCAGCGACTCGGAAAGCCCGAGCTGGGAGAAGGAGGGGGAATCAGACATTGAGGGTACTCACACAGGCCGGAAACGAAGGCCCGGCGAAAATCGGATGGCAACTGCCAACCCCGCATCATACACGAATCGAAGACGTAACGAGCGAAAACGTCGGACATCTTCCAGGGAGATGCGGCCGGATGTTCGAAATGCCGCAACCGGCTTGCTCGTCCTGGACTGGGGCGGAATCGTGGGGACGCCTATTCGTTGTTCCACTTGAGCTGTCGGGATATAGTTCGTCCAAGGATTTTTGCTGGATACGGTATGTCGCTTACCCCTACGGACCTGTTCAACTTGCTGGCCGACGAGACACGGCTTCGCTCGCTCTTGCTGATGCAGGCGGAAGGGGAGCTGTGTGTCTGCGAGCTGACCCACGCTCTGGAGATGTCCCAGCCGAAGGTATCGCGTCACCTGGCCGCTCTGCGCCATTATCAGGTGGTGCGTACCCGGCGCGAGAGCAACTGGATCTATTATCGGCTCTCGCCGGAGCTTCCTGAATGGGCCGCGGAGATCCTGAAGACTGCGGATCGTGCCGCCTCCCGAACGGAGCCGTACACAAGTGATCGCGACCGGCTCAACACCGCGCCCAGTCGTGCGGAGTGCCTGGATTCGGCCTGAGGGTCGTCGTACGCAGAAAGCTGCAATAACGTCAAAACGGCCGGACCACCAAGAGGGTGGTCCGGCCGTTTCTGTTTGGATGCGAAGCCTTGCGCGTGACCGCTCAATGAGGCTCGCGGTGGACGCAGGCGAGGATCGCCGTCGCGATGTCGCTGGCTTCGATGCCCGGGGCGTCCAGGCCGATCTCCTGCATGCAGGTGGTCGCAGCAGTGCGCAGGGCTTCTTCTTCCAGTGGCTGGCCGTGCAGGGCGTCGGCGATGCGATCCATGCCGTCTTCCGGGAAGACCGTGAAATCGCCGGACAGCAGGAGATCGGCGATGTGGTCGTCCTTCTCCATCAGCTGGGCCCGGATCAGCCCGCCGGGGGCCTTGTGGGCACCTTCGGTCAGGTGGGTTCCGGCGGCGATCTTGACGCCCATCTCGACGAATTTGCGGCCCTTTCGGTAGGTCCATTCGGGGTCGGTCAGCTCGGCCATCTGTTCCTCGATGGCGGCGGTTTCCTCGGCGGTGGGTTCGCTCATCGCGACCTCGATGGCGAGGTCGCTGGCCACGCGTTTCAGGAAGGCATCGCGCACGGTCTCGCGGGCAGGCATCTCGCCGAGTTCGCGTGACAACGTGGTGATGTAGTCCTCCATGCCGGCGCGCAGCTTGTCGCGGAACTTCTCCGAAGGGACCTTGAGGCAACGCGCCATGGTCGCGGTGTCGAAGTCGAACATGAAGCTGCCGACCATCACGGTGGCGTTGCCAATGCTGGCGGCACCCGTGCCACCGATCTTGCGTCCGTCCACGTGGATGTCGTTCACCGGGCGGAAGGTCGCGTTCACGCCCAGGTCCTGGTAGGTGTTGATCACCGGGTCGATGAACTTCTTGTAGATGTCGGAGACGATCCGCGGGGCCTTGGACGACGGATAGATGAAGTGGAAGAACATCTGGTTGTGGTCCAGATACACCGCACCGCCACCGACGTGGCGGCGGATGATCGGCAGGTTCTGTTCCTTGCAGAAGTCTTCGTCGGCCTCCAGGGCGATCTCCTGATGCAACCCGACGCAGACATACGGGTCGTCGGGGTTGACCAGGGTGAGCACCGGATCGTCGTCCTTGCCCATGGCTTCGGCGATGCCGTGGTAGACCGCCTGGGACCGCACGGCGGGCTGCTGGCCGAAATCGATTACGCGTAAACGCATGGTGTTGTCCTTGTCTTGTCTTGGGGGCGAAGGCGGCGGCCGGTCTAGAACTCGGCGTTCCAGGTGAGCCCGTAGCTGCGGCCGGGGGCCCAGATGTCCTGTACGCCATTGGCCGGGTCCAGGCGTGCCTCGGTCATCTCGTTGACGTGCTCGCGGTAGGTCTTGTTGGCGATGTTGGTCACGCTAAAGGTGATCTCGTTGGAACGAAAGCCGGCGCTGGGCCCGAAGCGGTAGCCGACCGCGAGGTCGGCGGTGGCGAAACCGGAGGTGTTGCGTTCGCTGTTCTCCGTGAAGGTGTCGGCCGTCCGGCTCTGGCTCGCCACGGCCCGGATGCGGGCATCCCACTGCAAGCCTTGGGCCACCGAATGGTTGAGCCCAACACTGGCTTCAGGCGGCGGCATCTGGGTTAGCGGCTCGTTAAAGCGGCGGTCGCGGTTCTCGCCGCGGATCCAGGTGCCGCTTGCGTAGCCGGTAATCGCGTCGGTGAAGGCGTGTTCCACCAGGGCCTCGATGCCGTGGATGCGAGCTTCGTCGAGGTTGATTGTCTCCTTGGTGGGCCTTGGTGCACCTTCCACCACCCGTCCTCCGATGTAGTCGCGGATGCGGCTCTCGTAGGCCGAGACGGTGTACGAGGTCGCGCCGATCCGGCCGCGGGCGCCCACCTCGAAGGTGCGGTTGCGTTCCGGATCCAGCTGCGGGTTGCTCTGCCAGGTGAAGCCGTCGCTGTAGGGGTAGGTCAGGTAGCGTTCCAGCAGGCTGGCGGAGCGGTAGCCCTCGGACAGGCTGAAGTAGGGGTTGAAGGCCTCGTCCAGGTGCCAGGTGAGCCCGGCCGACCAGCTGAGGTTGCGGTCGGTCTTGTCTAGAGGGCCACTTACACGCAGAGCGTCGTCCGCGCTTCCCCGCACCTCGTCGTAGCGGGCTCCGACGTTCACGGTGGCCCAGTCAAGGTAGGTCTCGTGCTGGGCAAAAACGCCGACCGATTCGATCCGACCATTGGTGATCAGTGGGTTCGGTGCGGCTTCATTCGGTCGAAAATCGTTGTCCACCGAACCAAAATTCGATACCGGGCTGGCACGCAGGCGCCAGGCCTCGGCGCCTACGAGGAGGATCTGGTCATCGGTGGGAACCAGCTCGGTCTGTACCTGCAGGCCATCGGTGGTGAAGTCGGTATCAGAGGTCCGATAGTCTCGGCCGAGTTCCGCGTTCCAGTCGTAGTTTCCGCGGGAGAGTTCCTGCCGATAAATTGAGGCCTCCACTCGCGGTTCCCAGGCACCGTTCAACTCGCCTTCGTAGCTTAATTCGACAAGGTCGCGGGTCTGACGCGGAGTGTAGTGGGTGTTCAGGCCCTGTGGAGGGGCCATTTGCCTCTCCTCCCCCTGGAGTGTGTCCGGATCAATCGGGTTGAAGTTGCGCGAGGCGAGGTACCAGACGTCCTTGCGCTCGTCGCGCTGGGCGCGGAACTGGACCTCGTGGCCTGGTGCGAGCTTGCCGCGGTAGCGCAGGTGGTAGGCGTTCTGTTCGGTGCCGGAGTCGCGCAGACGGTCGCCGTCGCCGTTCTTGTAGTTGTCGGTGTTCAGGTAGGCGGTGGAGAGGTCCAGCACGTTGCGGTCGTTGGAGACGGTGACGCCGACCGCGCCGCGGATGCCTTCGTCGACCGAGGTGACGCCCAGGCGGGAGAAGCCGCGGGTCTCGGGTTCGTCGGTGAAATCGCCGCCGCGGGTGATGATGTTGATCACGCCGCCCATGGCACCGGCGCCGTAGAGCACGGAGCCCGGGCCGCGCACGATCTCGATGCGTTCGATCAGGTCGACGTTGACATAGGAAGCCAGCGAGCCGCGGGCCGGCGGCTGCATCGCATTGATGCGCACGCCATCGACCAGAACCAGCACCTGGTCGCGCTTCAGGCCACGAATGATCGGATCGGAGCCCACCGATCCGTCCACGGCCGTAGCGACACCCGGCTGGCCGCGCAGGAGGTCGCCCAGGGTGCGGGCCTCGCGGTTGCGGATTTCGCTGGCCTCGATCACGGTGACGGAGGACGGCGTCTCGTCGATCAGGGTCTCGTATCCGGTGGCCGTAACCGATACGGTGCCCAGTGTCTGAGCGGCCTCCTGGGCATAAGCGAGGGCGGGTGATGCAAGCAGACTGGCCAGCGTCAGATGACCGACAACACGACGTTTCATGACTCGATGGCTCCCCAATAAGCGTTTCAGAACGCGCTAAAGTAGGTTCGTCGATCACGAAGGGCAACTTAAACCCCGGATGGCCAGGCCCATTCCGGGCGTGTCATGGCCGTTGGCGAACATGGGCCAGAGGAGGGATCCGCCATGCTGGAACTGGGAATCGTCGCGCTGGCCACCTTTTTCGTGACCATCGGGCCGGTGGATGTCGCGGTGGTATTCGCGGTCCTCAGTCGGGGCGTGGACCCAGCCCAGCGCCGTGCCATGGCCATCCGCGGGGCGGCGGTCGCGGGCGGCATCCTGTTGCTGTTCGCGCTGGTTGGGGAGGCGCTGCTGTCGCTGCTGGGGATCTCGCTGGCGGCGCTGTACACCGCGGGCGGGATCCTGCTGCTGTTGATTGGCATCGACATGGTGTTTGCCCGCAGCTCGGGCGCGGTGTCGGCCACGGCGGCCGAGACGCAGGAGGCGCGCACCCGCAAGGACTTGTCGATCTTTCCGTTGGCCACGCCCTTGCTGGCCGGCCCCGGCGCGATGGGGGCCGCGATCCTGATGATGAGCCGGGCCGAGGGCGACTGGATGGCCCAGGCCGTGGTGCTCGGGGCGTTGGTGGCCGTTATGGTGCTTGCGCTGGTGTGCCTGCTGGTGGCGTCACGTCTGCAGCACTGGCTGGGCGTCACCGGCGCGCATGTGCTCACGCGCATCCTGGGCGTGCTGCTGAGCGCGCTCGCGATGCAGTTTATCTTCGACGGGCTTCAGCGAAGCGGTTTGCTCGGCGCCTGAAACGGCTGGCGTGGTCATGCGATGAACGGGGCCCTCCGCTCGCGCGAGAAGGCCCCGCCGGCAGATGGTGGGGTTAGAGCAGGTCTTCGGTGATGGCGTCGATGCCGGCTGCCGCGCATTCGTCATCGACCTGTCCGCTAGGGGCGCCGGAGATGCCGATGCCGCCGACAATCCGACCACCGGTGGTGATCTGCTTGCCGCCGCCCAGAGTGCTGACGCCCGGCAGGTGCTGGATGCCATAGCCGGCCTCTCCCGGTTCCGTCATCTCGCGAAGCTCCAGGGTGTCGGTGCGGAAGCTGACGGCGGTCCAGGCCTTGCGGATTGCGGTATCCACCGTGTGCGGGCCGGCAAAGCGGTCGCGCTTCAGGGCCTGGGGGGTGCCATGTCGGTCGACCACGGCTGCAGTGACCTGGGTGTCGCGTTCGCGGCAGGCCTCGACCGCGGCCTCTGCGGCCTTGACCGCAAGCTCGGGGATCAGCGTCGGGGTGTCGAAGGTACCCTCGCTGGCGTGCAGCGGCGCGGCGGCAAACGCAAGGAAGATCGGGGCAGCAAGGCAGTAACGCAGGGTGGTCATGATGGGCCTCCAGAAAGCTGTGGTTTCGCAACTCTGATAACTAGATGCCCGGGCACCGCTCTTCAACGCGCCGTGACGCCGCGCTAAGTGGTATCCACTTTCGATCAGGTAAATCTGACTATTCGACAGTAAGGTACGGAAGAAGTCTTATAAAACGGATTGAATAACGCCACGCCTGGCGGCTGTGCAGCTGGGGCCCGTAGGACGGGCCGATCAGGCGGCGCCGCTCGCGGCTTCACGCTCGCGACGAGCGAGATCGCGCAATGCGTGGCGCAGGGCCGGGCGCAACGGGGTGTTCAGGTGAGCCCTCGCTCGGGACGGCGGGATGGCGTGCCGCCGGCAGAACAACCCCAGGGCGTAGGCAAGGTCGTCGCGCGAGAGTGCGGTTTCGCGTTCGGCGCTCGGCCCCTTGCAGGCACCGCACTGATTCACGCGGACCTGGAAGGCAGTATTGGCCAGCATGACCCCGAAGCCCATCTGGGTGGCGAGGAGTTCCGCGATATGGGCCTCGTTACCCTCCAGGGCGGGTGGGGGCTCGCCAGCCGTGGCGAGCAGGCGCAAGGCGATCTCGCGCGCGAAGTGGGCAATCAGCGCCTGGGAATGGGCGACGAGCTCCGGGTCGTAGCGGATGCCGACGCCCCCGGAGTGGGGGTCTGCCGGGTTGCGGCTGGGTCGGGCCGTATTCATCGCATCCCAGGGGATGGGATCGTCCATCAGGTTTCCAGGGTGCACGAGCCGGAATGGGCTGTCTGCGAGCCCGGCATGTTCCAGTACGCGATCGAACACCAGTTGAGCCATGGCCTGGCGATTGTCGGCTTGCCCGGGGAAGTGCTCGGCCGTGGGTAGAACGAGGTGGGCCTTGCGCAGCATCGATCCCAGGTGTGGTTCGTTCCCGGCCCAATCGAAGATGGCGTGGATCCAGGCCCGGCTTTCGGGATCGAGGGCCGGGGCGCGTTGAAACAGGCGGGGAATGAGCGAGATCACAGGCGATCCTGAACAGCAGATGTAGGCTCATTGTAAGGGAGGCGAGCGGGGCGTCGCGATCAATCGGTGCCCGGGCGGGAAGATCGGGTGGCTGGCCTGCTATGTTTGATGAACAGGGTGTGCATGACGGCATGCCGCCCCTTGGGGAAAACGCTGGATGAGCCGGGCTTGCGGGTAGCGCAGCGGCGAAGCAATCCATGAACAGCGGATGGCCAGGCCCGATTGATTGGCTCGCTGCGCTCGAAATCATGGAAAGCGGGTGGTTCAGTGTTTTTCCGGGAACGATACAAAGGAGGTTGGTATGAGCACGATGAAGGCGGCGGTTTTTGTCGAACCCGGGCGGATCGAGTTGCAGGAGCGTCCAATCCCGGAGATCGGGCCGACGGACGCCCTGCTGCGGGTGACGACCACGACCATCTGCGGGACCGATGTGCATATCCTCAAGGGCGAATACCCGGTGGAGGCGGGCCGCATCGTGGGGCACGAACCGGTTGGGGTGATCGAACGCCTCGGGGACGCAGTGACCGGCTACGAGGTCGGCCAGCGGGTCATCGCGGGCGCGATCACGCCCTGCGGGCAATGCCATTCCTGCCTGGAGGGCATCTCCAGCCAGTGTGGTGGCAAGGCCATGGGTGGCTGGCAGCTGGGAAACACGATCGATGGCTGTCAGGCGGAGTACGTGCGCATCCCCAATGCGCAGGCGAATCTGACCCCGGTGCCGGACGGCCTGAGCGACGAACAGGTACTGATGTGTCCGGACATCATGAGCACCGGTTTCGGCGGCGCCGAGCATGGGCACATCCACATCGGCGATACGGTGGCCGTGTTCGCCCAGGGCCCTATCGGCCTTTGTGCCACGGCGGGTGCCAAGCTCATGGGGGCCACCCGGATCATCGTGGTGGACGGGGTGCCGGAGCGCCTGGAGACCGCCCGCAAGCTGGGCGCGGATGTGGCAATCAACTTCCGCGAGCAGGACCCGGTCGAGACGATCATGGAGCTGACTGGCGGGCGCGGGGTCGATGTGGCCATCGAGGCCCTGGGGCAGCAGCAGACCTTCGAGGCCTGTCTGCGCATCCTGAAACCGGGCGGGACCCTTTCCAGTCTCGGGGTGTATTCGGGCAAGCTGTCCATGCCGCTCGATGCGATTGCAGCCGGGCTGGGCGATCACACCATCGTGACCACCCTGTGCCCCGGCGGGAAAGAACGCATGCGGCGGTTGATGGAGGTCGTCGCCTCGGGGCGCGTGGACCTGACGCCGATGGTGACGCACCGTTACAAGCTGGCGGATATCGAGACGGCCTACGAACTGTTCTCGCATCAACGCGACGGCGTGCTGAAGGTCGCCATTACGCCGTAGGCAAGCACTTGCTGAACCAGGCGGCCGCGAGTTCGGCTGCCTGTTCCAGCGTGCCCGGTTCCTCGAACAGGTGGCTGGCGCCGGGTACGATCTGGAGCTCGCAGCGCGCGTGCATAAGCGCCTGCGCCTGGCGATTCAGCTGAATCACCATGGTGTCGTCACCGCCCACGATCAGGAGGGTAGGGCTCTCGACTCGGGGCAGGGCGGCGCCCGCCAGATCCGGGCGCCCGCCGCGCGAGACAACGGCCCGGATGGTCTCCGGAGCTGCTGCAGCGGCCTGCAACGCTGCGGCGGCGCCGGTGCTGGCGCCAAACAGCCCGAGCGGCAGGGTTGCCAGGCGAGGCTGGACGGACGCCCATTGGCAGGCCTGCACCAGCCGCCGGCCGAGGAGTTCGATATCGAAGCGGTTGGCGTAGGTGCGATCTTCCTCTTCGGTGAGAAGATCGAACATCAGGGTGGCGATGCGGCTGGCCTGCAGTGTCCGCGCCACTTGATGATTGCGCGGGCTCAGGCGGCTGCTACCGCTGCCGTGTGCGAAAACGACGAGCCCAATGGGTCTCTCGGGCACGCCGAGAATCCCCTGGTGGACCTGGCCGTCCAGGGCCAGGTCGACGGACTGTTCATTCGCGCGAGACATCGGGGCTTTCCGCACGGTGGACGGAGGCCATCATCGCGATGACCGCGTCGTCGGAGACTTGTTCGAAATCGTCGTAGTACGCCCCCACCGAGCCGCGGTAGTACTCGGGGATGTCCAGGGTGACCAGTTCATCGACCTCGTTTTCCAGGAGCGCCGCGGTCTCCTCTGGTGCCACCGGGATCGCCACGACCAGATGGCGAGGCTGGCGCTGACGTGCGTCGCGGATCGCGGCGCGCATGGTGAGTCCGGTGGCGATCCCGTCGTCGACAATGATCGCCAGCTTGCCGCCAACGTCCGGGGAAGGCGTCGTGCAGTACAGTTGGCGCCTGCGCCGGGCTTCGGCGCGTTCGCGTGCCTCGGCCTGGTCCAGCCAGCCTGGATCGACGCGTTCCGCCTCGCGTGGATTGCAGACCGGTTCGCCCTGCTCGGGCACGGCACAGATCGCGTACTCGGGATGGAACGGGTGGCCGATCTTGCGCGGGATCAGGAGATCCAGGGGCATGCCCAGGTGCCGGGCGACGGCGATCCCCAGGGGGACTCCGCCGCGCGGCAAGGCATACACAACGCCGGGTTGGCCGCGATAGCGGTCCAGGGCATGTGCGAGTTGCTCGCCGGCTTCCTTTCGGTCTCGAAATCGCATTGGGCCTACCCTCAGCGTGAGTGGGTATCACCTGAAGTGTAGACAGGCGTTGATCACTCGCGGGCGGCGCAAACAAAAAGGCCCGGGACCAGCGGTGCCCGGGCCTTGGAAGGGGTGGGGACCCCTCGGTATTAGTTGAAGGCTTCCCCGGGCTTCACGCCCATCGCCTTCAGGATCATGGCCAGCGGGCAGAAGCCGGTGAAGGCGGACTGCAACAGGTTCGCGCCGACGAACAGGGTCAGGATCAGCCACATCGGGGTGAAGACCCACCCGAGGATGGCGCTGATGATCACGACGGTGCCGGCAAAGGCGAGGACAATGCGGTCAATGCTCATGGATGGTGTCTCCTGATTAAGTATTAGCGAAGTCTAATATGCAGTCTGACGCTCACGAACACAAGGGGCGAGCAGTCGATGGGGTTCCCTCGCCACCCACCGCGCGGGCCGGGTTCAGGGGAAGATTTCGCCGGGCTTGAGCCCCATGGATTTCAGGATCATCACCAGCGGGCAGAAGCCGGTAAACGAGGCCTGAATCAGGTGGATGCCCATGAAGACGGCGAGCAGCAGCCACCAGGGGCTGGCCAGCCAGGTGAGCAGTACGCTGATCAGGACGACAATACCGGCAAACAACATGAAGAAACGGTCGGTGGACATGAGCACTCCCTCCCTTGTTACTACCCAGTAGATAGCACCGGCGCGGGAGTTCGGCAAGCATCGGATCGGATGCCCGCCTGGGGTGGATGCGGATCAACGCACGCGTTCGCGCTCGCGCGGCAACACCGTCGGTGGGCAGAATCGGCCAAGCCCCGGCGTTCCATCGGTCGTGGGGTGGGTACTCCACGCTCCCCGATCTGCGTTGCGACCTCCAATGAGAGGACACAGGCCTGTAGCGCGTCTACCCGTCTGCGTGCCGTATCGGGTCGCGGAAAACACGGGGTGCCAACGCGGACCTGCGCATGGATCCGTGTCTCTCTAGCGTTCCTCGATGGAGGTGTAGTCGCGCGAGCGGTAGCCGGTGTAGAGCTGGCGCGGGCGGCCGATGCGGGATTCGGGATCCTGCATCATTTCGTTCCAGTGCGAGATCCAGCCGACGGTGCGGGCGAGGGCAAAGATCACGGTGAACATGTTCAACGGGATGCCCATCGCGCGCAGGATGATGCCGGAGTAGAAGTCCACGTTGGGGTAGAGCTTGCGCTCGATGAAGTAGTCGTCCTCCATCGCGATACGTTCCAGCTCCATGGCGACGTCGAACAGGGGCTGGTTATCGGCGCCCATGTCGCCCATCTCCGCCAGCAGGTCGTGGCACATCTTGCGGATGATCTTGGCGCGCGGATCGTAGTTCTTGTACACGCGATGACCGAAGCCCATCAGGCGGAAGGAGTCGTTCTTGTCCTTCGCGCGGGCCACGAAGTCCTCCACGCTCTTGTCGGAGTGCACGATCTCCTCGAGCATGCGGATGACCTTCTCGTTCGCACCCCCATGCAGTGGACCCCAAAGCGAGGCGATGCCGGCGGAGATCGCGGCGAACGGGTTGGCCTCGGAGGAGCCGGACAGGCGCACGGTGGAGGTCGATGCGTTCTGCTCATGGTCGGCGTGCAGGATCAGGATCAGGTCGAGCGCGCGCACGAACACCGGGTTCGGCTGGTAGGGCTCGCTGGGCACGCCGAACATCATCGCCAGGAAGTTGGCGGTGTAGGACAGGTTGTTGTCCGGGTACATGAACGGCTGGCCGTTGGCGTACTTGTACGACCATGCGGCAATGGTGGGCATCTTGGAGATCAGCCGGTGCGCGGCGATGCGCCGATGTTCCGGGTTATGCACGTCCACGTTGTCGTGATAGAAGGCCGACAGCGCGCCAACCACGCCGACCATGATCGCCATCGGGTGCGCGTCGTGGCGGAAGCCGTCGAAGAAGCGGCGCACCGCCTCGTGCAGCATCGAATGCTCCTTGATGATGCGCGAGAAGTCGTGCAGATCGTCGGCGGCGGGCAGGTCGCCGTTCAGCAGCAGGTAGCAGACCTCGAGATAGGTGCTTTCCTCCGCCAGCTGCTCAATTGGGTAGCCACGGTAGAGCAGGGTGCCCTCGTCGCCGTCGATAAAGGTGACGTCCGAACGACAGCTGGCCGTGGACATGAACCCCGGGTCATAGGTGAAGTAGCCGAGCTCTTTGTACAGGGTGCGGACGTCCAGGCAGTTGGGGCCGTGCGAGCCCTCCTGGATCGGCAGCTCGATGCTCTTGCCGGTGGTGTTGTCGGTCAGCGTGACGGTTTTGCTCATGAAACGGCCTCGTAGCGAAGGGGTCGTCCGGATGCGGATTAGGTGAATGGTAAACCATCGACCGGCCCGCGGCAGAGGGGTGCGTGAAGTGTGTTGAGCTCGGAGGAAAAGGGCGATCGCGCTTGCCGCGCGAGGGCGTCAGGGCCCGGGGGTTCCGCGGCGCTGGCGCTTGTCGGCGTACATCGCGGCATCGGCGCTGGTCTGGGCCTCGGGCAGGGACCCGCTGACGGTGCGGCAGGCGTAACCGATGGACGCCGACACACCGGCCTCCTGCAGCGCCGCCCGCAGCCGGTTCGCGATCCCGGGGAGGTGGTCGGCCGGCGTCTCCGGAAGCAGCACGCCAAATTCGTCTCCACCCAGGCGGGCAATGATGTCGATTTCGCGACTGGCATCCCGCAGGGCCTGGCCAGCCGCCTTGATCAATCGGTCGCCGGCGTCATGGCCTTCCTGGTCGTTGACGGTCTTCAGGTTGTCGAGGTCGATGGCGACGAGACCCGCCGGGAGGCTGTGATCCTGGCAGCGCTGTTCCTCGGCGCTCAACGCGAGTAGCCAGCCGCGCCGGTTGCAGGTGCCGGTGAGGGCGTCGTTGTAGGCCTCCAGTCGCAGGGCCTCGCGCTCGCGTTCCAGTTCGTCGATCTGGCGGCGCTGGCGGATCAGTGACTCGATGACGGTGACGGCGGCCTGGATCTGGTCGGATTGCGCTTCGATGTCGGCCGATATGGGCTCCGGATTCATCGCGCAAAGTACGCCATACATCTCGTATTCGTGGTCCTGTACCGGAAACCCGATGTAGCTGCCGATGGCGGGGGGATCGGGTTGTGCGGCGAGGGCTTCCTGGTAGGCGGGAACCTGTTGTACGTCCGGCGTGATTCGCGGGCCGCGTTCGGCGAGCATGCGGATGCAGAAGGAGTTGCTCCAGTCAAAGGCCGTGCCGGCCTGAATGCCGTACCCGTGGTCGTCGGCGCGCACCACGATCTGCTCGTTGCCCTCGATGCGGGTCAGCATCCAGACGTCCAGGGGGGCGATCCGGCGGAGCAGTTTCAGGACGTGATCGACCCCGAGGTTGAACGGCGAGGGCGCGGTATCGGGGGGATCGAAGATTCGGGCCATGGGGCATTCCGTCGAGACGGTGGGGGCGGCTGTTCGCCGCGCAGGATGGAAAAAGTCTAGGAGATCGCGGGGCGCGCTGCCGGGCGCAGTTCGCGTTCCGCGCGCCTCAGGGCGTGTTCCAGGCTTCCAGCACCGGGTTCGCGCATGGCGTGGCCAATGGCCGCGGGGATGGCCTTTGCGGACAGGGCCTGGCGGATGTGTTGCGCCCGCGCCGCCAGGGGTTGCGCCCTCAGGTCGATCGCGAGCAGGCCGAAGCGGGTGCCACCGAGTCGACCGATCAGGTCGCTGGGGCCTGCCAGGCCCTGCAGGACGAGGATCGCGCGAACCAGTTCGGTGTCATCCTGAATGCCAGTGCTGTCCACGCTCGAGTCCCCGGGGAAGAGATCGAACAGGATGATGCCGGCGGGTTGGCCGCTCTGTTGGCAGCGGGTCTCCTCTGCGTCTACCGCGAGCTCCCAGCCGTGGCGGTTGAGCACGCCGGTCAGGGGATCACCGTGGGCGGCCAGGGCCGCGTGCTGTCGCAACCGGTCCAGCCCCTCGGCGCGCTGGCTGAGGCGCAGCAGGTGCCCCAGCGATCCTGCCAGGGCACGAACGACCGGCTCATGGTGTTCGATCGCGGGGTCCATGGGTTCGGGATGCAATCCGCAAAGCGTGCCGAAGAGTTCGCCATCGGCATCGTACAGCGGGAACCCGATGTAGCAGCCAATCGTTGCGACGTCATTGATCGGGGCACTGGCATAGGCTGGAACCGTGCGTGCGTCGGCGGCGATGTTCGGTCCGTCTCCGGCGTTCATGTGCACGCAGTAGGAGTGCTGCCAGCTGAATGCCGCCCCGGGACGGATGCGCGGTGCGTGGCCGTGGGTGTGCAATACCACCCAGTCGTCGGATTCGACCCGCGTGAGCATCCACATGTCCAGCGGGATCAACGCCTGCAGCGCCCTCAGGGTGGCGTCGACGGCTCCGGAGAAGTCGTCGGCCAGTGCGGTAGCAAGGGTGGCCCGGGGCATTGGAGGTTTAGCTCGGTTCGGTCAAGCCGGTCATCCTACAGGCGCGGGAGTTCCGGGTGCGACAGCTGCCCACCGTGGACGTGTTGGCGTCCGAACTCGGCGCAGCGGGCGAGGGTGGGGATGGCCTTGCCGGGGTTGAGCAGCCCGAGCGGGTCGAACGCGCGGCGCAGGTGGTGAAACTGCTCCAGTTCCGGCGCGGCGAACTGCACGCACATGCCGTCCAGCTTTTCCACGCCTACGCCGTGTTCCCCGGTGACGGTGCCACCCACCTCCACGCAGAGTTCGAGGATCTGCTGGCCGAAGGCCTCCGCCGTTTCCAGTTGCCCGGGCTGGTTGGCGTCGTAGAGGATCAGTGGATGCAGGTTGCCGTCGCCGGCGTGGAACACGTTGCACACGCCGAGGCCAACCTCGCGCGACAGGATGTTGATCCGTTCCAGCACCGTCCCGATCTGGTGGCGCGGGATGGTCCCGTCCATGCAGTAGTAGTCCGGCGAAATACGCCCGGCGGCAGGGAACGCGGCCTTGCGCCCGGCCCAGAACAATGCGCGTTCGGCGTCGTCGCGGGCGGTGTGCACCTCGGTGGCCCCCAGATCCAGGAGCTTCTGGCGTACCACCATGACGTCCTCGGAGACCTCGGCGTTGGTCCCGTCGAGTTCGCACAAGAGGATCGCGGCCGCCTCCACCGGGTAGCCGGCGTGGACGAAGTCCTCCGCAGCGCGGATGGCAGCGTTGTCCATCATTTCCAGCCCGGCGGGAATCAGTCCGGCGGCGATGATGCCTGCCACTGCGCGTCCGGCGGCCTCGGCCTGGTCAAAGCTGGCCAGCAGGACCTGGGTGCGCTCGGGCCGGGGCAGCAGGCGCACGGTGACTTCGGTGACGATGCCCAGCATGCCCTCCGAGCCAACCATGAAGGCGAGCAGGTCCAGCCCGGCACTATCCAGCGTCTTGCCGCCGAGGCGGATGATCTCGCCATCCAGGGTGACCAGCTCCAGCCCGATCACGTTGTGCACGGTGAGTCCGTACTTGAGGCAATGCACGCCCCCGGCGTTCTCGGCCACGTTGCCGCCGATGGAGCAGGCGATCTGCGAGGAGGGGTCGGGCGCATAGTAGAGCCCTTGCGGGCCTGCCGCCTCGGAGATCGCGAGGTTGCGCACGCCGGGCTGGACGACCGCGCAGCGATTGTCGGCATCGATCTCCAGGATGCGATTGAAGCGCGCCAGGGACAGCAGCAGCCCAGTCTCGCTGGGCAGGGCGCCGCCGGACAGCCCGGTGCCAGCCCCGCGCGGCACGATCGGGACCCCGTGCTCGCGGCACAGCCGCAGGCAGGTCAGCAGTTCCTCGTGGGTTCGTGGCAGGGCCACGGCCCCGGGGATCTGGCGGTAGGCGGAGAGGCCGTCGCACTCGTAGGCTCGGCGTTCCGCGGCCTCGACCACCAGGGCGTCCGAGGGCAGCTCGGTGGTCAGACCCTCAATGACCGCGGCCAGCGCCTGTGCGGCGGCCTCGGTCGGCGGTGTGGCGGGATGGGCGCTCATGGCCTCGATGGTAGGGGTCTGCTGGGTCCGTGCGAGGTGATCGCATAAACTGTGGGTCTTTTCCGCAAGCGGGACGTGATGATGGGCATTGGGCTGGGCTCGTATCTGGCAGTGGCGGCAGGCGGTGCGCTGGGCTCGGCACTGCGGCTGGGGATGCAGGAGTGGATGGTGGCGCACTTCGGGCGTGCCTTTCCCTGGGGTACGTTGAGCATCAACATCCTCGGCTCGTTCCTGATCGGGGTACTGGCCGTGGTGCTGGTGGAGCGCCTGGAACTGCACCCTGCCTGGCGCTTGTTGCTGGTCGTCGGGGTGCTGGGTGGCTTTACGACATTTTCCACCTTCTCCCTGGAAGTCGTTCACATGGTGGATGTAGGCGCCTGGGCGCGTGCACTGGGCTACATGCTCGCGAGCCTGCTGGTCTGCGTGCTGGCTGCGGCAGCGGGGCTCCACGGAACTCGATTCCTGCTGGGGGTCGGGCCGGTCGCCTCGTGAGGGCATTGGCCG
The DNA here is from genome assembly GCF_000381225.1 of Thioalkalivibrio sp. ALMg3. Classification (NCBI taxonomy): domain Bacteria; kingdom Pseudomonadati; phylum Pseudomonadota; class Gammaproteobacteria; order Chromatiales; family Ectothiorhodospiraceae; genus Thioalkalivibrio; species Thioalkalivibrio sp. ALMg3. The sequence continues at coordinate 331,858 of NZ_KB906220.1, read as the reverse complement.
CGACCGTGGACGCCACGGGACGGCAACCGTAGACTTCCCCGTCGTTCTTTCCACCCCTTGCCGGAAATCCGTCATGCTTGATATCCACAGCCTGCGCCAGGACCTGGATGCGACTGCCACCGCTCTGGAACGCCGTGGCTATACCCTGGACCGCGAACGCTTCAAGGCCCTGGAGGCCCGGCGCAAGGCGTTGCAGATGCGCACCCAGGAGCTGCAGGCCGACCGCAACACCCGCTCCAAGGGTATCGGGCAGGCGAAGGCGCGGGGCGAGGACATCGAGCCGCTGAAGGCCGAGGTCGGGCGCCTGGGCGACGAGCTCAAGCAGTGCGAGACCGATCTGCACGGGGTCCAGCAGGAGCTGGATGCGATGCTGATGCAGATCCCGAATCTGCCGCAGGCGGACGTGCCCGACGGACTGGACGAGAAAGACAACGTCGAGGTCCGCCGCGAGGGAACCCCGCGGACCTTCGATTTCACGCCGCGCGATCACGTGGACCTGGGCCTGCCCGGTGGCTGGCTGGACTTCGAGGCCGCGGTGCGGGTGGCCGGTTCGCGTTTCGTGGTGATGCGCGGTCAGATGGCGCGCCTGCACCGGGCACTGACCCAGTTCATGCTGGATCTGCACACCGGCGAACACGGCTACCAGGAGACCTACGTCCCCTACCTGGCGAATCCCGAATCGCTGGAGGGGACCGGGCAGTTGCCGAAGTTCGACGATGACCTGTTCTCGGTCGACTGTGACCAGCGCTACCGTCTGATCCCCACCGCCGAGGTCACCCTGACCAACCTGGTGCGCGAGCAGATCCTCGATGCCGAGGCCTTGCCGCTGAAGATGGTGGCCCACACCCCGTGTTTTCGTTCCGAGGCGGGCAGCTATGGGCGCGATGTGCGCGGCCTGATCCGGCAGCACCAGTTCGAGAAGGTGGAACTGGTGCAGATCGTGCAGCCGGAGAGCTCGGATGCCGCACTGCAGGAACTCCTGGGCCATGCCGAGCGGGTCTTGCAGGCGCTGGAACTGCCCTACCGCGTGATGCTCCTGAGCGCCGGGGACATGGGCTTTGCCGCGGCGCGCACCTATGACCTGGAAGTCTGGCTGCCGGCCCAGGATGCCTACCGCGAGATCTCCTCGTGCTCCAACTTCCAGGGCTTCCAGGCGCGCCGCATGCAAGCGCGCTTCCGGCCGAAGGCGGGCGAGCGCCCGGAGCTGGTGCATACCATCAACGGGTCCGGGGTTGCGGTCGGCCGGGCCCTGGTAGCGCTGCTGGAGAATCACCAGCAGGCAGACGGCTCCATCCACATCCCGGAAAAACTGCGCCCGTATCTCGGGGGAACCTCGGTGATGGAGCCGCCGTCCGAATAGGAGGTCCACCGGGAGTTCGCTTGACGTGAATAACGCGCTTGGCAGGAAGAGTTGGTTGGGTCGGCTGGCGAGTCTCTCGCTGGCATGCATGGTGGTGGTATTGTTCGCGACCGCCCCTGTGGCGGACGAATCCGTCGAACCCGACGAGGGGATCGTGTTCGATGACACCCCGCGCCCGATTGGGCTGCATACGCCCGACTGGTTCGAGCTGAGCTTCCTCGATCTGCGCGAGGACCTGGAAGATGCGGTGGAGCAGGGAAAGATGGGGCTGGCCGTCTACTTCGGCATGGATGACTGCCCCTATTGCGAGGCGCTGTTCGACAAGAACTTCGCACAGGACGATATCCGCGAGTACCTGGCGTCACACTTCAACGTGGTGGCTATCGACGCGCTGGGCACACGTGAAGTCACGGACCTGGACGGCGAGACCTGGCTCGAACGGCGCTACGCCGCCGAACAACGGCTGAACTTTACCCCCTCGATTGCCTTTTACGACGAGGACGGCGAGCGCATCCATCAGATGCGCGGTTACTACCCGCCATACCGGTTCCGCGCGCTGCTGGAATACGTGATTGACCGGCATGACCGCGAGGAGAGTTTTCGCGACTACCTGGAGCGCGCCGACCCACCGCCAAAGTTCGATCTCGACGACATCAACCAGCGGGAGTTCTTCATCAACCAGCCGTATGCGCTGGATCGGAGCCGGATCCCCGCCGAACGCCCACTGGTGGTGTTCTTTGAGCGCGAGGCCTGCCATGCCTGCGATATCATGCACTCCGAGCCGCTGCAGCAGGACGAGGTGCTGGAGCGCATCGGCCTGATGGATGCGGTGCAGCTGGATGCCGACGATGCCGATACGCCGGTGCTGACGCCGGGTGGCGACCGCACCAACGCAAAAGACTGGGCCGCGGAACTGGGTGTGCACTGGGCGCCCACGCTCATTTTCTTCGACGAGCGTGGCGAAGAGATTATCCGCATCGATTCGGTCGTCCACCAGAATCGGCTGCGCAACGTGCTGGACTTTGTCCTGACCCGTGGCTACGAGGAGTATCCGACCTTCGAACGCTGGCGTGCCCAGCAGCCGCCGCGCCCCTGACCACGCCGCTGACTCAAGGAATCATCCCTTTGCATTTCGACCGTGACTTCGTAATCCGCAACCGTGAAGTGCTGGAAGGTATCGTTGCCCGTTCCCACCGCGTGGCGCTGGGAATCTTCGCGCTGACCTTCGGGGGCTACGGGGCGGCGGTATGGCTCTGGTTCCAGGACAACGTGTGGGCCGCCCTGGTGGTGGCGACGCTCAGCTATCTGGTGTTCCGCCAGTTCCGCATGCTGGCGCTGGGCGTAGCGCGCATGCCGCTACGCGGCGATGCGGAGGCGGTGGAGGCGCTCAAGGCGATCGATATGGCGCTGGAACAGGACAAGCCCCACCCGGTACTGGCCGAGGTCGAGGCGCATCTGCGGGCGCTGGAAGAGGCGCCCGCAACGCAGGAGGAACGCGAGGCCGCGGGCCCGGACGATTCGAAGAAGGGGGCCGGCAAGGGCGACTGACAGCGACCTGTGATCTCCGGATCAGAGCTCGACGGGTACGCCCAGTTTCTGTTCGATGACCCGCACCAGGGTCGCGTGCAGCTCTTCGCCGTTGCGATCGTCGATCCAGGTGCCTTCCTCGTCGGAATAGCCGAAATGGGCCGGTCCTTCGGGCGAGGAGAGCCAGATCTGCTGTGCGGCCTCCTGGCGGTTCAGGATCATCTGGGCGCCATCGTCGAATTCGATCGTCATCACGCCGTCGATCAGGTCAATGTCCAGGTCGTCCAGCGCGCTTTGCTCGGTGAGGCGGGTCTGGATGTCGTCCAGGGTGTTTTCGGCGAATACGGCGAAGGAGGTCTGGCTCATGGGGATCTCGATACGGTCGGGAAGAGGGGTTGGCTGCGCCGCGATTATAGGTCAGCCGCGCCAGGCGGCAATGGCCAACCCGGCCCAGCCGAGGATAAACGCCGTGCCGCCCAGCGGTGCAATCGCGCCGAGGATACGGGGTGCGCCGAGCGCCAGGGCATACAGGCTCCCAGAGAACAGCAGGATGCCGATCACGAACGCCACAGCACTGGCAGCGGCCCAGCCGTTGGCCAGGTGCGCCCACAACGCCGCGACCAGCAGCAGGGCCAGGGCATGGATGAAGTGATACTGGACGCCGGTATGCCAGGTCGCGAGGGCCTGTTCCGTCAGGCGTTCCTGCAGGGCGTGGGCGCCGAAGGCGCCGAGGACGACGGCAATCCCTGCCAACAGGGCAGCGATGACAACAAGGGGGCGAATCAGCGGTTCGCTGGCCCCCATCAGGCGTCGTCGCCCATCTCGCTGTCGATGTCCTGGCCGGCGACCCAGCCGTGCTCACGGGCGCGCTCGATGGCTTCGTTATGGATGCGCTCATGGCGCTCGCGCAGCTCGGGCGGGAGGTTGCTGATGCGCAGGCTGTATTTGTCCCACTCGGCGTTGACCTGGTCATGCAGCATCTGGATGCGCGAGACATCCCAGCCATCGCAGGTTTCGTCCTCCGGGAGGATGCCGAATACCCAGGCATCGCGGATGAAATTGCCGATGGGGGTCATGCCGGCGTACATGTCGTTGTACAGGCCGACGTAGGTGCGACTGGAGCGTTTGGGTTCATTCATGCTGCATAGTCTAGGGAAATACTGATGAATGTACACACTCGCGTTGGCACCCCAGGTTTTCCGAGACAAGGCGCGTCGTGCAGCGGGTAGTGGTTCTACCCGCAAGCGGCGCAACGCAGGATCGGGGAACCTGGGGTGCCAACCCCATAAACCATTGAATGCAGGGGCTCGGCCGCTTTTGCGTGCGCCCAGCGTTGCGGCTCGCTTATGTAGCTCGGCTACACTTCGCTCACCGCGCCTTGTTCGCACGCAAAAGCGACTCGAGCGCGAGGGTGTACATTCATCAGTATTTCCCTCGGCGTGCGTCCGTCTCAGGCAAAGCGATTTCGACGCGGGTTCCGGGGGCTTCCGGACGCGAACGGGGATACCAGGTGCACGCAACAAACGACTCGCTGACTCGGGTACGCATCCGCGCCCTGATCAAACTGATGGTTCTCGGGGCCGCCCTGCTGCTGGTTGGGGTGATGCTCCGGTACGCCTTTTCCGGACCGGGCGATACCCGTGGCGAGACGCTGCGGGTGGATCTTTCCGAGATTGCCCCGGGCGAGGCCCTGCGTGTGATTCACGGTAGCCGCCACGTGCTTGTGGTCCATCGCGATGCCGCGTGGCAGGCCGCCCTGGCCGGTGATGACGAGCTGGTCGACCCGGAGGCCCGCCGCGGCCAGCAACCGGACGGGCTGGATCGGCCATTGCGCAGCTTCCGGCCCGAGTGGCTGGTGGTGATCGGCGAAAGTGCGGATCTGGGTTGCGAGCTGGACCTGGTCCACCCGGACGAGGCCGACGGCTGGAGTGGTGGCTTTGTCGACCGCTGCCGGGGCGGACGTTACGACGGCGCCGGCCGCGTATATTCGGATCAATCGGCCCGGCGCAACCTGCCCATCCCCGACTATCGTTTTGCCGGGGATGACCAACTGATCCTGGGCAGACCGTGAAGGTCACCTCCCAAGCGGCCCCGGCTCTTTCACAGGGCCCCAGGGGTGACGTGGTTCCGGGAGGCGCCAACCCGGTATGCGGGTGTCTCTGCGGACGCGGAAAACCGTGTCCGGCCTGGACGGACTGAGTCAGCCGTCCTCCACCTTCGCGAGGGTGATGGCAGGGTAGAGGTCAAAGCGCACGCTCTTGCCCTTGATGCTCGCCTGGGGCGAGTCGGGACCGAGGGGGGGCGCATGCAGCGGGCGCTTGACGATGACGCGGCGTTCCACGTTCTGGCGCAGGGTGGCCAGGGTTTGCTCTGCGTCGGGGTCGGCCGCCTCGGGCATCAGTGCCTGCATCAGCTGCATGTCCTTTTTCACCGCGGCCCGCTTGGCCCGTTCCGGGAACATGGGATCGAAGACCGCGGCCATTGCCGGGACGGCGAGATGCGCTGGATCGGCCTTCCCCTCGTGCAGGGTGATGCGTCCGATGATGGGCGCGAGTTCCGGACTGGCCGCCGCGCGTTTCAGCGCGTCGGCGAGCAGGTGGTACACCACGGGATGCCGCTCCCAGGCCGTGACCCGGAAGCCGTGAGCGGCCAGCAGGAGGGTGTCGCGGCCCAGGCCGGCGGAGGCATCCAGCACATGGCCGTCACGCGAGAGTCTGCCGAAGGCGCGGATCAGGCCCTCGCGCTGGTGACCGGCATGGGCGAGGCGATAGCCCTGGCGCCCGGCGGCAAAGTCCAGCTGCAGTCGCAGCGGCGGGTGTACGTCCTCGCGGACCAGTTCGAGCCCGCGGTCTCCCGTCTCCAGCACGAGCGTGGCTTCCCCGGCATGGGCGTAGCCGCGCGCCGCCAAGGCCTGGCGCAGTGCGTTGGCGGCGGACTCGTGGCCGGGGGCCGCGCGTACGGTGAGTGGCATGGGCGTCAGTAGTGCGGCGGGGGTGGTTCGGCGCCCTCCGGCCCGCCGCCGTGCTCCTCGAGGTCGCGCATGCGATCGCGCAGCCACTGGACCTGCTGGCGCAGCTCGGTATTGGCCTGTTGCAGCTCCAGTTGCACGCGGGCCTGCTCCTCCTGGGTGTATTCCTGATGGGCCAGGCGGATCTCCAGATCCTCGATGCGTTTTTGCAGGGCTTCCGAATCCATGTGGGTTACTCCACCACGTTGCGCGGCTGGTCGCTCGCGAAGCCGTGGATATTGGCCGTAACCTCGTCGATCACCCGCTGTCGGGCGGTTCGCGCGGCCCAGGCGGTGTGGGGCGTGAGGACGAGGTTGGGGATATCGTCGGCCAGCAGGGGGTGATCCGCCGGTGGGGGTTCCGGTTCCAGTACGTCGATGCCGGCGCCGCCGAGATGCCCGCTGCGCAGGTACCTGGCCAGGGCCTCGGGATCGACCAGGCCACCCCGGGCGGTGTTCAGCAGCAGGGCCCCCGGACGCATCTGGCGCAGGGCGGCATCATCGATGAGGTGCCGGGTCGTCGCGGTCAGGGGGCAGTGCAGGCTGATGACGTCGCATTGTCCCAGCAACCGTTCCAGCGGCACGCGATCCTCTTGTGCTGCGCGGTCTGGATTCAGGCTCTCGGCGACCAGCACCTCCATGCCAAAGGCCTCGGCGACGCGCGCGGTGGCCCGGCCCAGTACGCCCCAGCCGATGATGCCGAGGCGCATTCCGGCCACGGTGCCGATGGGGTGGTCGAGGAGACAGAACTGATCGGAGGCGCTCCAGCGACCGGCGCGAATGTCCGCGCGGTAGGCGTCCAGTTGGGTGACCAGCGTCAGCAGCAGGGCGAAGACGTGCTGCACCACGGAGTCGGTGGCGTAGTCGCGCGCATTGCTGACGACGATACCCAGGCGGCGGGCTGCCTCCACGTCGATATTGTTGGTGCCGGTGGCGGCGGCGCAGACGAGTCGCAGGCGGGGTGCGGCGGCCAGTGCCTCCGCATTCAGCTCGACCTTGTTGGTGACGATCACCTCGGCATCGCCGATCCGGCCCAGCCGCTGATCCGGCTCGGTGTGCTCGTGGAAGGACCACACGGGAAGGCTGGCCCGGAGTTCGGTCAGGTCAAGATCGTCGCGGTCGACCGTGGCGAGATCGAGAAAGACGCCGCGTTGAAGGTGGCTCATGATCGGCGTGTATCCGTATTCAATGAAGATGGTGTCCAATGAAAAGGGCCCCGCTGTGCGGGGCCCTGGAACGCATTCCTGCCGTGCTGTGCAGCGCGGAACCCTAGTTGTCGCCCATGAAGGCGTGGAACAGGTTCAGCAGGTGCAGGAACATCACATAGAGGTTCGCGTACAGCGAGACCGTCATCACGATGTAGTTGGCCTCGGGGTCGTGAATCATCCGGCTGGTGTCGAACAGGATGGCGGCCGACAGCAGCAGGACAACCGCGGCCGAGATGGCCAGCGACAGAGCCGGGATCGCCAGGAACAGGTTGGCGACGATGGCCAGCAGGGCGACGATCAGGCCGACGACCAGGAAGCCGCCGAGGAAGCTGAAGTCCTTCTTGGTAGCCAGGGCGTAGCCGGAAAGCGTGACAAACGCGACCGCAGTGGCGGCGAAGGCGTTGCCGACGATCTGTGGCCCGTTCGGCAGACCCAGGTACATGCTCAGGATCGGGCCGAGGAAGAAGCCCAGCACGCCGGTGAAGGCGAAGGTCAGCACGATGCCCAGCGCCGAGTTGCGCGCGGCGTGGATGGCGAACGGGCCGCCGATCAGCACCCCCAGCATGATGATCCAGTGCACCGGCGGCGCGTTGACCGCCATGGCGATGAACGCGGTGATCGCGCTGAACGCCAGGGTGAGCGACAGCAGCATGTAGGTCTGCCGGATCACCTTGTTGGTGGAGATGGTCTCGCTGATGGAACCAGTGCTGGACGGATTGCGACTCGAGCGGACGATCTGGTCTCGGGACACGGGTCAACTCCTCATTGGATTCGAAACAAGCACAGTGTAGCGACAAGCGTTCCCGGTTGCAGCGTTTCCCTTGCGGTTTCAGGGCATGCGGGCCGATCACGCGGTGATCGGCCCGGCGCGGGTTACTTGATCGGCTCGCCGACCTTTTCCGAGATGGTCTTCACCGCATGGTCGGTGGACTTGAAGATGTTGTCCTTGCCGATGATGTCGTCCAGCCCCGTGCGCTGCATGACCTCCATGATCTGGGCCTTGACGCCGGCGAACACGAGCGTGATGCCGCGCGCCTTGAGGCGGTGAACCAGTTGATGGATGACCTCTTCGCCGGAGGCGTCGATCTCGTTGATGCCCTTGCCGACGACGATCAGATATTTGGATTGTGGGTGGCGGGCCAGCAGGTCCAGTACGGCATCTTCGAAGTAGGGCACGTTGGCGAAGTACAACGACCCATCGAAGCGCATGATGCCGACCTTCTCGTTGGTCTCCAGGCCGTAGCGCTGGGCCTCGCGCAGGGTGCCGTCCTCATAGCGTGCCAGTTCCGAGACACGCGGCTTCATGGTGCGGTACAGATACAGCACGATGGCCAGACCGGCACCGGTGAGGATGCCGTAGTCCAGGTTCGGAGCCATTGCGAGGGTCGCAACGAAGGTCACGGCCGCGGCAGCGCCATCGTGCTTGTTGGCCACCCATGCGTGCTTGATGGCCTTGAAGTTCACGAGCCCGGCAACCGCCATCATGATGATCGCAGCGAGGACCGCCTGTGGCAGGTGATAGATCAGCGGCGTCAGGAACAGCAGGGCCAGGCCGATGAGTACCGCAGTAAAGACCGAGGAGAGGCCGGTCTTGGCGCCGGAGTTCAGGTTGACCGCTGATCGCGAGAACGAGCCGCTGACCGGGTAGCCCTGGGTGAAGCCGCCGGCGATGTTCGCCAGACCCTGACCCATCAACTCCTTGCTGGGGTCCAGGCGCTGGCCGGTCCGTGCTGCCATGGCCTTGGCGATCGCGATGGCCTCGGTGAAGCCCACCAGCGCGATGACGAAGGCGGTGGTCAGCAGCGTGGTGAAGGTGCCGAAGGTGATATCCGGGATCGAGAACCCGGGGAGGCCCTGGGGCACATTGCCCACCACGGCGCCGCCGCCATTCAGATGCACGGTATCTTCACCGACCCGTTCGATACGCCATGCGGCGCGATCGGCGCGTGCACGTTCGGCATCAGTCAGGTGATCGTCTGCAATGAACCGCGCAGGCTGATCGTTCTCGCCGGGGACGCGACGCAGCGTGATGTCGCGGATCTCCTCGCGCATGCCGGCAAGTTCGGGGCGCAGTTCATCGCGCTGCAGACGCAGCTGGTCGGCCTCGTGGCGCAGGCGCACGGCCTCGGCGCCTTCCTGTTCCTGGAGCTCTGCTTCCAGCCGACGGATCTGCTCGTCGAGATCGGCGAGGCGCCTGCCATCGCTCTCGATGGACTGCGCGAGAGTCAGAACCTGGGCCGGGGCGATCTGCTGAAGGGACGTCTCGGCCTTCTGCTCGTAGCCGATTGCCCAGCTCACCAGGATCGCCACGACCACGGCGACAAGTACCCCCGGGATCTTCGGCACGAACCGTTTCATCAGCACCATCAGGCCAATGGCGCCGACGCCGAACGCCAGCGTGGGCCAGTGGACGCTGCCCAGTTCCGTCATCACGCCCCAGAGACCCAGCATGAAGTGGCCGCTGGTATCAATCGGGACGCCGAGGATCTTGTTCAGCTGCGACAGGGCGATGATGATGGCCGCGGCATTGGTGAAGCCGACGATGACCGGATGCGAGATAAAGCTGACCAGCGCGCCAAGCTTGAACAACCCCAGCATCAACTGGACCAGGCCCACGATGAATGCCAGGGCAATGGCCAGCATGACAAATTCGGAAGAGCCCTCGGCGGCCAGCGGTATCAGCGCCGAGGCGGTAAGCAGCGAGACCACGGCGACCGGGCCGGTGGCGAGCTGGTTCGATGAACCCCACAGCGCGGCGACCATGACGGGCAGCAGGGAGGCGTAAAGCCCGTACACCGGCGGCAGCCCGGCCAGCTGGGCATAGGCCATGGACTGCGGGATCAGGACCAGGGCGACCGAGATCCCGGCGATGAGGTCCGCGTTGAGGGTTTGCTTCGTCGGGCGCCAGCTGAGGAAGGGGAACACTCGCAGCAGAATCGAATTCATCGGGTCGCTCGCTTGGCCAGTTCGTGAGGGTTGACGACGGCCGGAACCGATGCAATGGGCCCAAGGGCAGTCCGGGCCGGGGCTTGCCAGGGCCGTCGTCACAATACTGGCAGCCGGTGCTGGGCCCGGTCGGATGCACGGGCGCAGTCGCGAAAGTAGCGCCAGATTATAGGCGGTCAGTCCATTTTCTTCTATCTAACTTGTTCTATATGACACATACCATATCGGCTATGTATTGCGAGGAAGCTGCGAAGGGGATTCGTCTGGCGGAGCCGGGAGATGACTGCGGCCGGGAGGCTGGAAATGGCGGAGAGGGAGGGATTACGGCCAGCCCCGCTGGCCGCCCTTCGGGTCGCCTTCGCGTTGCTACGGCGTTCCGGTGTCGCGTTGCGCCACCGGTCGAACCCGCTTTCTGGAATCTCGGGTTCGAATCGCGGAACGCTGGGTCTGGAAATGCGAAAGGAGCCGCTTTGGGCCCTTAGCTGAAAGTTGGCGGAGAGGGAGGGATTCGAACCCTCGAGGGGCTTTCACCCCTGCCGGTTTTCAAGACCGGTGCAATCGACCACTCTGCCACCTCTCCGAGGCTGGGCATTGTCTGGCAAGGGCGGCGGGCTGGCAACCGGGGGGCGGTGCCGGGTCTCCCGGCGAAGGGCTCGATGGGAGCGGGATATTCGGCATGCAACGCTTGACGTTCGCTCGCTTGAACCCTAATCTTGTCCGCGCTCCGGGCGGTTAGCTCAGCGGTAGAGCACTGCCTTCACACGGCAGGGGTCACTAGTTCGAACCTAGTACCGCCCACCAGCTTTGAATAACAAGAAAGCGGCCTCGGGAAACCGGGCCGCTTTTTTTGTGCCTGTGAGACGGTCGCATGTGACATGAGAGGCGCTTGCGGAATCTGGCGGAGCGGGAGGGATTACGGCCAGCGCGGCTGGCCGCTTTCGCTTTGCTGCGGCGTTCCGGTGTCGCGTGCGCGCCACCGGTCGAACCATCGTTTCCGATTTCTCTGATTCGAATCCCCGCGCGTCTGGGCTAACCATGCAAAAGGGGCCACTCGGGGCCCTGTGCTTGGATCTGGCGGAGAGGGAGGGATTACTCGGCACTTCGCGCCTCGCCCTTCGGGTCGTCGCCTGCGGCGACGTTCTGGCATCGCTGCGCGCTGCCAGTCGAACCGTCATTTTCGATTCCTCGGGTTCGAATCCCGAAACCGAAGAGGCCAGACATGCGAAAGGGGCCGCTCGGGCCCCTTTGCTAGTGTTTGGCGGAGAGGGAGGGATTCGAACCCTCGGTACTCGCGAGAGTACAACGGTTTTCGAGACCGCCCCGTTCGACCACTCCGGCACCTCTCCGAATCTTCTTGCCGCGCGGGGTCGAACCGCCACGACGGAGCGAATCCTAGCAGATTCGGTTGGCCGAGCGGTAGCCGGGCCGGGGAAGCGCGGATCAGCGTCTCTCTAGGGCATCAGGCGGGTGACCTCCCAGTCGCTGCCCACGCGATGGTATTGGAACCGGTCGTGCAGCCGATTGGGACGGCCCTGCCAGAATTCGAACAGTTCGGGCTGCAGGCGGTAGCCGATCCAGGCGGGATCGCGCGGAATGTCGCCCTCCGGGTATTGCTGCTCCAGCGAACGCACACGCTGCTCGAGTTCGTCGCGGCCGGCGACCGGGTGGCTTTGGGTCGAGGCCGCCGCGGCAATCTGGCTGCCGCGCGGGCGCTGGTGGAAGTAGGTATCGGCCAGTTCGCCCGGGAGGGCGGTGACCGGGCCTTCGACCCGGATCTGGCGCTCGGTCTCGGGCCAGTAGAACAATAGGGCGGCCTGCGGGTTTTCGCTCAGGTCCTGGCCCTTGCGGCTGCGCGAGTCGGTGTACCAGGCCAGGCCCTCGGGATCGACGTGCTTGAGCAGAACGGTGCGAGCGGAGGGCTGGCCGTCGGCGCCGGCGGTGGCCAGGATCATGGCGGTGGGGTCCGGGTTGCCGGCTTCACGGGCGGCCTCGAGCCAGTCATTCAGCAGGCCGAGCGGGTTTTCGTGCAGGTCGCTGCGGCGAAGTTCGGCGTGGGTGTAATCGCGGCGGGTATGGCGGTGGTCGGCGGTGCTCATGGGGCCCCCTGGGCTGGATGCGACGACGTCATCATACGGCGCCGGCGGGGATTCGGAAATTTGTGCGACTTTCACTGTCACAGATGAGGACGATTCAATTCGAGCGCAAGGAGCATCCGATGGCTGAACCGATTATCGCCGCAGTGGAACCCCGGGGAGTGGAACTGACAAAGTGCGAGGAGTACGCGTTCTGTCGCTGCGGGCGCTCGAAGGATCAGCCATTCTGCGACGGCTCGCACGAGGGCACAGGTATCGAGCCGCTGATTTTCACGGCGGAAGAGGACGGCGAGGCGTACCTGTGTCAGTGCAAGCAGTCCGGCAATCTGCCGTACTGCGACGGGACGCATGCGCAGTTCGATCAGGACGCGGTGGGTCAGCCCGCGAGCGCGGCGGAAGGGGATTCCGAGGCATCGGATCAGGGCGATCAGGCCCCGAGCCCCCGTAACAGCGAGGTCGAACCGCATGTCGAGTGGATTCACGCCCTAGCACGCGATGGCTTGGAGGGTGTGGGCCGCCATGGCACAACGGTGGCCATGGGTGTCCCGCGCGATCGGTTGCCCGCGTGGGACGGGCTGCAGCTCCTGGCGGCGCAACTGGCCACACGCCCGCTCGACGAAGATGCCGACGTGGGCACCTCGCTGGTGATCGGGCCCGAGGCGAAGCGCCCGCTGGAACTGGCGATTCCGCTGCTGGTGTCGGACATGAGCTTTGGTGCGCTTTCGCGCGAGGCAAAGATCGCCCTGGCGCGCGGGGCAGAGCGGGCCGGGACCGGTATCTGCTCCGGCGAGGGGGGCATGCTGGACGCCGAGCAGGCAGAGAATTCGCGCTACCTGTTCGAGTTGGGACCGGCGCAGTTTGGCTATTCGGACGAGGTGCTGGACCAGATTCAGGCGTTTCACTTCAAGGCCGGGCAAGCCGCGAAGACCGGGGTGGGTGGGATTCTTCCGGGCAGCAAGGTAAGTGACGAGATTGCGCGGGTGCGTGGGATCGAGGCGGGGCAGGATGCCCATTCACCCGCTACCAATGCCGATCTGCAAAGCCCGGACGATTTCCGCCGGTTTGCCGACGCGGTGCGCGAGAAGACCGGTGGGGTGCCGGTCGGATTCAAGCTGTCGGCCAACCACATCGAGGCGGACCTGGCCTTTGCCCTGGAGGCTGGCGCCGACTACCTGATCCTGGATGGCCGAGGCGGCGGCACGGGCGCCGCGCCGGCCCTGCTGCGCGATCACATCAGCGTGCCTACCATCCCGGCGCTGGCACGGGCGCGGCGCTTTCTCGATGCCAACGGCGCCACTGGACGGGTGACGCTGCTGGTTACCGGTGGGCTGCGCACGCCCGCGGACTTCGTGAAGGCCCTGGCCCTCGGTGCGGACGGGATTGCCCTCGCCAATTCGGCGATCCAGGCCGTGGGCTGCGTGAGCGCGCGGATGTGCCATACCAATCAGTGCCCCAGTGGTGTAGCGACCCAGGATCCGAAACTGCGCAGCCGGCTGGACCCGCAGGAGGGGAGCGAGCGGCTGGAGCGCTTCCTGAATGGTTCCACCGAGTTGATGAAAGTACTGGCGCGGGCCTGTGGGCATTCCGGTCTGGAGGACTTCGGGCCGAATGATCTGACCACGTTCGATCGCGATCTCGCACGTCTCGCCGGTATCCAGTACGCAGGGGTTCTCGAGGGACGTTGATGGCCGTCCTCTGGAGCCGGGTAACCCCGATGTGTTCCTGCTCCCGGGGGGATCTGGATTAGCCCGCCTCGGAGCAATCCCGGTAGAATCGCGCTTTTTCGGGAATGGGGGTTTTGATGAGCTACTCCGATGTCCACCAGAGCTACGGGCGTTGTCGGCGGGCCGGCAACTTCGTGGATCGCTTCTACGAACGCTTTCTCGCCGCCGACGAGCGGGTGGCGCAGGCGTTCACGACCACCAACTGGTCGCAGCAGAAGCGGGCCCTCGGGCAGGCAATCTCCACTGCGATCAGTTACGCCGAGGGCGAGAGCTTCGTGGCCCCGACCATGGAGAAGATGGCCGAGGTGCATAGCCGCCATGGCCGCGTACCGGTCGCGCCGGAGCTGTACGGGGTGTGGCTGAACTGCATGGTGGAGACGGCCCGCGAGGTGGATCCGCGCTGGGACGAGTCCCTGGCGCAGCGCTGGCGCGGCGCGCTGAGTCCTGCGATCGATCTCTTCATCGAGCGCTACTGACGCGAGCCGGGCCGTTTCCGGCGGCCCGGTTACCCACTGCGAAGTCCCGCCCGCGGGCGTGCCCTGTTGATCTTGGGGCGCCCCCGGCGTGTAATGCGCGCATTTCCTGTTGCCGGCGTCCGCCGGAAGAAGCCTGGTCATGTCCGCAGCACCCGATTCCCTGTTCGCCCGCAAGCCCTACTGGGCCAAGCGCTTTGGCACGGCGCCGTTTCTGCCAACCACGCGCGAGGAAATGGACGATCTCGGCTGGGACAGCTGCGACATCGTGCTGGTGACCGGCGATGCCTATGTGGACCACCCGAGCTTCGGCATGGCGATCATCGGCCGGCTGCTGGAGGCCCAGGGGTTCCGCGTGGGCATTCTGGCGCAGCCGGACTGGACCTCGGCCGAGCCGTTCCGGGCCCTGGGGCGGCCGAACCTGTTCTTCGGCGTGACCGCCGGGAACATGGACTCGATGGTCAACCACTACACCGCGGAGCGGAAGATCCGCTCCAACGATGCCTATACCCCGGGTGACGTGCACGGCAAGCGCCCGGACCGCGCGGTGATCGTGTACGCCCAGCGCGCCCGCGAGGCCTACAAGGATGTGCCGGTCGTGGCCGGCGGGATCGAGGCCAGCCTGCGGCGTATCGCGCACTACGACTACTGGCAGGACAAGGTGCGCCGCTCCGTATTGCTGGATTCGCGCGCCGACATCCTGCTGTTCGGCAATGCCGAGCGCGCCCTGGTAGAGCTCGCCCATCGCGTCGCTGCGGGCGAGCACCCGCGCGAGATCACGGACCTGCGCGGGACGGCCCTGCTGCGGGACGCGGTGCCGGCCGGCTACGTGGAGCTGGATTCCAGCGAGGTCGATACTCCCGGACCGGTGGATGCCAACCCCGACCCCTACGCCATGGTCTCGCCCGAGACCTGCGCCGATGCCGAGGCACAGGATGCGCAGGCGGCAGAAGCGGAGGCGGGCGCGAAGGTCGTGCGTTTTCACCGGGATATCCCGCGCGGCACCCCGCGCGAGCAAACGGTGATCCGTATTCCGGCCTTCGAGCAGGTGAAGGGCGATGCGGTGCTCTACGCGCATGCCTCGCGGGTGCTGCACCTGGAGACCAACCCGGGGAATGCCCGCGCGATCGTGCAGCGCCACGGGGACAAGGAGGTCTGGCTCAACCCGCCGCCGATCCCGCTGTCGACCCCCGAGATGGATGCGGTGTTCGATCTGCCCTACGCGCGGGCCCCGCATCCCTCCTACGGGGATGCGCGCATCCCGGCCTGGGAGATGATCCGCTTCTCGGTGAACATCATGCGTGGCTGCTTCGGCGGCTGTACGTTCTGTTCCATCACCGAACACGAAGGGCGGATCATCCAGAGCCGCTCCGAGGACAGCGTGCTGCGCGAGATCGAGGAGATCCGCGACAAGGTGGACGGGTTCACCGGCGTGATCTCGGATCTGGGCGGCCCGACCGCCAACATGTACCGCCTGGCCTGCAAGGACCCGAAGATCGAGCAGAGCTGCCGGCGACTGTCCTGCGTGTACCCGGGCATCTGCAGCAACCTGGACACCGACCACGCGCCGCTCATTCGCCTGTACCGCAAGGCACGGGCGCTGCCGGGCATCAAGAAGATACTGATCGCCTCCGGGCTGCGCTACGACCTGGCGATCGAGTCACCGGAGTATGTGAAGGAACTGGTGACCCATCACGTGGGGGGTTACCTGAAGATTGCGCCGGAACATACGGAAACCGGACCGCTTTCGCGCATGATGAAGCCGGGCATGGGGACCTATGACCGGTTCAAGGCCATGTTCGAGAAATACTCGAAGGCGGCCGGGAAGGAGCAGTACCTGATCCCGTATTTCATCGCCGCGCATCCCGGCACCACCGACCAGGACATGCTGCAGCTCGCGCTCTGGCTCAAGCGCAACGACTTTCGCGCGGATCAGGTGCAGGCATTTCTGCCCAGTCCCATGGCCCTGGCCACCGCCATGTGGCATTCCGGGCGCGACCCGCTGCGCGGCATCCGGCGCACGACCAGCGAACGCGTCCCGGTGCCTCGCGGGGCGCGCGCGCGGCGTCTGCACAAGGCGTTCCTGCGCTATCACGATCCGAACAACTGGCCGCTACTGCGCGATGCCCTGCAACGCATGGGGCGTGCGGACCTGATCGGCAATGGCAAGCATCAGCTGGTGCCGACCTGGCAGCCGGCCGGGACCGGTCAGGGTGCGGCACGTCCGTCCACCGGCGGGCGCATCACCCGAGGCGGCAAGGCGCTGAAAAAGCGCGGCCAGACCTTCCAGACGCAGCACAACGGCGTCGAGGCTGCGGCGCGTCCCGGTGGCAAGCCAGCGCCAGCGGGCAAGGCCGGGGCACGCTCTGCCGCGCCCAAGGGCGGCAAGCCGCGCGCGGGTGGTGGGAAGGTGCGCAAAGGGCGCCCGGCCGGAAAACGACCGCGCGCCTGACGCCGCTGCGGTTCAGGACGCCGCGTCGGGCACCGGGACCTGGCCTTCCAGACTGATGTTCAGACCGGTGGTGGTGCGGTCGCCGGGGTCCAGGAAGTACAGATAGGGGCCGACCACGGCCTCGGGCTCGGGCAGGAGGTCGGGGTTTTCCCCGGGATAATGGCCGGCGCGGAAGCGGGTGCGCACCGGGCCGGTGTCGATACCGTTCACGTGCAGGAAGCGCGGTTCGTTGCGATGCTCGTGCGACAGGATGTCGATCAGGCCGTCCTGGGCTGCCTTGGCCATGCCGAAGGCGCCCCAGAAGGCCTTGCGGGCGTTCTGAGTGGACACGACCAGGCTCCCGGTGGGACTGGCCTCCAGCAGCGGCAGGACGGCCTGCGTGAGGAAGAACGGGCCGTGCAGGTTACTGTTGATGACCTTGAACCACAGCTCCGGGTCGTAGTTCTTCATCGGCATCAGGGCGCCGGCCCAGCCCGCGTTCAGTACCAACCCGTCGAGGCGGCCGAGGGAGTCGCGGATGTTCTCCGCCAGGTCACCATAGTCCTTGACCGTCGCGCCTTCGAGATTCAGTGGGTAGATCGCGGGCTGCGGGTGACCGGCCTGTTCGATCCGGTCATAGACCGCTTCGAGGCCCTTCAGGTCCTTGTCCAGCAGGACCACGATCGCGCCGGCCGCGGCACAGGCCTCGGCAACCGCGCGGCCGATGCCGTCGGCGGCCCCGGTGACCAGGATCACGCGTTCATCGAAGGCGCCGGGTTCCGGGCGGTAGGCGAGCAGGCGGGGAATATCGAGATCGGTCAAGGATGGTCCTCCAGGTACAGGTGCGCCGATTCTAGTCCAGATTGTACGGCCGCTTCGAGCGTGGACGGCAGTGCAGGCGTCAGGTAATCCCCGGCCAGATAACACCCCGGCCAGGGCGTGCGGGCCGGCGGGCGACGTGCATCCAGACCGGCTTGCGCGTCCAGCGTCGCGCGGCGTTCGCAAATGCTGTGGCCGGTCTCGGGTTCGCCCAGTTCGGGGAAGGTTTGGGCCAGGGAGCGGGCGACGGTGCGCCATCGCGCATCCGCCGTCAACGGTTCGAGGTCGTCGGCCGCCGAGATCACGACCGCCAGCCAGTGTGGTGCCCCGGCGACATGCCGCGCGATCAGCCATTGGCCATGCTGGTCCAGCAGCCCCTGTAGTGGCGGAAGATCATCAAGGCGCCGCGCATAGCGCAGGTAGACCGTGCAGATGCTGCGGGCGCCCATGGCATTCAGGCCCTGGTGCGTGGCCTCCCAGCCGGTTTCGTGTGGCAGCAGGGCAGCGGCGGCGGCTGGAGGGGTCGCCATGATCACGCCGCGCGCCGGGCTCGCCACGCCCTGGCGGTCGCGCAGGCGGAAGGGGGCGGCGTCGTGAGTCGTGCTGCGCTCAATGGCGGTGATGCGGCGGCCCAGATCCACTCTGGCGCCACGCTCCCGGAGTTCCTGTACAGCCGGTTCCGGGAACAGCTCGCCGAGTGGCCGCGCGGGGACGAGAAGGCGCGCGGCTTCCGGGCCATGGTTGAGTGCCAGGCGCAGGACGTTCTGGAATATGCGGGCCGAGGCGGTTCGGGGCGGGGTGTTCATCACCGCCAGGCACAACGGGTCCCACAGGCTGCGAATGAGGGCGTCGGGCTGACGGCGCTGGCGCAGCCAGTCGAGGACGGGGAGATCGTCGCGCAGGGGCCGGTGCAACATGGCGGCGGCGCCGGACAGGGCACGCAGGCGTGTACCAAGGGAGTGCTTCGCAAGCGCCCGGTAAAGCGCGGCGGCCAGGGCGGGCAACCGGGGCGAACGTGGTTCCAGCTGGAACGCCGGGTCCTGCGGCCGGCCGGTGGGCTCGAACATGCGCAGGCCGAAGGGCAGGGCCTGAAACGCCTGCTCGGGGTTGATGCCGACCGAACGGATCTGCTGCAGGGTCTGCTGGCAGGCCCCGACCAGGATGTGCTGGCCGTTGTCGAGCGGGGTGCCGTCCAGGTCGAGGTTGCGGGCACGGCCACCGGGGGTCTTGCCGGCCTCGATCAGGTGCACGGATTGCCCGGCGCGAGCAAGCGCCAGCGCAGCGGTCAGGCCGGCCCAGCCCGCGCCGACCACGACCGCCGGGGCCGGGGGGGAGCTGGAGGTCATGGCATCAGGCCGCGCGGCGGCGTTGTTCGCGCTTCAGGCGGCGCGCGGTGCGCCACGCGATCCACAGCTTGCGGATCGGGGTCAGGCGTACGCGGTGTTCCAGCACGCGATAGCCATCGTCCGCGATCTCGTCGAGCAGGGTGCGGTAGATGGCCGCCATGATCAGGCCCGGGCGCTGGGCGTAGCGGTCGGCGTCCGGGAGGTGTTCCTCGGCGCGTTCGTAGTAGCGTTGTGCCCGTTCCGCCTGCTCCGCGAACAGGGCGCGGTGGCGGTCGTCGGTGATGTTGATCTGGAATTCCTCCGGCTTGACCCCGTGCTTGCTGAGCTCGTCCATGGGGATGTACACGCGGCCGCGCATGGCGTCCTCGTGCACGTCGCGCAGGATGTTGGTGAGCTGCAACGCCATGCCGAGGTCGTGGGCGTACTTGAGAGTGCGCCGATCGGTGTAGCCGAAGATGTGAGCGGACAGGATGCCCACGACGCTGGCCGCGCGGTAGCAGTACAGTGACAGCGTGGTGAAGTCCGGATAGCTGTCGTAGTCGAGATCCATCTGCATGCCGTCGATGATCTCGTCGAAATACTCGCGCCCGAGGTCAAAGGCGGCGATATGCGGCTGCAGTGCCTGGGTGATGGGGTGGCGGGGTTCGCCGGCGAACAGGCGCTCGATCTCCTGGCGCCACCAGTCGAGCTTGGTGCGCGCAATGCTCTCCTCGCTCACCTCGTCGACGATGTCGTCGACTTCCCGGCAGAAGGCGTACAGCGCCGTGATGGCGCGACGGCGATCCGGTTCCAGAAAGCGGAACGCGTAGTAGAAGCTGGAGCCGCTTTGCGCGGCCTTCTCCTCGCAATACTCGTCGGGGGACATGCGCTCTCGCGTGGCGGGTGTCGAACAGGGAGGAGAAGGCTAGCACAGGCAGCACAGGGGGCGGGAGAGGGCGCCGAAGGCGGATTGTTGACCTGTATCAAGCTCGGGCCTGGCGTGCGGCCGTAGTCTGCAGAACCAAGGTCGCGAGTGCGCGGCGACGGCTGTGGAGCTCCCAATGGAACAACGCCTGGTGTTTGATCCCGAAATCCTGCGCCGCTACGACGTGAGTGGGCCGCGGTACACGTCGTATCCCACCGCGCCACAGTTTCACGAGGGCTTCGACGACCGCGCCTATGCCGAGGCGGCGCAGGCGACCAACGGGGCCGATCCGGCGCGCCCCCTGTCGCTGTACGTGCATGTCCCGTTCTGCGACACGGTGTGCTTCTACTGCGCCTGCAACAAGGTCATCACCGGAAATTACCAGCGCGCCCAGCGCTACCTGCAGTATCTGGAGCGCGAGGCCGAATTGCAGGGCGAGCTGTTCGATCGGGAACGCACTGTCGGGCAGCTGCACTTCGGGGGCGGCACGCCGACCTATCTTGGCGATGACGATCTGCGCCGGGTGATGGCGACGCTGGCGAGGCACTTCCGCCTGGACGAAAGCGATGCCCGCGAGTTCTCCATCGAGATTGATCCGCGCGCGGTGCGGCCCGGGACCATCCCGCTGCTGGGCGAGCTGGGTTTTAACCGGATCAGCCTCGGGGTGCAGGATTTCGACCCGAACGTGCAGCGGGCGGTGAACCGCATCCAGCCGTTCGAGGTGACCGCGCAGGCGGTGGAGAAGGCGCGGGCCAACGGCTTCGAATCTACCAACCTGGACCTGATCTACGGCCTTCCCTTGCAGACGGTGGAGACCTATACCGCCACCCTGGAACGCGCGCTGGAGCTGCGCCCGGAGCGCCTGGCGATCTACAACTACGCGCACCTGCCGCAGATGTTCAAGACTCAGCGCCAGATCCGCGAGGCCGACCTGCCGGACGCCGCGGAGAAGCTGGCGATCCTCGAGACCACCATCGCTCGCCTGACCGATGCCGGCTATGTATACATCGGCATGGACCACTTTGCCCTGCCGGACGACGAACTGGCCACGGCCCAGCGCGCCGGGACGCTGCAGCGCAATTTCCAGGGCTACTCCACACGGGCGGAGTACGACCTGGTGGCACTGGGGCCGACGGCTATCGGCAAGGTGGGCGCCACCTACAGCCAGAACCTGCGCGAACTGGATGCCTATTACGCGCGGCTGGATGCCGGGCGCCTGCCGGTCTTTCGCGGACTCGAACTGAGTGCCGACGATCGGCTGCGCCGGGACGTGATTACCGAACTCATGTGCCACTCGCGCATCGATTTCGCCGCGATCGAGGCGCGCCACGGGATCGTGTTCGGCGAGGTCCTTGGGGATGCACTGGAGCGGCTGCAGGGCATGGAGGCCGATGGACTGGTACGGATCGGCGCGGGGCGCCTGGAAATCCTGCCGCGCGGGCGGTTGCTGCTGCGCAACGTCGCCATGGCCTTCGACGCCTACCTGAAGACGGAGAGCGCGCAGCGCTACAGCAAGGTAGTGTGAGCGGCTTGACGGCGATCCGTTCTCGGCGGAAGCTTTGAACAATAGCAACCGGTAACAGGGACGTTCCGGTGAAGACGACACGTTACTTCGAGACTGTACGCGAGAGGCCGGATCGGCGAATGATCCGGGATCACTGGATCAGTAGTGCAATCGACCAACCGTTGTGCGAAGAAGTCCAAGGCGATGGGCGTATCCGCAGATGGGCTCGTGTCGAGGAGGCTGAAGGACGCTACCTTCGCGTTGTTCTGCTGCCGGATGGAGAAACCGTTCACAACGCCTTTTTCGATCGAGGGTTCCAGCCATGAAACTCCAGTACTTCGGGGATACGGATACGCTTTATATCGAATTCCGAGGCGATAGCGTGGCCGAAACCCGCTCGCTTGACGAGAACACTACCCTGGATGTCGATGCCAGTGGTGGTGTTTGCGCCATTACCTTTGAGCACGCTAGCGAACGAACTGACCTCCAGCACCTTACGGTCGAGGGCATTGCCGCTTGATGCCTTTTAAGCTCTCAGCTTAACCAGGGGTTCTCGGCGGCTCGATCCCTACGGTCTTCGGCGGCGCGGCCGAAGGCTGTGGCTCAGGATGATCCAGGCGTCGCGGGTACGCAGGCGCGGGCGGGCAAAGACGTCGTCCTGCTGGCGCAGCCGCCATAGGATGCGCGCCCCGCCGTTGATGATCGCCCGGATCTCCAGCCCCATGCGCCCGCGCAGCAGGCCGCCCAGCGGCGCCCCGGCGCGCAGCAGCCGGTCGGCGCGGGCGTATTGAAACTGCATCAGGTTGCGTAGCTGGAAGGTGGTCTGCCCGGTGGCCAGCATCGCTTCGGTCACGCCGTACTGGTCCATCTCTTCCTGCGGCAGGTAGATGCGGTTGTTCTCCTGCAGGTCCTGCTGCAGGTCCTGGTAGAAGTTGATCAGCTGCAGCGCCGAGCAGATGGCGTCCGAGTACCCCAGCATCTCGTCGGTCGGGTTGCCGTTCAGGTGCAGCATCAGCCGGCCAACCGGGTTGGCCGAGCGGCGGCAGTAGTCCATGACCTCGCCGAAGGTCGCATAGCGGGTCTGTTCCAGATCCTGCAGGAAGGCGTCGATCAGGTCGGAGAACGGCGCGGCCGGGAGGTCGAAGCGGGCGCGGGCGTCGGCAAGGGCAATCCATTCGGGTTCGTGTTCGGCGGCGGGGTCTTCCAGGATCTGCACCCGTTCCTGCATCGTCAGCAGCGCCTGGCGCCGCTCGGCGACCGGACGCGGGTCCTCGTCGGCCAGGTCGTCGGCATCGCGTGCGAAGCAGTAGATCGCCGCCACGGGGCCGCGCAGGCGACTGGGCAGCAGCCAGGAGGCCACGGGGAAGTTCTCGTAATGCGCCTTGGCACGCTGGCGACAGTGGCGGTAGGCCGAACGGATACGGGGCGACATGGGTGCTCAGGCCCTGTTTCCGGCGTGCGGGGCGCCGGGGTGGGCGGATTCAGCGCGCAAGCCCGGGCTCCGTGGCGGCTCCGTCGGCGTACCAGGCCCAGAAGTCGTTCGGCTGTTCCAGGGCGGCATCGGCGCCCCATTGATCCGGACGCTGGTTGGCGTCGATGTAGCCCCAGTTGGCGATCAGGGTGGGCATGCCGGCGGCCCGTCCGGCCGCGATGTCGCGTTCTGCATCGCCCCAGTAGCAGTGGCGTTCCGGCGGCAGGCCAGTCTGCCGGGCGGCCAGCCACATGGGTTCCGGGGCGGGTTTGCGCTGGGGCAGGGTATCGCCGCTGACGACGGCTGCCATGCGCGCATGCAGCCCGAGGGCCTCCAGCAGTGGATCGGTCAGCCAGCCCGGCTTGTTGGTCACCACGCCGACGGACCAGCCGCGGGCCTCGCAGGCGTCCAGCAGCTCTGCGAGTCCGGGAAACAGGGCGGTGGTCCGGCACAGGTCGCGGGCGTAGATCTCCAGGTAGCGCTTCTTGAGATGCTCCGCGAAGGCGGGATCGGCGTCCGGGAAGGCGAGATCCACCAGGGCCCGGGACCCGTGGGAGACAAAGTTACGCACGACCTCGAACGCCAGCGGCGCACGGTCGTGTTCGGCCATCAGGGTGACCAGGGCCGCATGCATGTCGGGAGCGGTGTCCAGCAGGGTCCCGTCGAGGTCGAACAGGACCGATCCGAGTTCGTGGGTCATTCGTCGGGGCCGGCTTCGTCGCGGCGGGCGGCCATCAGGTAGTTCACGTCGGTGCGGGCGACCAGGCGATAACGCCCGCTCAGGGGCGAATAGGTCAGGCCGGTCATCGCGGTGACCTCGAACCCGTGGCGGCGCAGGGCGGTGCCCAGTTCGGAGGGACGGATGAAGCGGCCGTACTCATGGGTGCCGGTGGGCAGCATGTGCAACACGTATTCGGCCCCCACGATGGCCTCGGCAAAGGCGCGCGGAGTTCGGTTGATGGTGGACAGGAACAGCCAGCCGCCGGGGCGCACGAGCTTTGCAAGGGCGTCGATGACGGCATCCGGATCGGGCACGTGTTCCAGCATCTCCAGGCAGGTCACCACGTCGTAGTCGCCGGCGTGACGTTCGGCGTGCGCCTCGGCGGTGGTGTGCAGGTAGTGGATCTCAAGCCCTGCCTCCACCGCATGTTCGCGCGCCACCTCCAGGTGTTCGGCGCCGGCGTCCAGCGCGGTGACCTGAGCGCCGCGAACCGCCATTGCCTCGGAGAGGATGCCGGCGCCGCAGCCTACATCCAGCACCTTCTTGCCGGCGAGATCGGCCTGGCCGTCGATCCATTCGAGGCGCAACGGGTTGATCGCGTGCAACGTGGCGAAGGGGCCCTTCGGGTCCCACCATTCGTGGGCCCGATGGGTGAATTTGTGGATCTCGGCGCTATCGACGTTTGCGTGCGCAGAAGTTTGGGAGAGGGGTTCGGGGCTCATGGCGTCTGTCTCGCTCAGGCAGTCAGGCAGTGGGCTGCTGGGTTTCCAGCACCCGGATGCGCCAGTACTCGGCTTCGGCGTGGAGATCCTGCGAGTTCAGCGTAAGCAGTTCGCGGTCGCGTAGCAACGGCCGTCCGGCCACGTAGACATCGCGCACGGCATCGCGGGTGGCGGCGTAAACGATCTGTGCACTGGGGTCGTGCGCCGGTTGCAGTTCCAGCGCCTGCAGGTCTACTGCGACCACATCGGCCTGCTTGCCGGGCTCCAGGGAGCCGATCCGATCCGCGAGTCCCAGGGCTTTGGCACTCCCCAGCGTCGCCATTTCCAGCGCGGCGGTGGCGGGCAGGGCGGCGGCATCGCCACTGACGCCCTTGGCCAGCAGTGCAGCGGTGCGCATCTCGCCGATCATGTCGAGATCGTTGTTGGAGGCGGTGCCGTCGGTCCCGAGGGCGATGTTGATGCCGGCGGCCTGTAACCGCGTGACCGGGCAGAAGCCGGAGGCGAGTTTCAGATTGGATTCCGGGCAGTGGGCGATGGAGATCGGGCGTTCGCGCAGTAGATCCAGATCGGTATCGTCGACCTGGGTCATGTGCACCGCGATGAAGGGCTGGTCCAGCATGCCAAGGCGTGCGAGGCGGGCCAATGGTCGTTCGCCCTGGTCGCGCAGGGCGTCGGCGACCTCGCTGGCCGTCTCGTGAACATGCATGTGGATGGGCACGTTCAGTTCGCGGGCACGGGCCGCCACGCGCTCCAGGCTTGTATCCCCCACGGTGTATGGCGCGTGCGGGGCGACATTGAAGGCGATGCGGTCATGGTGCCCCCAGTTCGCGACGACGTCCGCGCCGCGCTGGAAGTATTCGTCTGCCGTGCTTGCCCAGGGCGTGGGGAAGTCGAACACGGTGAGGCCCAGCGAGGCGCGGATGCCGGTCTCGTCGACCACCCGGGCCGCATCGTCCACAAACAGGTACATGTCACTGAAGCACGTCGTGCCCCCGCGCAGCATCTCGGCTATGGAGAGGCGGGTGCCTGCGCGTACGAATTCGGGGGAGAGCAGCTTGCCCTCGGCGGGCCAGATATAGCGCTTGAGCCAATCCATCAATGTGTGGTCGCTGCCGATGCCGCGCAGGAGGCTCATGCCGGAATGCGTATGGGCGTTCACCAGGCCCGGGATCAGGACCTGTCCGGGGTGGTCCCGGTACTCGGCGTCGGGATGGTTTGCGCGAGCGGTGGCTTGCGGCTCGATGGCTTCGATCACGCCGTTACGAATCACCAGGGCGTGATCCCGCAGGATGGTGTCGCGGGGAATGACCGGGAGGATCTGCGGGGCGCCGAGGATCAGCGTCTGGGCGTTGTGCATGGCGGTATGTCTGCGCGGGGGCCAGGGTCGCGCATGGTACCCGAAAGGGGCGGCATTGCGCCGCCCCGGGAAACGGCCGGGACTACCAGCGATTAATCGCCAGGCGGCCCGGACCGGTCAGTGCCAGGGCGATGGCCGTGAACAGGAACATGCCCTGCAGCTCGAGGGCCCAGCCGCCGGTGCCGGTGAGCAGGAAGACCTCGTGGGTGTGGGCGAGCGCGATGGCGAAGAGCATGTTGATGGCGATAATCACCGCGCCGATGCGCGAATACAGGCCGATGATGACGAGGATCGGGGCGAGGATCTCGCCGATGTAGACGCCATAGGCGAGGATCGCCGGGAGTCCGGCGTTGGTAACCATGCCTTCGATGCCGCTGATCCCGCCAGTCAGCTTGGCGATGCCGTGCAGCAGGATCATGATCCCGAGGGCCAGGCGGAGTACGAGCTTGCCACTGTCGTCTAGCGTGTTGTCCATTGCCATCCTCTCCTTGTCGTGCTGCGGATCGATGTCCCCAGTCGCTACGGTCGGGCCTGTGCCCGACCGGGTTTGTCCCCGGGCAACATCCGGCCAGGGCATGCGCCCCTTTGGGATGTACCTGTGGCGGGTCAGCCGGCGTCGCGCCCCAGACGCTGGGCCCGGGCGACCTCGGCGACGTGACGCCCCTGCGAGGCGGCCATGCCCAGTTCGTTCTCGCTCGGCTGGCGCGAGCCGTCGCCGTCGGCCAGCGTGGTCGCCCCGTAGGGGGTGCCGCCGCAGACCTCGCTGACATCGAGCAGGCGCTTCTCGGTGTAGGGTAGACCAACCACGGTCATACCGTAGTGCAGCAGGTTCACGATGGTCGAGATCAGGGTGGTCTCCTGGCCGCCGTGCTGCGAGGCGGTGGAACTGAACACGCTCCCGACCTTGCCGACCAGCTTGTCGCCGAACCACAGGGCACCGGTTTGATCGAGGAAGTTGGCCATCTGCGCGGCCATCCGGCCGAAGCGGGTAGGGGTGCCGATGATGATCGCGTCGTAGTCCGCCAGTTCTTCGGGCTTGGCGATGGGGGCGGCCTGGTCGAGCTTGGCGCCGGCATTGCGGGCCACGTCGTCCGGCATCAGCTCGGGGACGCGCTTGATCGTGACTTCGGTCTCCGGGACCTCACGGGCGCCGCGAGCCACAGCTTCGGCCATCTGCTCGATGTGGCCCCAGGTGGAGTAGTACAGGATCAGGATCTTGGTGCTCATGGCGAGTCGCCTCTGGTTGGCTAGGTTGCAATACCCGCCACCTTAGATCCGATTTATACGAATGAAAATGGCGAAAAACGGCTCAAACGATTCGAATAATACGAATGGTTAGGGGTAGGTTGCGGCGTTTCCGTTGCCGCTCTGGCGCAGCACCAGGGCCTCAAGTTCTGCCAGCGTGTCGGGATGGCCGTACAGGTAGCCTTGAAAGTGGCGGCAGCCGAGGCCGAACAGGAAGGCCCGCTGCTGGTCGTTCTCGACACCTTCGGCGATGACGTCCAGGTCGAGAGTGTGAGCCAGGTTGACCACCATCTGGGCGATCGCGGCATCGTTGGGATCGTCCAGGACGTCGCGTACGAAGGACTGATCGATCTTCAGCTGAGCGAGGGGCAGTCGCTTGAGGTAGGCGAGAGAGGAGTAGCCGGTCCCGAAGTCGTCCAGGGAGAACTCGATGCCGAAGCTCCGCAATTCCTCGATGTGGGCAATGACGGTCTCCACGTTTTCGAGCAGCATGCTCTCGGTCAGCTCCAGCTTCAGGCGGTGCCCCGGGGCGCCGGTAGCCTCGAGCGTCTCGGCCAGATCGCGCACGAAGTACTTGTGCCGGAATTGGCGCGCGCTGACGTTGACCGACAGGGTGAGGTCCCGAAAGGCGGGCTGGTGTTTCCAGGCGGCCAGCTGCTCACAGGCCGCGCGCAGCACCTTGCGGCCAATCGGGACAATCAGACCGGTCTGTTCAGCCACGGGGATGAACTCGGCGGGCGAGATCATCCCGCGGCTGGCGTGCTTCCAGCGCAGCAGGATCTCGGCCCCGATAACCGCGCCCGACGTGTTCACCTGTGGCTGGTAGTGCACGCTGAAGGCGTCCTGATCCAGGGCGTGGCGAAGCTCGCTCTCCAGTTCGAATCGGGCCTCGACGGCGCGGTGCAGCTCGGGGTCGTAGAAGCGCACAGTGTTGCGCCCGGCGTTCTTGGCCCGGTACATGGCGAGGTCCGCCTGCTTGAGGATCTCCTCCACGCTCAGACTGCGGCCGCTGAACAGTGTGGCGCCGATACTGGGCGTTACATGCCGCCTCTGTCCCGCCAGCTTGAATGGATCGCGAAGAATCTCGATGAGCTTGCGACCCACGGCCTCGGCCTGGGTCGCCGCGCGTGCCGGGTCCGGGTGGAGATCATTGAGGATGATGACGAACTCGTCGCCCCCGAGGCGGGCGAGGGTGTCCGCCTCGCGCACGGAGTTCAGCATGCGCTCGGCGACCTGGCGTAGCAGGTCGTCGCCGACTGCATGGCCGAGGGTGTCGTTGATGTCCTTGAAGTTGTCGAGATCGATGAACAGCAACGCGCCATGCAGTCGGGTGCGTTCGGTATTGGCGAGACTCTGACCCAGCCGGTCGTGCAGCAGGGTGCGATTGGGCAGTTGGGTCAGCCCGTCGAAGAAGGCGAGACGCCGGATCTCGTCCTCGGCCTGCTTGCGATCGGAGATGTCGGTCATCGTGCCGAAGGTCGCCATCACCTGGTCGTGGTCATCGAAGCGGGCACTGGCGTAGATGCTGACCCAGCGGATGTCACCGTCGCGGGTGCGCAGACGGATCTCCTCGGATTGCGAATGGGAGCCGCCCTCGAGGAGGGTGGCACAGAAGCTATGGGCGTCGTCGTGGTCCTCGGGGGCTACAAAGTCGCACAGCGGGCGGCCGAGAGTCTCTTCCACGCTGAACCCCGTCAGGGCCTCCCAGGCTGGATTCAGCAGGGTCCAGTGGCCTTCGGCATCGGTACGGAAGATGACCTCGGAGATGTGGTCCACCACGTCGCGGTAGCGGTTCTCGCTTTCCGCCAGAGCATCGGTGGTGCGTCGGTGGGTGGTGATATCCAGGGTCAGGCCGCGCAGGCTCTCCCGGCCGTCCGCGTCACGGGCCCAGGAGAGGATGTCTCGCAGCCAGATCCACTGGCCGTCGCGATGGGCGAAGCGGTAGTCCACCGTGCGCGGGCTGGTCCGGCTCTCGCGGGCGGCGTTCTGCACGCGCGGCAGGTCGGCAGGGTGGATATGCCGGGCGCGCAGCTCGCCCCGGCCCAGGTTGTGGGCCGGGAAGCCCAGCAGACGGCGGGTGTCGCCGGACACGAACTCCCATTCGTGGGTGCGCGGGTCAGCCTCCCACAAGATCGCATTGGCACCGCCGAGCATGGACTCCAGGCGTGCGACCGAGCGGTTCAGTTGCTGGTTCTGTTGTTCCAGGGTGGTCTGGGTGGACCCCAGATGGGCGGCGACATCGTTGAAGGTGCGCGCGAGGTCGCCGAACTCGTCGTGCGACCGCACCGGGATGCGATGGTCCAGACGGCCGCCCTGTAGCGCCTTGCCGCCCTGGTTCAACAGGCGCAGGCGGCGAGTAATAACCAGGCTGAAGACCACCGCGGCCAGCATGGACAACACGAGCACGCCCAGTGCCAGCAGGACGTTGCGCTGCAGGAGGGTGGCGGACAGGGCGTCGATCGCATCGGTGGAATAGCCCACCGCCAGGGTCCCGAGCGGTTGCCCGGCCAGCTCAATGTCGCGCAGGATCTCGATCTGCCCGGGCGTGGTGCGCGTGCCGTCCGCGCGTGCCGGGATGGTGTCCGGCGAGATGCCCACCGACGCCATCGGCTGGTCCTGGGCATCGAGTACCACGGCATAGAGGACATGGGAGTCGTCCGCGACGAGCTCGAGCAGGTCCTGCAGCATCGCCGGATCCGCGTAGGCCAGGCCGGGGGTCAGGGCGCTGGAGAGCAGGCGGCCCTGCTGTTCGGCAAAGCGTTCCAGCATCTGCGACTGGTTCTGCTGCACCTGGGAGATGCCGCTGATCATCAGCGCTGCCACCATCGCGACCTGGATCGCGACGGTGCCGATGATGATCTGCCAGGCGAAATTCAGGCGCATGTGGGGGGCGCCGACGCCTGTGGGGCGATGCCGGCAGGGGTTGGGCCAGAGCTGGTTGGAGCCGGGCCGGGAAGGGGCATCGACGGAATCCGGGTTGCGTGCGCGCCAGAGTCACCGCGTGGTGCGGCAATGGATGTTATCCCGACCATTTTAACGATACTGGACGATGGATGCCCGTGCCGTTTGAAATTTGGGGGAAGGCCACGGCGGTCGGGGGCGATCATTGGGGTGGGTGGATGGCGAGGTAGCGGGGGAGAAGCCGAAACCCCAGGAGCGGTCAGCGTCCGCGCGGCGGGCGTGATGGATGCTGCGGGCTGGACTTACGGGGTCGGGTTCCCGGCCGGGATGGGGGCCCGGAGATCGAATTTGGCTTCCAGGTCATCCAGCGCACCCTGAAATGCCGCGTACTCGCCGGCATGCGCCTCGATGAATCCGCGGTGTCCGATATGCCTCAGGAGTGTTGTGCCGGACGGGCTCTGCTGCAGCGTGATCAGGCGATGGTGCAACCGCGGGATGTCGCGATCCAGACGTTCGTGTACCAGAAGGGTAAGCCCCGGGAACCGTTCGGATTGGGCGAGGATACGCACCAGGCTTCCGTCGCCCAGCGACATGTGGCGTTGGCGGGTGCCTTCCATATCCGGTCGTACCGGCAATACGTTGCCTTCGATGATCATGACGAGGGCATCGGCGATTCCGCGTTGGAATGCGGCCACTGCCGCGTTGTTGTGGTGATAGTGCAGGTAGCGGGGCGGGCCGGGTGGGTCGGGCCAGTCCTGGGCGTCAGTCAGGCTGCGTGCGAGGGTCGCCGCGCGGCTTTCCTTGTACGGGACTGCGAGGGATCGGCCTGCGAGGCCGGCAAGCGAATCGATGCCACCCCCGGGCCGCACCAGGAGGACCATCGCCAGCTCTTCCTCGCTGCGTACCAGTAAGCGGTAGGGCCCGTTTTCCGTGAGGAGCGGCACTACCTGCGGTGCCACGAGGATCAAGTCGTAGCGGCCCTCTCGGGTGCGTTCGAGGAGCGTCGGCAGGTCGCGTGCGGACTCTAGCCGTACCGGCTGGCCGAGTTCCGTTCCCAGCCAGTCGCGCAGGGGCGCGTAGCGTGTGAACAGCGCTGGCGGGCTGGCAAATGGCTGAATCCCGAAGGTGAATGGGGCTTGTGCCTGAGCCGGGGTGCTCAGCAACCAGAGCAGGCTGGCGAGTGCCAGCCAGACGATTGCCGGCCGCCGCCGGGGCGGGCCGATGGGCTTGCATGACACGTTCGCAGCAGGCGTGACTGTCGCAGGCATGGAGCCACCGTCTATTGGGCTTCACTGGGTAAGACGGATCAGGCGGGCGATTTCGTCCCATTCGGGGCGTCAAAGAATGGACGATTGGGCTCTGGTTGCGGTTCGCTTCCTGGCGCGTGGGCGTCGGGAATCCGTCGAAACCTTGTGGCGCGCCCGGTCCGGTCGTGCCTGAAAGCCCCGTTCCACCGGTCTTTGGTGGGTCTGGCGTTGTTTTTGCTTGCATCCGGTTCTTACGAATCGCACGACCGCGCGGGCGCTACCGACGCCGCGGGACGGAGGAAGCACATGACCGGAATTTTCGATCGGGTCGCCGAGGCGCTGTTGGCCACGTTGCAGGGGCTCAGTCCATTAAGCGTGATTGGCTTGTTCGCGCTGTTGCTGTTTGGTCTGTTCCTGGCGGCGTTGACGGCGACGGCATTGCGCCGCGCCGAGTCCTTGCAGGGAGCGGCGCCCGCGCTGCTGACCACCCTGGGGATCCTCGGCACCTTCCTTGGGGTCGCCATTGGGCTGCTGGATTTTGACGCTGGACGGGTGGAGGCCAGTATCCCGGCCCTGCTGGAGGGGCTCAAGCTGGCCTTCGTGACCAGTATCGTGGGCATCTTGCTGGCGGCGGTGTTGCGGATGGTTCAGGTGATGGCACCTGCGCCGGCGGCATCCCCCGAACCGGCTACGGAGGGTGCGTCGGATGCACCATTGGATAATGCGCACCTGGCGGCACAACAACGGGATGCCTCGCTGGCCGTAGTGGAGGCGGTGCGGGCCCTCGATCAGCGCCTGGATGCCCGGCTGGAGCAACAGCACCGCGAACTGACCGGCGCGCTCGATGGCATGGCCGAGCGCATCACGGAGATGAGCAGCGGGCACCTGGTAGAGGCCCTGGAGCGGGTGATCCACGATTTCAACGATCGCCTGGGTGAACAGTTCGGCGAGAACTTCCGTCGTCTGGACGACTCGGTCGCCCGCCTGGTGGAGTGGCAGGATCAGTATCGCGAGCAGATGGACACCCTGCATCGGGCCTTCGACCAGGCCCGGGCCGGGGTGGAACAGACCGAGCAGACCCTGGAGCGCATGACCGGACAGGCCCTGCAGATCACCCGCCACGTGGAGGATCAGGAATCGACGCTCTCCAGCCTGCGTCGCGAGACGGTGGAACTGGAGGCCTTGCTGGGGAGCATCGCGGCCCTGCGGGATCGTGCCACCGAGGCCTTCCCGGCGATGGACGCACGGCTGGAGGCGATGCTCGAGAGTATCGAGAATGCCGTCCAGGCAGGGCTCGCGGCGGAGACGCGCTGGGGTGGGGAACGTTCCGCCGCCATCGCCTCCGCGGGCGGGCGTAACTGATGTTTTCCTGGTTGGCGAGACGCCGTCGGCGGCAAGGCGTGGCCGCCGGAAACGAGGCCGACCAGGGCTCGCACTGGCTGGCAGTGGCGGACCTGATGGCCGCGCTGATGATGATCTTCCTGTTCCTCGCGCTGCTGCACATGGTGCAGGTGGAGCGCGAGAGTGCCGCGCATACCGAGGTGCGTAACGAGGCGGCGGCACTGCGCGCGGCCATCTACTCGGTACTGGAGGAGGAATTTCGCGAGGATTTGCCGCGCTGGAATGCGGAACTGGACCGCGACAGCCTGACCCTGCGCTTTCGTGAGCCGGAGGTCCTGTTCGAGCGCAGTTCGGCCCGTATCCGGCCGCGTTTCGAGGCGATTCTCGAGGACTTTATGCCGCGTTACGCGGAACAGTTGCGCCCGTTCGCCGAGGTGATACGGGAAGTCCGCATCGAGGGCCACACCTCCAGCGAGTGGGCGGGCAGCGACGATGCGCTGGAGGCCTATTTCGGAAATATGGACCTCAGCCAGCGCCGCACGCGCGCGGTGCTGGAATATGCCTATCAGCTGGAGCCCCTGCAGGAGGCGGACTGGTTCCGCTCGCGGGTCGCGGCCGTGGGGTTGTCCTCTTCGCGCCGGGTGCTGGACGAGCGCGGCGAGGAGGATCGCCGGGCATCCCGCCGGGTCGAGTTCAGTGTCCTGACCGATTTCGAGGCGCGCCTGCTGGGCGCAGGGACGCCATCGGACGAGCCAGAGCCCCGGCCTCTGGAGGCGCGCGTCCGCTGATCCGATTGCTGTCAGATGGTGCCGAGCAGGGCCTTGCGCAGGCGGGCCTGGTGCTCGGCATCAAGCGCCGCGTGGCCGGGTCGGCTGAGGAGGAAGCTGTCCTCGACCTGTTCCCCGGCTGTGGCGATGCGTGCGGTACGCACGTCGATTCCCTGCTCGGCAAGGACATGACCGATGGTCGACAGCAGGCCTGGCCGATCCAGGGCTCGCAGTCGCATACGCGTTGCCTGGCCGCCCGCGGCGGGTTCGAATTCGATCTGCGTATCCACGTCGAAGTGCTTGAGGCGTCGCGGCAGTTGCCGTGACGCCGGATTGGGGATGGTCCCTTCGCGTTCGAGTTCACGTTCGAGGCTCTGGCGTATCTCCTCGGAGCGATAACCTGCATCCACGGTCTGGCCGCCGCCGCTTTCGAGAACCAGAAAGGTATCCAGCGTGCGGCCGCCCGCGGTCGTGATGATCCGTGCGTCCACGATGTCCAGCCCCAACTGGGTCAGGGCGCTGGTGATGCGCGCGAAGATCTGCGGATGGTCGTTGGCGTAGACGAAGATCTCCGTGCTGCCACGCGAGGTCTTCGGGCGCACCAGGATCAGGGGAAGGGCGTCCGGAGACAGCGGGAGCAGGGCCCGGCCGTGCCAGGCGATCTCGTCGGCGGAATGGCGCAGGAAGTATTCGTCGTCCAGTTCGTCCCACAACTTCCGGGCCTGATCGGTATCGAAGCCTTGTTGTTCGATTAACGCGAGTGCCTCGGTGCGGGTTTGTCGGATCTGTTCGTCCATGTCCGGCGGGGTATCCAGACCCCGGTCCAGGACATTGCGGGTGGCGTGATAAAGGGTTTGGAGCAGGGAATCCTTCCAGCTGTTCCACAGCTCCGGATTGGTTCCGCGGATGTCGGCAATGGTCAGCAGATAGAGAAAGTCCAGGCGTTCGCGGGTGACCACCTCGCGGGCGAAACCCATGACGACCTCGGGATCGGAGATGTCCTTGCGCTGGGCCGTCAGCGACATCAGCAGGTGGGAACGCACCAGCCAGGCAACCAGGCCGGCATCCGCGTCCGACAGGCCGTGATGCTGGCAGAAATGCAGGGCATCGTGGGCCCCCAGCTCGGAATGATCACCCCCGCGGCCCTTGGCGATGTCGTGAAACAGGGCGGCCAGCACCAGGCGTTCGGGGCGCACCAGTCCGGAGTAGATCTGGTGCGCCAGGGGCTGTTCGTGCGCGAACTCGGGCAGCGCCAGGCGCCGCGCGTTGCGCACCACGTTCAGGGTGTGCTCGTCCACGGTGTAGGCGTGGAACAGGTCGTACTGCATGCGTCCGATGATGCGCCCGAAGGCCGGCAGGTAATTGCCCAGCACGCCGTAGCGGTTCATGCGGCGCAGCTGGCTGGTGATCCCGCGCGGGGCGCGCAGGATGTCCATGAAGAGCTCGCGGCACACCGGATTGCGGCGGAAGTGCCCATCGATCAGGTGGCGGTGGGCCCGGATCAGGCGGATGGTGGAGGCGCGGATGCCCTGGATCTCCGGGTGTTCCTGGAGCAGGCGGAAGACCTCCAGCAGCGCCGGCGGATAGATCATGAAGACCTGATCGTGCGCCGCCTCGAGGTAGCCGCCCCGGACCTGGAAACGCTGGTGGATGCGTACGGGGTCCTGCAAGGCTTCCGGATCGTCGAGGATGGCCTCGTTGAAGTGTTGCAGCAGCAGTTCGTTCAGCCGCTCGAGATCGTTGATGGTGCGGAAGTAGCGCTGCATGAACTGCTCGACCGCCCGGTTGTGGTTCTGGTCGACGAAGCCGAAGGTGTTGGCCAGCTGGCGCTGCAGATCGAAAAGCAGGCGGTCCTCGCGGCGGCCAGCGAGCATGTGCAGGGCAAAGCGTACCCGCCAGAGGAAGTTCTGGCCCTCCATCATCTCGCGGAACTCACCCTCGCGCAGGAAGCCCAGTGACACCAGCTCCTCGATGCGCTCGGCGCCATAATGACGCTTGGTGACCCAGCCGATCATCTGGATGTCGCGCAGGCCGCCGGGGCCTTCCTTGACGTTCGGCTCGAGGCGGTAGGCGGTCTCGCCAAAACGCCGGTGGCGTGCTTGTTGTTCGGCCAGCTTGGCGGCATAGAAACTGCGCGAGTCCCAGATGCGGTCGGGCTCGATGGCGCCACGGAAGTCGTTGAACAGGCTGAGATGGCCGGCCAGGTAGCGGGCCTCGATCAGGTTGGTCGCGACGGTGATGTCGTCGCGCGCCTCGCGGGTGCAGTCGTCGATACTGCGCACGCTGTGCCCGACCTCGATGCCGATGTCCCAGAGGAACGTGACGAAGTCGCTGATCCGGTCGAAGAGGGCGGGGTCATGTTCGCCCTCGAGGATGATCTGGATGTCGATATCGGAGGCCGGGTGCAGTTCGCCGCGGCCATAGCCACCGACCGCGATCAGGCATAGCTGGTCGTCATCCGCGAGGCCCTTCTGGGCCCAGATCAGCTTGAGAAGCTCGTCGATGCGCCGGGCGTGGCCATGGATCAGCTCGGCGATCGGCATGCCGTCGCGAAAGCCCTGGTATTGCTGTTCCAGGATGGCGCGGCGCCGGTCCCGAAACAGCGCAATATTCCCCGGGTTGCGGCTCAGCCGCTGGTAGTCCTCGCCCCAGCCGGGGGTGAAGGCCGGAGTATCGAGTTCGCCGGGGGTGCTGCCCGCAGGATTCATTGGGGCTCCGTGGAGTGGGCGGTTCGAATCGGCGGGGAACAGGCGTGATGGCCTTCGATCAGGCCGCGATCTCCTGCGGTGGGGTTTCGTCCTTGCGCAGGGTCAGGATCTCGTATCCGTCGGCGGTGACCAGCAGGGTGTGTTCCCACTGCGCCGACGGACTGTGATCCTTGGTCACGGCGGTCCAGCCATCCGCCAGGATGCGGGTGTGGCGGCGGCCGGCATTGATCATCGGCTCGATGGTAAAGCACATGCCTTCTCTCAGGGTCATGCCGGTGCCAGGCTTGCCATAGTGCAGGACCTGCGGATCCTCGTGGAAGCCGCGCCCGATCCCGTGGCCGCAGAACTCGCGCACCACGGAGCAGCGTTGGGCCTCGGCGTACACCTGAATCGCGTGGCCGATATCGCCCAGCGTTGCGCCCGGGCGAACCTGCTGGATGCCGAGGTACATGCTGGTACGTGCCACGTCGATCACCCGCTGGGCCTGGATACCGGCCTTGCCGATCACGAACATGCGGCTGGTGTCGCCGTGGAAGCCGTCCTTGATCACGGTGATATCGATATTGAGGATATCGCCGTTCTTCAGCTTGCGATCCCCCGGGATGCCGTGGCAGACCTGATGGTTCACCGAGGTACAGATCGACCTTGGGAAGCCGCGATAGTTGAGTGGGGCCGGGATCGCGTCCTGGGTGTTCACGATGTAGTCGTGACAGATCCGGTCCAGTTCCCCGGTCGTCACGCCGGCTTGCACGTGGGGCTCGATCATCTCGAGGACTTCGGCGGCCAGGCGGCCGGCGACGCGCATGTGTTCGATCTCTTCGGGGGTCTTGATGGAAACGGACATGGGGGCTCCCGCCGCGGCGCCCGGAGGGGCTCGGCGTTTGGTTCGGGTAAGTGTCCTATGCTATAAAGCGCGCGCCTCGCTGGCAATTCGGCGGGGCCGGAAGCCGCCTTTTGCGGGGCGACTCCCGAAACCTTAATCCACACACGCATCGGCACGATCTGTCGGGTGCCCGCCCTCGAAGAAGATTCGGTTCGGGTTTCAGATCGGGATGCGTGGAGGCTCAACCCGTTACAGGAGAAAACTCATGTCCCTCGTGACTATGCGACAGATGCTGGAGGCCGGTGTGCACTTCGGCCACCAGACGCGTTACTGGCATCCCAAGATGGCCCCGTACATCTTCGGGGAACGCAACAAGATTCATATCATCAACCTCGAGAAGTCCCTGCCGATGTTCAACGATGCGTTGAACTTCCTCGGCAAGATCGCTGCCGACGGTGGCCAGATCATGTTCGTCGGCACCAAGCGCTCGGCCCGCGACGTGGTGGCCGAAGAGGCAAACCGTTGCGGCATGCCGCACGTGAGCCACCGCTGGCTGGGCGGCATGCTGACCAACTTCAACACCGTCAAGCAGTCGATCAAGCGCCTGAAGGACCTCGAGACGATGGACGCCGATGGCAGCTTCCAGGTCCTGAACAAGCGCGAGGCCCTGAGCCGTCGCCGCGAAAAGGACAAGCTGGATCGCAGCCTGGGCGGTATCAAGGACATGAACCGCATGCCCGATGCGATGTTCGTGATCGACGTCGGCTACGAGAAGATTGCGGTGGCCGAGGCGAAGAAGCGCGGCATTCCGGTCGTCGCCGTGGTGGATTCCAACCATTCCCCGGAAGGCGTGGATTACGTGATCCCGGGCAACGATGACGCGATGCGTGCGATTCAGCTCTATGTGGCTGCGATCGCCGATACCATCATCGAGGCCAAGGGTGCGGTGACCACGGGTGGCATGGGCGAAGCAGAAGCCGCCGAGCCGGCCGCTGCAACGACTGACGCCCCCGACACCGCGTCGCCCGCCAACCCCGCTTGATAACAGGAGCCGGTCGCCACGCTGGCGGCCGGCTCGAGCATGATTCAGGAGCAAGCAACGATGCAGATTACTGCTGCACAAGTAAAAGAACTGCGCGAGCGCACTGGCGCCGGCATGATGGAATGCAAGAAGGCCCTGACCGAAACCGGCGGCGATCTGGAAGC
Organism: Thioalkalivibrio sp. ALMg3; assembly: GCF_000381225.1. NCBI lineage: Bacteria > Pseudomonadati > Pseudomonadota > Gammaproteobacteria > Chromatiales > Ectothiorhodospiraceae > Thioalkalivibrio > Thioalkalivibrio sp. ALMg3. The sequence goes on along the minus strand of NZ_KB906220.1, from coordinate 294,008 downwards.
GGCGGTCGAGGCAATGCGCAAGTCCGGCATGGCCAAGGCCGACAAAAAGGCGGATCGTGTCGCGGCCGAAGGTCGCGTCGAGATTGCCAGCGACGGTTCGCGCGCGGTGATCGTCGAGATCAACTGCGAGACGGACTTCGTCGGCAATGACGACAACTTCCGTGCCTTCACCAGCGCCTGCGCCAATGTGGCGCTGAACACCGCCGCCGATTCGGTAAAAGGCCTGATGACCGAGACCGTCGATGGTCAGACCCTGGAAGAGCAGCGTACTCAGCTGATCGCCAAGGTCGGCGAGAACGTCCAGGTCCGCCGTTTCGAACGCATGACGGCGGAAGGTGCGCTGGGTTTCTATCAGCATGGTGCCCGGATTGGCGTGCTGGTTGGTCTGAACGGTGGTGACGAGCAGCTGGCCAAGGATATCGCGATGCATATCGCGGCGAGCCATCCGGTGTGCATCGACGAGAGTCAGGTGCCGACCGAGATGCTCGACAAGGAACGTGCGATCTTCAAGGCCCAGGCCGAGGAATCGGGCAAGCCGGAGAACATCATCGAGAAGATGATCGAGGGGCGTATCCGCAAGTATCTGGGCGAGATCACCCTGGTGGGCCAGCCGTTCGTGAAGGATCCCGATCAGACGGTCGCACAGCTGCTGGAAAGCAAGGGGGCTTCGGTCTCCGGCTTCATCCGCTTCGAGGTGGGCGAGGGGATCGAGAAGAAGACCGAGAACTTTGCCGAAGAGGTGATGGCTCAGGCGCGCGGCGCCTGATCCAGCAGGACTCCGGGGCGGCCGCTTGATGCGGCCGCTTCCGGATAAAAGGGCCAGAAAAAACTGGCAAGCGAGAACAACCGAGCCCGAGATAAGGAACCCCATGAGTCAGGACAGCCAGCCCGCGTTCCGGCGCATCCTTCTGAAGTTGAGTGGGGAGGCCCTGATGGGTCAGCAATCCTATGGGGTTGACCCGGATGTCCTGGCGCAGGTGGCCGAAGAGGTCTCGGAGCTCTCCCGCATGGGGGTCGAGGTCGGCATCGTGATCGGTGGCGGCAACATCTTCCGTGGTGCGGGGCTGGCACAAGGCGGCATGGACCGGGTGACCGGCGACCACATGGGCATGCTGGCAACGGTGATCAATGCGTTGGCGCTGCAGGATGCGATCGAGCGCGCCGGGCGTTTTTCGCGGGTGATGTCGGCGATCCGCATCAACCAGGTGTGCGAGGACTACATCCGCCGGCGTGCGGTACGGCACCTGGAAAAGGGGCGCATCGTGGTGTTTGCGGCCGGAACCGGCAATCCGTTCTTCACCACGGATTCCGCGGCGAGCCTGCGGGCGATCGAGATCAACGCCGACATCATGATCAAGGCGACCAAGGTCGACGGGGTCTACGATGCCGATCCGATGACCACCAAGGATGCCCGACGCTACGAGCGGCTGACCTTCGACGATGCGCTGGAACAGCGTCTGGGCGTAATGGATACCACGGCCCTGGTGATGTGCCGAGACAATGGCCTGCCGATCCGTGTAATGAACATGTTTGCCAAGGGCGACCTGCAGCGGCTCGTGATGGGCGAGGCGGTCGGCACCTTGGTCGAGGGAGCCCGTAATGAGTGACGCCACCCTGAAAGATGCGCGCGAACGCATGGACAAGAGCCTGGAAGCGTTGCGCAACGAGCTATCGAAGATTCGAACCGGCCGTGCGCACCCCACGCTGCTCGAACATGTGCATGTGGAGTACTACGGCATGGATGTGCCGATCAACCAGGTCGCGAACATCAATGCCGAGGACGCACGCACGCTCTCCGTGGTCCCGTACGAGAAGGACATGGTCGGCAAGATCGAGAAGGCCATCATGACTTCGGATCTGGGACTCAATCCGGCGAGCATGGGGACGACGATCCGTGTGCCGCTGCCGGCGCTGACCGAAGAGCGTCGGCGTGACCTGGTCAAGGTCGTCCGGGCCGAAGCCGAGCACGCGCGGGTGGCCGTGCGCAATATCCGGCGGGATGCCAACAACGCCTTCAAGCAGCTGGTCAAGGACAAGGAGATGTCCGAAGACGACGAGCACAAGGCGCAGGAGCTGATCCAGAAGCTGACCGACGACCACATCGCCAAGGTCGACGCGATGCTTGCGGACAAGGAAGCCGAGTTGATGGAAGTCTGACCGGCGCAGGCGATGCCGGTTACTACTTCACCCAGCGAGGCGCTCCCTGCGCACGTGGCCATCGTCATGGACGGCAACGGGCGTTGGGCCGAGGCCCGAGGTCTGAGTCGTTCCGAAGGCCACCGGGCGGGGCTGGAGGCGACGCGGCATGCCGTGCGGTTTTTCGCCGAACAAGGCGTGGGCACCCTGACGCTGTTCGCCTTTAGCAGCGAGAACTGGGGCCGCCCGCGCGAAGAGGTCGAGGCACTGTTCGATCTGTTTGTGTCCGCCATCGAGGCGGAACTCCCGGAGCTGATCGAGCGCGGGATCGCGCTCACCTTTATTGGCGATCGCGCAAGCTTCCCGTCGGATCTGCAGACGCGGATGGCGGAAGCCGAGCAGGCCTCTGCCGCCAACGAGGGTATGCGGGTTGTCGTGGCACTGGGATACGGTGGCCGCTGGGACATCTTGCAGGCGGCCCGCCGCTGGGTAGCCGCCGGCGATGAAGGGGCGAATCCCGAGACTTCTTTCGCCGGCTATTTGAGCACGGCCGGGATGCCGGACGTCGATCTGTTGATCCGCACCGGCGGCGAACGCCGCATCAGCAACTTCCTCCTGTGGCAGGCGGCGTATGCCGAGTTGCTCTTCATCGAGACGTTCTGGCCGGACATCACAGCCGATGATCTGCGACAGGGCCTGGCGTGGTATGCGAGTCGCCAGCGGCGTTTCGGCTGCGTGACCGGAGCCGCGGAGGCAAGTGCGCGGGAGGTGCCGAGTGCTTAAACAACGGATTCTGACCGCCGCGGCACTGGGTTTGCCGGCGCTGGCCCTGGTGGCCTGGGGCCCGAACTGGGCGGTGCTGGCGCTGGTCGCGCTGGTCCTCGGGTTGGCGACCTGGGAGTGGGGTGGACTGGCCGGGCTCGAAACCCCTTTGGCACGTGGTGCGCTGGTGGCGGCCGTGGTGGTTCCCGTGGTTGCGCTTGGTCTGGCGCCGGTTGCGGGGTTGCACTACCTGATCCTGGGCCTGGTGTTGCTGTGGTGGCTGGTGATCCTGTTGCTGTTGCCGTTTTATCGCGAGTGCGAGACGGCCGCGCCGGCATCCCGTCGGACCCTCTTTGCGGTGGCCGCGATCATGACGTTGGTGCCGGCGGGAATGGGCCTGGTTTGGCTGCATGCCCTGGCGCCGTTGCTGGTGGTCTATCTGGTGGTGCTGGTTGGCCTCGCCGACACCGGGGCGTATTTCGCCGGGAAGGCGTTCGGGCGCAACCCGCTGGCGCCGCATATCAGTCCGGGGAAGACCCGCGAGGGCTTGCTTGGCGGTCTGCTGACGGTGCTGGCCTTCGCGATCGTGGTAGCGGCCGTTTGGGGCCTCGAGCCGATGGACGCGATGGTGTTCTTGCTGCTGTCGGTGCTGATCGGCCTGGTCTCGGTTGTGGGGGACCTGTTCGAGAGCATCCTGAAGCGACAGGCTGGCGAGAAGGATAGTGGTTCCTTGCTGCCGGGCCACGGGGGTATTCTGGACCGGTTCGACAGCATGGTCGCGGCGGCTCCGGTTTTCCTGGCCGGGTTGCTGTGGCTGGCGCTGATTCCGGCCCCGCCGGTGGCGGCATAGCGCGAACGGACGCAGGTACCCATGAAGACGACGCAGATCACCATTCTCGGATCAACCGGCAGCATCGGGTTGAGTACGCTCGATGTCGTGGCGCGTCAGCCGGAACGCTTCCGCGTGTATGCCCTGACGGCGCATTGCAATGTGGAGCGCATGCGCGCGCAGTGCCTCGCCCACCACCCGGAAGTGGCCGTGATGGTCGATCCCGACGCCGCCGAGGCCCTGCGCACGGCTTTGGCGGCGGTCGGTTCGCGTACCGAGGTGCGGGCGGGTGCGGAGGCCCTGGCTGAGGTCGCCCGGGAACCCCGGGTCGACGCGGTGATGGCGGCGATCGTGGGCGCAGCCGGGCTGTTGCCGACGCTGGCCGCGGCCGAGGCGGGCAAACGGGTGCTGCTCGCCAACAAGGAGGCGCTGGTCATGTCCGGGGCCTTGCTGATGGATGCCGTGCGCCGCTCCGGTGCCTGTCTGCTGCCGATCGATTCCGAGCACAACGCGATCTTTCAGTGCCTTCCCAATGGCTACGTCTGCGCCGAGTCGGTGACACCGCACGGGGCACGCCGGATCTGGCTCACCGCATCGGGGGGGCCGTTTCGCGACCGTCCGCTGGACAGCTTTGCCGGGATTACGCCGGACGAAGCCTGCGCCCACCCCAACTGGGATATGGGGCGCAAGATCTCGGTGGACTCGGCGACCATGATGAACAAGGGGCTCGAGGTGATCGAGGCCTGCTGGTTGTTTGCCGTGGCGCCCTCGACGATTCAGGTGGTACTTCACCCGCAGAGCATCGTGCATTCGATGGTGGCCTACGATGACGGGTCGGTGCTCGCGCAACTCGGCAACCCCGACATGCGCACACCGATCGCCCATGCGCTGGCCTGGCCCGAGCGTATGGAGTCGGGCGTTGAACCGCTGGATCTGCTTACGATGGGCAAGCTGGAATTCTCCGAGCCGGAAGCGGCGCGTTTCCCGGCGCTCGGTCTCGCCTACGCGGCACTGGAGCGTGGAGGGACGGCCACCGCGGTTCTCAACGCCGCCAATGAAGTGGCGGTGGATGCCTTCCTGGGAGAGCGCCTGGCCTTCAGCGAGATCCCGGCGGTGATCGCCACGACCCTGGAGGCGATCGAGGCCGAGGCGGCCGATTCGCTGGAGCGCGTCCTGGGGGCGGACCGGCGGGCTCGCGAGGTCGCGAGCGAGTATGTCGCGAACGCACGACCCGTCCTGTCATGACGTTCCTGACGAGCCTGCTGGCGTTTGCGGTGGCCATTGGCGTACTGGTGACCGTGCACGAATATGGGCACTACCTCGCCGCCCGTCTGGTGGGGGTGAAGGTGCTGCGCTTCTCGGTGGGTTTCGGCCGGCCGATTTTCAAGCGCTACTTCGGGCGGGACCGGACGGAATTCGTGATTGCCGCATTGCCGCTGGGTGGCTACGTGAAGATGCTCGACGAGCGCGAGGGTCCGGTGGCGGAGGAGGAGGTCACGCGCGCCTTCAACCAGAAAGGTCTTGGGGCCCGTACATTCGTGGTGTCGGCCGGTCCGGCGGCGAATTTCCTGCTGGCGATCCTGGTATACGCCGTGATGTTCATGGTGGGTGTGGGCGGGATCAAGCCCATTCTCGGCGAGGTAGCGCCGGATACGCCGGCCGCCGAGGCGGGCCTCGAGCGGGGGCAGGAGATTCTGCGGGTGGGCGATCGTGAAGTGGCGGACTGGGAGCAGGCCAACCTGCGACTGCTGGACCATGCGGTTCGCGGCGAGGCGGTCACCCTGCTGCTGCGGGGCACGGACGGTCGAGAGATCGAGCGGGAGGTGGATCTGCGGGATCGCCAGGCGTTGCTGGCAGAGGGGCAGTTCCTCGACAAGCTGGGGTTGCAGCCCTATCGGCCGATGCTGGAACCGCGGATCGGTGCCGTCGAGGGTGGGAGCCCGGCGGCGGCGGCCGGACTGGAGGTCGGGGATCGTGTGCTGGCAGTGGACGGCGAGCCGGTCGCGGACTGGAATCGCTGGGTCGAGGTGGTGCGTGCGCATCCAGAAGCCGATCTGCGGGTCACCGTGGAGCGCGACGGGCGCACCCTGGAACTACGGATGACGCCGGAGGCGACGGATCACGAGGGGGTGGCCATTGGCCGTATCGGCGCGGGCGTGGATACGGATCAATCGGCGGCACGCGACATGGCCGTACTGGTGCGCCAGGGTCCGGGATCGGCATTTGTCTCGGGGGCGGAGCGGACGTGGGATGTGACCGTCCTGACACTGGGCATCCTGTGGCGAATGATCACCGGGGATGCGTCGGTTAAAAATATCAGCGGACCGGTTACCATAGCCGAGTTTGCGGGGGTCTCGGCATTGATCGGGATTTCGGCGTTCCTGGGATTTCTCGGGCTGGTGAGCGTGTCGCTCGGGATCATCAATCTGCTGCCGATCCCGATGCTGGATGGCGGCCATTTGCTGTACTACGCCGCCGAGGCGGTGAAGGGCAGCCCGGTGTCGGAGCGCACCCAGATAATCGGTCAGCAGGTGGGTCTGCTGGCGATCGCGGGGCTGATGATACTGGCCCTGTACAATGATTTGACACGACTGTTCGGTTAGGCGAAGGCACACTGGAGCGCATCCCGGGTGCCTCGATCAGCCCACCGAACGGCCTATTTTTTGGCGGAGAGCATGGCGCGAAACAGCTTGAGAGGAATGGCCCTGGTCGGTTTGCTGGGCCTGGCGGGGACGGCCTGGGGCCAGGCCTACGAGATCGAGGATATCGAGATCGAGGGGCTGGAACGGATCACCGCCGGTACCGCGCTCAGTTATCTGCCCGTGCAGGTTGGGGATACCTTCGACGACAATCGCAGTCCGGAGGTGATCCGCGAGCTGTTCCAGACCGGCTTCTTCGACGATGTGGAGATTGCCCGGCGCGGGGATGTCCTGGTTGTGATCGTCTCTGAACGCCCCGCGATCAACGAGATCAATTTTTCCGGTAACCGGGATATCCCCGACGAGGGCTTGCGCGAGGCGCTGGATTCGGCCGGCCTGCGTTCCGGGCGGGTATTCAACCGCACGATGCTGGACCGCATCGAGAGCGAGCTGCGCCAGCAGTATTTCGCGCGCGGACGCTACAACGTGCAGGTCGATGTGGAGATCGTGGAACTGCCGCGTAACCGCGTGGACATCGAGATCGACATTACCGAAGGGCCGGTGGCCAAAATCCGCCAGGTCAATGTGGTGGGTAACGAGAGCTACTCGGGTCGTGAACTGACCCGGCGTTTCGAGTCCGGCGTGCCACGCTGGTGGGCCTTTTTCAGCCGGCGGGACAATTACTCGCGCGAGAAGCTGTCCGGGGATCTGGAACAGCTCCGTTCGCATTATCTGGATCAGGGTTTCCTGGAGTTCGATATCGACTCCACTCAGGTGACGCTGACGCCGGATCGGCGGGATCTGTTCATCACGATTAACGTCGACGAGGGCGATCGCTATACGGTGACCGGTGTGGATCTCGCCGGGGAGTTCGTGATCCCGCGGGAGGAGCTGGAGAGCCTGATTGACGTGGACATCGATGCGCCGTTTTCGCGCAGCCAGGTGACCGAATCCGCCGAACGGATCAGCGAGCGCCTGACTCGGGAGGGTTTCGCATTCGCCAACGTGAACCCGGTGCCCGACGTGGACGAGGACAACCGCGAAGTGGCGATCACGTTCTTCGTCGACCCGGGCCCGCGCGTCTATGTTCGGAACATCCGGATCACCGGCAATCAGAACACCGAGGAACGGGTGTATCGCCGCGAGATGCGGCAGATGGAGAGTGCCTGGTACAACGGGGCATTGGTCGAACGTTCCCGGGTGCGTGTCCAGCGGCTGCCGTTCGTCCAGAGCGTGAACGTGGAGACCGAGCGGGTCGCCGGCACCGATGACGAAGTGGACCTGAATATCACCGTGACCGAGCAGCAGTCCGGGGCCTTGTCGCTGGGCGCCGGGTTCTCGCAGAACCAGGGGCTGCTGCTGACCGCGAGCCTGACACAGGACAACTTCCTTGGGACCGGCAATCGCTTCTCCACCGAGGTGAGTACCAGCAAGGTCAACCAGCTGTTCCGCATGAGCGTCACCAATCCGCACTTCACCCCCTCCGGTGCGAGTCGCGGGTTCTCCGTGTTTTATCGCAAGATCGACGCCGAGGAGGCCAACATCTCGCGGTATTCATCCAACCGCTTTGGCTTCGACGTGACCTACGGAATTCCGCTGTCGGAGTTCGACCGGATTCAGGTGCGACCGGGTTTCGAGAACATCGAAATCGAGATGGTCGAACGGTCCGACACTCGTATCGGAACCCCGGACGAGATCATCGACGAGCTGGACGAATTTGGCGATTCCGCGAACCTCTACAAGCTCGAGACCAGCTATGTCCACGATACGCGGGACAGCACGACCTTCGCCTCGGAAGGCCGTCGCCATCGGGTCGGCCTGGAAGTCACGGTGCCGGGCAGTGACCGCGAGTTCTACAAGCTCACCTATTCGGGCCAGGAGATCTTCCGGCTGTCCGATCGGTACTCCTTCAGCCTCTCCGCCGGACTCGCGTATGCGGATGGCTACGGAGGGGATGACGTTCCGTTCTACGAACGGCTGTTTGCCGGGGGCATTCGCTCGGTCCGCGGCTACGAGGACAACCAGCTGGGCGATCTGCGACCGATCCGCGATGGTCAGGTGGCGACGCGCGATTCCAATGATGATCCCTACGGTGGGCGGTTCCGGACTACGCTGTCCGCGGAATTGTTCTTCCCGATGCCGTTTGCGGCCGACAACGATGCAGTTCGCATGAGTACCTTTGTGGACGCGGGGAATGTGTTCCATGATGTGTCGGACTTTGATACCAGCGAGTTGCGGGCATCGGCGGGTGTGGCGGTGACCTGGTTCTCGCCGGTGGGGCCGCTGAGCTTCAGCGTGGCCGAGCCGTTCAACGATCAGCCGGGTGACGAGCTGCAGCGCTTCCAGTTCCTGCTGGGGGCCAGTTTCTGAGGATGATCGATGCAAGCGCATCGGGAGGCGTCATGAGATCCGGGATGGCCTGGTTCGCGGCGGTGATTCTCGTCGCCAGCGGATGGCTGGTAGTACCCGCTGTCGCCGGGGCGCAAAACGTCGCATTCGTGACGATGAACCGGATTCTCGAGGATTCGCCGCAGGCCGAAGAGGCCATGCGCGAACTGGAGCGCGAGTTCTCGCCGCGCGATTCGGAGCTGGTGGCGGAGCGTGAGGAGCTGCAGCGGCTGCGTGACCGGCTGGAACGTGACGGGGACCTGATGAACCCATCGGAACGGGCGGACCTGGAGCGGGAGTTCTCGCAACGTTCGCGCGAATTCCGGCGGGCGCAGGAGAGCTTCAGCGAAGACCTGAACGTACGCCGCAACGAGGAGCTGGCCAAACTGCAGCGACGGATCAACGATGCCATCGTCGATCTCGCCCGGGAACGCGACATCGATCTGATCCTGACCGAGCGCAACGTGCTGTATGCCAGCGACCGGATCGACATCACGGACGACATCCTTGCCACAATGCAGCGAGACTGACGGCGGGTATTCGGCCCGCGAGCTGGCCGAGGCGCTGGGCGGGCAGCTCACGGGAGATGGCCAACGCCGCTTCACCGGGTTGAGCCCGCTGGCCACCGCGGGCCCCTGCGATCTGAGTTTTGTGACGGACGCCGGGCGTCATGCCGAGGCCCTGGCGGCGAGTGCCGCGGGTGTGGTCCTGGTGCCGGAGGCCGCGGGCCTGCAAGCGACGTCTTCCCGAACCCTGATCCACCTGGATGATGTCTATCTGGGCTATGCGCGAGCGAGTCAGTGCCTGGGCAGGCCGCGTCGGGCACGGCCTGCGGGTGTCCATCCGGGTGCGTTTGTCGATCCCGAGTCGTCGGTTGCTCCCGACGCATTCGTGGGACCTGGGGCGGTGATCGGGGCAGGGGCTACGGTGGGGCGCCAGAGCGTCGTGGAGGCGCACTGCGTGGTGGGCGAGGGGGTGACGGTGGGGGCCGATACCTTCCTGCACCCCCGGGTGACCCTGCTCGAAGGGGTCGAGGTGGGGGATCGCTGCATCCTGCACAGTGGTTGCGTGATCGGGGCCGATGGCTTCGGATTCGCGCCTGCGGGCGAACAGGGTTGGGAGAAGATCGAACAGCTGGGCCATGTCGTGATCGGTTCCGATGTGGAAATCGGAGCGAATACGACCATCGATCGCGGGGCGTTGCGCGCGACGCGGATCGGGAGGGGTGTAAAGATCGACAACCTGGTTCATGTTGCCCATAACGTCGAGATTGGCGACCATACAGCCATTGCCGGCTGTGTGGGGATTGCGGGCAGTGCCCGGATCGGCGCGCATTGTGCAATCGGGGGCGGTGCCGGGATCCTGGGCCACCTGTCCATCGTGGATCACGTCACCATTCACGCGATGACCCTGGTCACGCGCTCCATTACGCGGCCGGGTCACTACGCCTCTGGAGTCCCGCATCAAGAGGCCCGGTTGTGGAATCGCATGCTGGCCCGACTGCGCCGTCTGGCGCGTTAGGCGATCGAGGGGCGATCGATCGGCCCTGGTAGTAACTGGCCTTGCCGCGTGTGGGGAGGCCGAGTCGAACGTCGTATTGCACGTCCCGCGCAGCGGTCCGGATGCGGCACAACAAGATCAAGAGAAAGGACACCGGCGTGGATGACTTTAATGTCCAGGAGATCATGCGCTACCTGCCGCATCGTTACCCGTTCCTGATGGTGGATCGGGTGCTGGAGTGGGAGGCGGGCAGCTATCTGACGGGGATCAAGAACGTCAGCATCAACGAACCGTATTTCCAGGGGCACTTCCCGATCAAGCCGGTGATGCCCGGGGTTCTGATCCTCGAGGCCCTGGCACAGGCCACCGGCCTGCTTGCGTTCAAGACCGAAGAGGCGCGTAACGAGAACCAGGACAAGCAGCAGTTGTACCTGTTTGTCGGGATCGACGAGGCGCGCTTCCGGCGCCAGGTGGTACCCGGCGATCAACTCCACCTGCGGGTGGATCTGAAGCGTACGGTGCGGGGTATCTGGCGCTTCGACGCGGTCGCGAAGGTGGGCGACGACGTGTGCGCGACGGCGCAGCTCATGTGTTCCGGTCAGGAAATCCCGGCGTGATCGATCCGCGCGCGGACGTCCACCCCAGCGCCGAGATCGACAGCTCGGTGACGATCGGGCCGTTCTCGGTCATCGGTGCCAATGTGAAGATCGGCGCGGATACCTGGGTGGGCCCGCATGTGGTGATCAACGGACCGACCGAGATCGGGCGGGAAAACCGAATCTTTCAGTTCTCCTCGATCGGGGAGGAGCCTCAGGACACCAGCTATCGGGGTGAACCCACGCGGCTGATCATCGGCGATCGCAACGTGATTCGGGAGTCGGTAACGCTGCACCGCGGAACCGAGAAGGGGCTGGGTGAGACGGTCATCGGGCACGATAACCTGATCATGGCGTATGTCCACATCGCGCACGACTGCACCATCGGGAACGGCATCATCTTCTCCAATGCCACTTCGCTTGCCGGACACGTGGAGATCCAGGATCACGCAACGCTGGGTGGGTTCACCCTGGTGCATCAGTTCTGTCGCGTGGGTACCTACGCCTTCACCAGCATGGGTGCGGCGCTGAACCGTGACCTCCCGCCGTATTGCCTGGCGAGCGGCAACTATGCGCGGCTGATCGGGATCAACAAGGTTGGCCTCAAGCGCAACGGTTTCTCCAATGACGCCATCCAGGCGCTCCACCGGGTATTCATCCAGGGAATGCGTGGACGCGCCGGACGCGAGAGTCATCTGGACGCCATGTTCGAGGAGACCGAGGTGCCCGAGGTGCGCAACCTGATCGCATTCGTGCGCGGCAGTCGCCGCGGTATCCTGCGCGGCGGTCGTCCGCACTGACGCAGTCGCCGCGGGACAGGACCCTGCGTGCTGCCCAAGCGTTTGCTCCCCAAACGAACCGTCGCCCTTAAATGGGCTTCTCGCCGTCCCTTAGTTGGCCGTGGTGCAGGAGTTCGTGCGCCATTTCGGCCACGCGGCGGTCGGCTCCACCATTGCCCAGGCGAACGCGCACCTGCGCCAGGCGATCACGCATCGCTTCCAGGGCCTCGGGCCGGTCGATGAGATCCGCGGCATCGCGCGCCAGACGTTCGGCGGTGGCATCGTGTTGCAGGTACTCGGGCACCAGGCGCTCGCCGCCCACGATATTGACCAGGGCGATATTCTCGACCCGTACGAGCCGCGAGAAGACCGCGTGGCTCAGGGCCCCCATGCGGTAGAAGACCAGCATGGGGGCCCTGAGCAGACCGGCCTCCAGGGTTGCGGTGCCGGACGCAATCAGCAGTAGGTCGGCCCCGGCCATCAGGGAATGGGTTCCTGCGTCCCCGCCCACGAAATGCAGGGGCAGGCCGTCAGACGCGGCTAGGGCCCCCAAGTGTTCGGTGGTGACTCCCGGCGCCATGGAGGCCACGAACTGGATGTCCGGGTGCGATACGTGGAGGCGGCGGGCGGTGTCCACGAGCATGGGCCAGTGGCGCTTCAGTTCGCCGTTGCGGCTGCCGGGGAGAAGACCGACCAGGCGCGTATTGGCCGCGAGGCCAAGCTGTTCGCGAATCGGCTGTTTGGGCGGCTGCACCCGGTCCACAAGCGGGTTTCCGACATAGCGTACTGGCACCCCGGCCTTCTCGTAGACGTCGGTCTCGAAGGGAAAAAGTACCGCCATCGCGTCCACGCTGCGCTGGATGCGCTTGATCCGGCCCGAACGCCACGCCCACAGTTGCGGGCTGACATAGAACAGCACGCGGATACCGAGGCGGCGGGCGTGGGCAGCCAGGCGCAGGTTGAACTCCACGTAGTCCACCAGGACCAGCAGGTCCGGGCGGTGGGTCTCCAAATGCTGGCACATGCGCCGGAACAGGCGGCGCAGGCGCGGGTAGTTGACCAGCACATCGACCAGGCCCACCACGGCCAGTTCGGAGACGTCGATCAGGGTGTCGACCCCGGCGGCGCGCATCTGCGTCCCGCCCATGCCCGTGTAGCGGAGACCGGGCTCCAGTGCCGAGAGTTCGTGGACCAGCCCCGCCCCGAGTGCGTCACCGGAGCTCTCGCCGGCGCAGATCACGACATGCTGCGTCATGACCGGTTGAGGCCCCCTGTGTAAGCGATGTGGCGTGGCGTCACGCGAGGGCGGCGCGGATCTTCCCGCAGATCATGTCGATGGTCGCATCCTCGAGTTCCGGGAACACCGGCAGGGACAGACAGCGCGCGGCGACGTCTTCGGTGACGGGCAGCGATTCCGGCCGGTTCGGGAGATCGGCGAAGGCCTTTTGCTGATGCAGGGGTACCGGGTAGTAGATCGCGCAGGCGACGTCCGCAGCCTTGAGGGCCTCCATGATCGCGTCGCGATGATCGGTCAGCAGCGTGTACTGGTGGTAGACGTGGACCCCGATGCCGTCCTCGAACGGCACTTCGACCGGCAGCCCGGCCAGGCCATCGCGATAACGTGCCGCCACCCGGCGGCGTTCGGCGTTGTAGGTGTCGATATGCGGCAGCTTCACCCGCAGGATCGCCGCCTGCATCTCGTCCAGGCGGCTGTTGTAGCCGATCTCGTCGTGGTAGTAGCGCACGCTGGAACCGTGGTTGCGCAATCGGCGCAAGGTATCGGCGGCAGACGGGCAGTTGGTGGTCACCAGACCCCCGTCGCCGAAGGCCCCGAGGTTCTTGCTGGGGAAGAACGAAAAACAGCCGAAGGCGGTGGCCGCGCCGGTCTGTACGCCATCGACCGTCGCGCCGAAGGACTGTGCGCAATCCTCGACGATCAACACCTTGTGTTTCTCGGCGATGGCCTGCAGGCGCGGCATGTCGGCCGGCTGGCCGAACAGGTGGACCGGCAGGATCGCGCGGGTGCGCTCGGTGATGGCCGCCTCGACCTGGTCCGGGTCGATGTTGAAGGTCCGCGGGTCGATGTCCACGAATACCGGGTCGGCCCCGACATAACGGATGGCTTCGGCGGTGGCAATGAAGGTAAACGGGGTGGTGATGACCTCGTCGCCCGGGCCGATGTCGGCCGCGGCCAGCGCCAGATGCAGGGCATCCGTGCCGGAGGCACAGGTGATCGCGTGTTCCACGCCCAGGTACTCGGCGAGCTCCTGCTCCAGGGTCTGCACGTTGGGGCCGAGGATAAAGCGCGCACCGGCAAGCACCTCCTGTAGCGCGGCATCGATTTCGGGGCGCAGGGTCTGGTACTGGCGCTGCAGGTCGACCATCGGGATCACGGCTTGACTCCTGTGGGGTTCGCGTCGAGGTGGCTGTGCGGGCCGTCGGCCCGGCTCATGATGTTCAGGTTCTCGTAGACCAGGTCGGTGATGCGGCTGGCCGTCTCCAGGGCGCGCTGGCCGTCGCGGCCACTGACCACGACCGGTCCCTGACCGCGCACGGCGGCCACGAAGGCCTGGATCTCGGCTAGCAGGGCGTCGGCCTCGTCGAAGACACTCTCCTCGCGGTGGATCGCGGGGGCCCCGGTCTCCGGGTCGGGCTCGCCGATGTGGTTCAGCGACAGGATGCGGTTCTGGAAGTCCACCGAGGCGTAGGCATGCGACTGGAAGATGCGCATGCGGCGCTCGGACTTGGTGCTGATGCGGCTGGAGGTCACGTTGGCTACGCAGCCGTTGGCGAATTCCAGCCGGGCATTGGCGATGTCGATGTCGCCGGTCAGCACGCGGGCGCCGGAGGCGCGAATGTCGGTCAGCGGGGCATCCACCAGCGACAGGATGATGTCGATGTCGTGGATCATCAGATCGAGCACGACCGACACGTCGGTGGCGCGCGGCTTGTAGGGTGCCAGGCGGTGCGACTCGATGAACCGCGGGTGCAGCGGGGTCTCGGTCAGTCGGCGCAGTGCGGCATTGAAGCGTTCCAGGTGCCCGACCTGGAGGACCACGCCCTGTTGCTCGGCGATCTGGTTCAGCGTCTCGGCCTGCTCCAGGGTGGCGGTAATCGGCTTCTCGACCAGAACATGACAACCGGCCTCGAGGAAGTCCCGGGCGATGTCGAAGTGCAGGGTGGTCGGCGCGGCGATGGAGACCGCATCGACCTGACCGATCAGGGCGCGATGGTCGGTCTCCGCGCGGCAGCCGTGCTCCGCCGCGACGCGGCTGGCGGTTTCGGAATCGGCATCGACTACGGCAACCAGTTCGGTGTCCGGCAGCGCGGCGTATTTGGCGGCATGCCATTTGCCAAGATGGCCCACGCCGATGGCGGCGCAGCGTAACGGAGATTGGGACATGAGTAGGCTCGGATCCGGAGGGGGTGTGCTAGGATTTTCGGCGCTATTGTAACGGATCCCCGGCGCGGCGCATGTTCGCGTTCGGGCGATTGCCCGCAGTTCACCGTGGTGGAGACTCCATGTCCGATTTAGAGGCAGCGCAGCGCTACGTCGCCGGCGTGGACGAAGTGGGGCGCGGGCCGCTGGCCGGGCCGGTCGTGGCGGCCGCCGTCATCCTGCCGGAAGGCTACACCTGCCCCGGCTTGACCGACTCCAAGAAGCTCAGCGCGAAACGCCGCGAGACGCTGGACGTGCAGATCCGTGCCGACGCGCTGGCATGGTCGCTGGGCCGGGCCGAGGCGGCGGAGATCGATGAACTGAACATCCATCATGCGACGCTGCTCGCCATGCAGCGAGCGGCGGCCGGGCTCGCCATCGCGCCGGCACATCTGCTGGTGGACGGGCGCTTCACACCGCAGGGTCCCTGGACTGCCGAGGCGATCGTCGGCGGGGATGGCTCGGTGGCTGCGATCAGCGCCGCCTCCATCGTCGCGAAGGTGGCGCGCGACGGCTGGTTGCGCGATCTGCATCACGACTACCCCGATTACGGCTTCGATCGCCATTCCGGCTACCCCACGGTGGCGCATCGCGAGGCCCTGGAACGGTTGGGGCCGTGCCCGCAACACCGCCGTAGTTTCGGCCCGGTAGCGCGTGCGCTGGCGGCCCGTGAACAGGAGATGGGGGCATGAGCGAAGGCCATCCCGGTTTCGTACACCTGCGGGTGCATTCGGAGTATTCCCTGATCGACGGGCTGGTCCGCCTCAAGCCACTGGTGAACGCGGTGGTCGAGGGCGGGATGCCGGCCGTCGCGGTAACCGATCACTGCAACCTGTTTGGGCTGGTGAAGTTCTACCGTGCCGCGATCGCAAAGGGTGTGCAGCCCATCATCGGTGCGGACGTTCTGGTGCGCGATGCCCGCGCCGACGGCAGCCTGGCGCGCATGACCCTGCTGGCGCAGAACGATCCGGGTTACCGCAATCTGACCCGGCTGATCTCGCGCGCCTGGCAGGAAGGCCAGGAAAAGGGCATTCCGCGGGTGGACTGCGCCTGGCTGGATGCGGCCGCCGAGGGCCTGATCGCATTGTCTGGCGGGATCGACGGGTTATTCGTGAACGGTTCGGGGGCTGCGCGCGCGCTGTTGGCCGAGGATCTCGAGCCGTGGATGCAGCGCTTCCCGGGTCGCTTCTATCTGGAACTGGTGCGTAGCGACCGCCCGGGCGAAGAGGCCTGGATCGAACAGGCGCTGGCCGCGGCCGAGGCCTTCGATCTGCCGGTGGTGGCCACCAATGATGTTCGCTTCCTGCGGCCCGAGGACTTCGAGGCCCACGAGGCGCGCGTCTGCATCCATGACGGCGTGACCCTGGACGACCCGCGACGCCCGCGCCGTTACTCGGAGGCGCAGTATCTGCGTACACCCGAGGAGATGGCGGAGCGGTTCGCGGATATCCCCGAGGCCCTGGCCAACAGTGTGGCGATCGCGCGGCGCTGTTCGGTGAGCCTGACCCTGGGCGAGTCGGTCCTGCCGGACTTCCCGGTTCCCGAGGGCTATACGGTCGAAGACCACCTGCGCGAGACCTCGGCGCAGGGGTTGGCGGGGCGTCTGGAGCGCTTCTGCTTCGCGCCGGCGGCGGATTACGAGGCGCGCTTGCAGCGCGAGCTGGACGTGATCTGCCAGATGGGTTTCCCCGGGTACTTCCTGATCGTGGCGGACTTCATCCAGTGGGCCAAGGACAATGGCATCCCCGTGGGCCCGGGTCGTGGCTCCGGTGCGGGTTCTCTGGTGGCCTATGCGCTGGGCATTACCGACCTGGATCCATTGCGTTACGATCTTCTGTTCGAGCGTTTTCTCAACCCTGAACGTGTCTCCATGCCCGACTTCGATGTCGACTTCTGCATGGAGCGACGCGACGACGTGATCGACTACGTCGCCGAGCGCTACGGGCGCGACAAGGTCTCGCAGATCATCACCCACGGCACCATGGCCGCCAAGGCGGTGGTGCGCGACGTCGGGCGTGTGCTGGGCCATGGCTACGGTTTCGTCGACCGCATTGCCAAGCTGATCCCGTTCGAGCTGGGCATGACCCTGCAAAAGGCCCTGACCGAGAGCGCGGACCTCAAGACGCAGTACGACGAAGACGAGGAGGTGCGCGCGATCATCGATCTCGCGCAGAAACTCGAGGGCCTCACCCGGAACGCGGGCAAGCATGCCGGCGGGGTGGTGATTGCGCCGTCCGCACTGACGGATTTCTCCCCGCTGTACTGCGAGGACGACGGCGGCTCGCTGGTGACCCACTTCGACAAGGATGACGTCGAGGCGGTCGGCCTGGTGAAGTTCGACTTCCTCGGTCTGCGCACGCTCACCATCATCGACTGGGCGGTGGACAACATCCGCAAGATGGATGCCGCGGTACAGGTCGATCTCGACGCCATCCCGCTGGATGATCCCGAGACCTTCCGGCTGCTGAAGGACTATCAGACCACCGCCGTGTTCCAGCTGGAATCCGGTGGCATGAAGGACCTGATCCGCCGCCTGCAGCCGGACAGCTTCGAGGAGATCATCGCGCTGGTGGCGCTCTACCGCCCGGGCCCGCTGCAGTCGGGCATGGTGGACGACTTCATCGACCGCAAGCATGGTCGTGCCCAGGTGGAATATCCGCATCCGGATCTGGAACCCATTCTCCAGCCCACCTACGGCGTGATCCTGTATCAGGAGCAGGTGATGCAGATCGCCCAGGTGCTGGGCAATTACACCCTGGGTGGTGCGGATCTGTTGCGCCGCGCGATGGGCAAGAAGAAGCCCGAGGAGATGGCCAAGCAACGCGAGATCTTCCTCGAGGGTGCACTGGGGCGCGGTGTGGATGAAGGGGTTGCGACCTACATCTTCGACCTGATGGAGAAATTCGCGGGCTACGGCTTCAACAAGTCGCACTCCGCGGCCTATGCCCTGGTTGCCTACCAGACCGCCTGGCTCAAGGCGCATTATCCGGCGCCGTTCATGGCGGCGGTGCTGTCCGCGGACATGGACAACACCGACAAGGTGGTGGGGCTGATCGAGGAATGCCGCAATATGGGCCTGGAGGTCCTGCCGCCGGACGTCAATCAGTCGGACTACCGCTTTACCTGCCACGACGCGCAGACCGTGGTCTACGGCCTGGGCGCGATCAAGGGCGTTGGGGAGTCGGCCATCGACACCCTGCTCAAGGCGCGCGGCGAGGGCGGTGAATTCCACGGGCTGGTGGACCTGTGCCAGCGGGTGGATCTCGGCAAGCTGAACAAGCGTGTGCTGGAGACGCTGGTGCGCGCCGGCGCGATGGATCGGATCGGCGCCAACCGTGCGACGCTGCTGAACGACATCCCGATGGCGGTCGCGGCAGCCGAACAGAGCGAGCGCAATGCCAATCTGGGTGTGGTGGACCTGTTCGGGGATCCGGCTGCGGCCGTGATCCCGGATAGTGCGACCCTGGCCGAGATGGAGGACGACGATCGTCTGCGCGGCGAGAAGGACACCCTGGGGCTTTATCTGACCGGCCACCCGGTGGAGCGCTACCGCGCCGAGATGCTGCGCCTGACCGGCACCACGCTGCAGGCGCTGGAGGCCAAGCTGGAGGATCGCCCGGACGAGCCCCAGGGCCAGAAATGGCGGGGCAAGCAGGAAACCGTGCGCATCGCCGGTCTGATCGTCGGGGTGCGAGTGCGCAACACGCAGAGCGGGCGCATGGGCATCGTCACCCTGGACGACCGCAGCGGGCGGGCCGAGGTAGTGTTGTTCAACGACGACTTCACTACCTACAAGGACCGCCTGGAGCCGGATGCCCTGCTGGTCGCGGAGGGTACGGTCACGCTTGACGACTATGCCGGCGGGATCCGTATGCGGGCCCGTACCGTGTACAGCCTGGATGAAGCGCGGGTCCAGTGGGCCCGCGCGCTGCACCTGTGCCTGGAAGGGGTGGTTCCCGAGCAGGTGGCCCATCTGCGCGGGCTGATGGAGCCGCATCGTGAGGGGCCTTGCCGCGTGCACCTGTGCTATCGCCGTGACGGGCTGGAGGCGGATATCAGCCTGCCGGAGGGATGGACCATCCGCCCGGACGAGCGGCTGTTGCGCGGCATTCAGCAGTCGTTGGGTCCGGGTTGCGAGGCCGAGGTGCTCTACGGCCGGTAGGTGGAGCAAGGCATCACCGGTCCGGGAGCGGGGATCGCCGCAATTGGTTACAATTCGCGTCCTTCGTCGGTATCCACAACCAAGTCTTCGGGACCCTGCATGAATCCGGACTTTCTCGACTTCGAACAGCCCATTGCCGAACTGGAAGCGAAGATCCGCGATCTGCGCTATGTCGGCGACGATGCCGAGGTCAACATCCAGGAAGAGATCCAGCGCCTGGAAGGCAAGTGCCGGTCGTTGACCGAGAGCATCTTCGCCAAGCTGACCCCGTGGCAGGTCTCGCAGATGTCGCGGCATCCGCGGCGACCCTACACCCTTGATTACATTCCCGACTTGTTCGACGAGTTCGAGGAACTGCATGGCGACCGGGCGTTTGGCGACGACCCGGCGATCGTGGGCGGCGTGGCGCGCCTGGACGGACGGCCGGTGATGCTGATCGGGCACCAGAAGGGACGCCAGACCCGCGACAAGGTCTACCGCAACTTTGGCATGCCGCGTCCGGAGGGCTACCGCAAGGCGCTGCGCTTGATGGAGATGGCCGAGCGCTTTCGCATGCCCGTGCTCACCTTCATCGACACGCCGGGTGCCTACCCGGGGGTCGGGGCGGAAGAACGTGGCCAGAGCGAGGCGATCGCGCGCAACCTGCGAGTGATGGCGCGCCTCGACACGCCGATCATCGCCACGGTGATCGGCGAAGGCGGCTCCGGTGGGGCCCTCGCGATCGGGGTGGGCGACGCCACCCTGATGTTGCAGTACTCGACCTACTCGGTGATTTCGCCGGAGGGCTGTGCCTCCATCCTCTGGAAGAGCGCCGAAAAGGCCTCGGAGGCCGCGGAGGCCCTGGGCATCACATCGGAACGGCTGCGCGAGCTGGGGCTGGTGGACCGCATCGTGCCGGAACCCCTGGGAGGTGCCCACCGCGACCCCGACACCATGTCCTCCAGTCTGCGCGCCGCGCTTCTGGAAACCCTGGACGGCCTGGAAGGGCTGGACCCGGGCAAGCGCCTGGAGCGGCGCTATCGCCGGCTGATGGATTACGGTGCCTTCCAGGAAGCCGCTTCCTGATCCCGGTGCCGGGGCGCTCGATCCTGTAGCCGCGGCGCTGCGGGACTTCCTCCAGGCGCATCCCGGCTATCGCCAGGTGCGCATCGCCTTCAGTGGCGGTCTCGACTCGACCGTGCTGCTCCACGCCGCGGTGCGCCTGGGTATCCCCAACCTCGAGGCCATGCACGTGGATCATCGCCTGCGTCCGGACTCCGGCGAGCAGGTCGAGCACTGCCGCGCCTTTGCACAGGCACTGAACTGCCCGTTCCGGCTCCGTACCCTCGGCTCACTCGACACCCGTGCCCTCGGCGTGGAGGCTGCGGCGCGCGAGGCACGCTACGCGATGCTGCGCGAAGGGCTGGACGCTACGGGCATCATCCTGGCCGCGCAGCATGCGGACGATCAGGCAGAAACGTTCCTGCTGGCCGCCCTGCGCGGCAGCGGGCCCGAAGGGCTGCAGGCCATGCGGCCGCTGCGCCGCGAGGGCGAGACCTGGCTGGGGCGACCCTTGCTGGGCCTGCCCCGCGAGGCACTGGCCGCCTTGGCGGAGCAGGAGGGCCTCGACTGGTATGACGATCCCAGCAATCAAGATCCCCGATTCGACCGCAATTTCCTGCGCCAGTCGGTGCTGCCCTTGTTGCAGGAGCGATTTGATGGCGCGGCCGGACTGGCGCGCGCTGCCGCCTGGCAGCAGGAGGCGGTCGGGCAATCCCGTCAGCACTTTTCCGGGCTACTGAAAGGGCTGCGAGACCCGCTGGACGGTAGCCTGGATCTCCGCGCCTTGCGCGCGCTCGACTCGAGTACCCAGCGCGGGCTGCTACGGCACTGGCTGCGCGAGCAGGGCCTTCGTGCGCCCGGCCACGACCGCCTGGGCGAATTCCTGCGCCAGGTCCTCGTGGACAACCCCGAGGCCTCCCCCGCCGTGGAATGGGATGGCGGATGGATGCGGCGTTATCGCGATCAGCTGCACGCCGGGCCGAAGGAGGAGGCTGCGGGTCCGCCGCCCGAACAGCCCTGGCCGGCCGGTCAGCCGGAACTGATTCTGGCAGACGGGCGCCGCCTGACCCGGGAGATGCTGCCGCGGCTCGGCGTTGACCGCGAGGCCGCCCTCACCGTTAGCTATCGAAGCGGGGGCGAGGTGGTCGCCACCCCCGCCGGGCGCCGATCCCTGAAAAAGCTGATGCAGGAGCGCGGGATCGCCCCCTGGGAACGCAACCGGGTTCCGCTTTTGTGTCAGCTGGATGGAGCGATTGTGGCGGTGCTCTGGCCCGGGTTGGTTCACGCTGGGAGTTGACGCGCCTGTCCAAATCGGACAATTCTTGGGTCGTATTCAGGGGTGCGGGTGAGCGGTACGTGACAGGTTTCGCGGCACAATGCGGACGACGTACGGGCATGGGGGTGCTGGCGGCCGGGATGTTGCTGGCCGCGCCTCTGGCCGCGGACTCGCTGATGCTCACGACCGAGAGCTACCCCCCGTTCAATTTCGAGACCGAAACCGGCGAGCTGGACGGGATCTCCATCCGGGTGATGGATGCCCTGCTGGATGTCGCCCAGGTGGACGCCGAGATCCGCCTGCTGCCGTGGAGTCGGGCCTACGCCGAGGCTCAGTCGGACCCTGGTACCTGCGTCTTTTCCACCACGCGCACCTCCGAACGTGAAGACCTGTTCACCTGGGTCGGTCCTCTCGTGGAAAACCAGTGGCATGCGTTCGTGCTGGAGGGGTCCGATGTGGACGCGCAGTCTCTGGAGGATCTGGAACGCTACCGCGTCGGGGGCTATCGAGACGATGCCGTGGCGCTCTTCGTTGAGGGCCGGGGCATCCCCGTGGATACCGCACCGAATGACCGGCTGAATGCGCGCAAGCTTGCGGCCAACCGGATCGATGTATGGGTCAGCGGTGAACATCTGGCCCCGTGGTATGCCCGTCAGGAGGGTATCGGTGAACTCCGGTCCCTGTTCGCCTTCAACGATACCGTGATGTCCCTGGCCTGCCACCCGGAAACCGCGCGAGCCCCGCTGGATCGCATGCAGGAGGAGCTGGATGCGATGCGTGCGGACGGGCGCTATGCGGCCATCGTGGAGGATGTCCTGGACAGCAATGGAGAGCGCAATGACTGACGCAGCCGAGGCCCGGACGGAATCGTCGGCCCTGATCGCCGAGGAGGTGCTGGGCTTTCAGCGCAACATGACGCGGCGCGGGATCATCTTTTCGTTCACTGGCTACATTTCCGAGGGCATCCTGAAGGCCCTGGGGGATGCACTGCGGCAGAAAATCCGACTGGAGTCCACCGATACGAAGACCGTGAACCGCGTCTTTTCCGTATTCGTGGAACAGGTTCAGAACGTGATTCGCTATTCAGCGGAGCGTATCGAGCACGACGCGGAGCCCCCCGTCGAGCTGAGCTCCGGGATGATTACCGTCGGGTCGGAAAACGGCCGCTTCTTCGTCATTTGCGGCAACGTGATCGGGCGCAAGGATGCCGACACCCTGGCCGTGCGCCTGCGTGAGCTCGCGGGCATGGACAGCGATGAGTTGCGCCGCTTTTACAAGGAAAAGCTGCGGGAGCCACCGGACGAAGGCAGCAAGGGTGGCAGCATCGGCCTGATCGAGATCGCACGCCGGGCAAGCGAGCCCATCCAGTTCGACTTTCAGCATCTCTCCGATGCGCAATCCTATTTTGTCCTGAAGGCCTATATCTGATGGCAGTCGTCGAGACCATTGAACACAAGGCAACCGACCGCACCCCGGCCGTCGTTTTCGATTTCGCGGCGGGGCAGTACCGGCTGTCCGGCGAGTCGTATCCGGAAGATGCCGCGAACTTCTACGGCCCGCTGACTCAGGGGTTGCGGCAGGCGATCGAGGACCGGGCCAGCGACGAGGTGGAGTTCACCGTGGAAATGATCTACTTCAACAGTTCGACTGCGAAGGCCTTGATGAACATGTTCCAGATCCTGGAAGAGGGCGCCGAGTCGGGTCTGAAGGTGCGGATCAACTGGTGTTACCACGATGACGACGAGACCATGGAGGAGTTCGGCGAGGACTTCTCCGAGGATTTCGAACACGCTGATTATCGAATGTGTCCGCTGACATGAAGGCCCCCTCCCGAGAGGACCCGATGGATCCTGCTACCCGGCCACGGGAGGGCCAGGAAATGGAGGGGCTCGCGGACTTCTCCCTGTTCGAGCAGGAAAAGTCCGTCATGCAGCGCTCCGAGCAGATGCTCGAGGCGCTGGATGCGGTAGGCGATGGCGTGAAGGTGCTCGCCAAGGCCTATTCCGAGAGCTATCGGGCGCAGCGTCGCATGATGCGCATGAGCGACCGCATGCAGGCGGATCTGCAGGAGGCCAACCGCCAGTTGCGTGAGCAGGCGGAGCACCTGGCACAGCTCAACAATGCGTTGTCCGACGAGGTGCGCGAGCGCGAGCGCCTGACAGCCGAGCTGGAGCGCCTGGCGCTGGAGGATGCCCTTACCGGCCTGTTCTCGCGTCGCCGGGTGATTGACTGCGTGGAGGGTATGGCGGATAGCGTCGGCGAGGAATCGCGTTCGCTCACCGTGATGATGCTGGATCTCGACGACTTCAAGGCGCTGAACGATACCCACGGCCATGCCGCCGGCGATTTCGCCCTCGAGAACTTTGCCGACATCCTGCGGGGCGAGCTGGGGGCGGAACAGTACGCTGGGCGCATGGGTGGGGAAGAATTCCTGGTAGTGGCGGCGGATCTGGATCCCGAAGAGGCAGTCGCACTGGCCGAGCGCATTCGCTCGTCGGTGGAGAATGCATCGCTGCACTGGAAGGACGAACCGCTCGCGCTGGCGGTTTCCATTGGTCTGGTCATCACCACGAACCCGTGGCCGGACGCGGGCGAGTTGGTGGCTCTGGCCGATGACCTGCTCTATCGGGCCAAGAACGAGGGGCGCAACCGTGTCATCGTGCAAATGCACGGCAAACACGGGTGATGGCGGGCGGCACCCGCCGGAATCGTAGCCTGGTCGCCAAGCTGGCCGTCGCCACGCTGCTGGCGGCGCTGGCGCTGAGCCTTCTCAGCAGCGCCTATGTCATTGCCTCGGACTGGCATGCCTTCCGGGCCGAGACCGGGGAACAGATCGACCGACTGCAACGCCTGGTAGAACCACCCGCCGCCGAGGCGGCCTTCCAGTTGAGCGCCGCCCAGGCCGACTCCCTGGTCCAGGGCCTGCTGGTATTCGATAAGATCCGACGGGTCGAGATCCTCGACGACTTTGGCAACACCCTTGCGGAGGATGCCCAGGAACGCACCCAGACCGGTGGCGAATGGGCGCACTGGCTCTTCGGTGATCTGCAAACCCATGAGCGTGAGCTGCGCCACCCTGATACCCGCGGAAATATCCAGGGCGTGGGCGTCCTGCGCGTGGAACTGGACCCTGGCGTGCTGGGGCGGGCCTTCGTCAACCGTCTGCAGACCGGGGTCGTGACCAGCGTAACCCAGGCGGTGATCGTCTCTCTGGTGGTGGTTGTACTGTTCTATCTGCTGATGCTCCGTCCGATGTTGAAGATTTCGCGTGCGGTGGCGGAGACCGACCCGGAGCAGCCCGCGCACTGGCCGAGGCCGCGCCTGGGCCATCACGAAAACGATGAGCTGGGGGCGCTGGGGCGTTCGCTGGATCGTTTGCTGCGGGCCTTTCAGGCGGGGCTGGACGCGCGCGACGGGGCCCGGGGCGAGCTCAAGGCCCTGAATGCGGACCTCGAGCGGCGCGTCGAGGACCGCACCCGGCAGTTGGAGGCCGAGAAATCCGAGACGGAACGGGCACTGGCCAAGGTGGACGAGGCCAACCGTGAGCTTGAACGCAGTAATCGCCTGGTGGTGGAGAGCATCCGCTATGCCCGCCGCATCCAGACCGCCATGCTGCCGGACAAGCATGCCCTCGATGGTCACATGGACGAGGTGCAGATCTACTGGGAGCCTCTGCACCTGGTGGGTGGCGACTACTTCTGGGTCGAGGCCATCGACGGACACAGCATCCTGGTGGTGGCGGACTGCACCGGCCACGGTGTACCGGGTGCATTCATTACCCTGGTGGTGGCCTCGGCGCTGGATCGCATCCTGCACGAACACCGCTTGCTGGAGCCCTCGGCCATCCTGCGCGAGATGGACCGACTGGTACGCTCGCGGTTGCGTCAGGATGGCTATGACTCCGACTCGGACGACGGGCTGGAGGCCGCGGTCTGCGTGTATCGTCCGGAGGACCGCAAGCTGGCCTTTGCCGGTGTCGGGCTGCCGTTGATGATCGACCGCGACGGCGAGATCGAGGAGATCCGGGGCGTACGCGGCGGCCTTGGCTACCGCAGCCTGGAACCGGCCCAGCCCGTGGACCACGAGGTCGACGTGGAGCCGGGCACCGAATTCTTCCTGATCACCGATGGCGTGCACGATCATGTCGGCGGAGAGCCGCCGCGATTGTTTGGTCGGCGGCGGTTGCGCCAGGTGCTGACGGACAAGAGTGGCCGCGATCTGTCGGCCAAGATCGATGCCGTGGTCCGGGTGCTGGAAGATTATCGCGACGGCGAGCCGCGGCGTGACGATATGACCCTGGTGGCCTTCCGGCCGTTGTCATCCCGGGCTGGAAACGAGGCACTGCCCCCACCTTCCGATTGAGCGGGGGCGGGTGCTCTGGTACTCTCTCAGGGGTTTTCCGCCTGCCCCGGATTGTCGTGTGCGAACCGGGGCAGGGTGCTTGTCAGCTCCCAGCCAGGTTTCCCGCATGACGCGTTTTGTTTTCATTACCGGAGGCGTGGTCTCGTCTCTGGGCAAAGGTATTGCATCCGCCTCACTGGGGGCGATCCTGGAGGCGCGTGGCCTCAAGGTGACGCTGCTCAAGCTGGATCCGTACATCAACGTGGATCCGGGCACCATGAGCCCATTTCAGCATGGCGAGGTGTTCGTCACCGATGACGGCGCCGAAACGGACCTGGATCTCGGGCACTACGAGCGTTTTGTGCGCATTCGCACCTCGCGGCGCAACAATTTCACCGCCGGGCAGATCTACGAGAACGTGATCCGCAAGGAGCGTCGCGGGGATTATCTCGGCGGCACGGTGCAGGTCATCCCGCACATCACCGACGAGATCAAGCGCTCGATCCACGAGGGGGCCGGCGACGCCGACATCGCCCTGATCGAGATCGGCGGCACGGTCGGTGACATCGAATCCCTGCCGTTTCTCGAGGCGATCCGTCAGATGGGCGTGGAGCTGGGACACGACAACGCCCTGTTCATGCATCTGACGCTGGTGCCGTATATCGAGGCCGCCGGCGAGATCAAGACCAAACCGACCCAGCACTCGGTCAAGGAACTGCGCTCCATCGGTATCCAGCCGGATATCCTGCTGTGCCGCTCCACCCAGGCGATCCCCGAGGGTGAACGGCGCAAGATCGCGCTGTTCACCAACGTCGAGGAGAAGGCGGTCATCTCTGCAGTGGACGTAGACAACATCTACAAGATCCCGCTGTGGCTGCATTCGCAGAAGCTCGACGAGATCGTGCTGCGCAAACTCCATATCGAGGTCCCGCAGGCCGATCTTTCGGACTGGAAGCACGTGGTCAATGCCATGGAGTTCCCGGAGTCCGAGGTGACGGTCGGCATGATCGGCAAGTACGTCGATCTGACCGAGTCGTACAAGTCGGTGAACGAAGCCCTGACCCACGCGGGCATCCAGGCGGGTACCCGGGTCCGGATTCGCTATCTCGATTCGGAA
Source organism: Thioalkalivibrio sp. ALMg3 (assembly GCF_000381225.1). Classification (NCBI taxonomy): domain Bacteria; kingdom Pseudomonadati; phylum Pseudomonadota; class Gammaproteobacteria; order Chromatiales; family Ectothiorhodospiraceae; genus Thioalkalivibrio; species Thioalkalivibrio sp. ALMg3. Next base: position 267,003 of record NZ_KB906220.1, on the reverse strand, counting down.
AAGCTGGAAGGGGCCGAGAACGAGGCCGTTCGCGAACTCGAGGGCCTGGATGCCATCCTCGTTCCGGGTGGCTTCGGTGAACGCGGCGTGGAGGGCAAGATTGCCGCGGTGCGCTACGCCCGCGAGAACGATGTGCCCTATCTTGGAATCTGCCTGGGCATGCAAGTGGCGGTCATCGAATTTGCGCGCGATGTGGTCGGGCTGGAAGGTGCGCACAGCACCGAGTTCGCCCCCGACACGCCGCATCCCGTCATCGCGCTGATTACCGAGTGGCAGGACAAGGAAGGCCGCATCGAGCGGCGCGATGCCGACAGCGACCTTGGTGGCACCATGCGTCTGGGCGCCCAGAGCGCGCGTCTGGCCCCGGGGTCACGCATTGCCGAGGCCTATGGTCGCGAAGAGGTGGGAGAACGCCATCGGCATCGCTTCGAATTCAACAACGCCTATCGTGAACGCCTGGAGGCCGCAGGCCTTCGACTCTCCGGGGTCTCGGAATCCGGCGAACTGGTAGAGGCCGTGGAGCTGGCCGACCATCCGTGGTTTGTGGGTTGCCAGTTCCACCCGGAATTTACCTCGACCCCGAGGGATGGCCACCCGCTGTTCACCGCGTTCGTGTGTGCCGCCCGGGATTACCAAGATGCCCGCGAACCGGAAACCACCACGGCGCTGACGGAATAGGCGCCCGTTCACTTTTTTGTGGCCGCACCCGGAGGGTGATGGCCACCAGACAGGACAGAGCATGCAGCTTTGCGGTTTTGAAGTCGGCCTTGATCGGCCCTTTTTTCTGATTGCCGGCCCCTGCGTCATCGAATCCGAGGCCATGGCCCTGGAGACGGCTGGCGCGCTGAAGACGATGGCGGACGATCTCGGCATTCCGTTCATCTACAAGTCCTCGTTCGACAAGGCCAACCGGTCGTCGACGAAGAGCTTCCGCGGGCTGGGCATGGAAGAGGGCCTGCGCATCCTGGACAAAGTGAAGTCGGAGATCGGCGTGCCGATCCTGACGGATGTCCACGAGGACACTGCGCTGGACGAAGTCGCCAGTGTTGTTGATGTGCTGCAGACCCCGGCCTTCCTTTGTCGGCAGACCAACTTCATCCAGAACGTTGCGCGTCAGGGCCGGCCGGTGAATATCAAGAAGGGCCAGTTCCTCGCACCCTGGGACATGGGCAATGTCGTGGACAAGGCCCGCGAGGTCGGTAACGATCAGATCATGGTTTGCGAGCGCGGGGTCTCGTTTGGCTACAACACGCTGATCTCCGATATGCGCGGCCTGGCCCAGATGCGTCAGACCGGCTGCCCCGTGGTCTTCGATGCGACGCACTCGGTGCAGCAACCGGGCGGGCAGGGCGCCTGCTCCGGTGGGCAGCGCGAATTCGTGCCGGTGCTGGCACGGGCGGCGGTGGCCGCTGGCGTATCCGGCCTGTTCATGGAGACCCATCCGGATCCCGAGAAGGCCCTTTCCGACGGTCCCAATGCCTGGCCGCTGCCGAAGATGGCCGAGCTGTTGCAGACGCTCAAGGCGCTGGACGCCGCCGCCAAGGCGCAGCCGTTTGCGGAAGCGGAGTACGGTCTCGGTTAACGACCGAAAGAATCGATAAAACGTCCCGGACGGGCCCGTCCGGGCGGGTATTTTCAAGGAGAGAGCATGTCCAAGATTGCGGAGATTCACGCCCGCGAGATCATCGATTCTCGGGGCAACCCGACGGTCGAGGCCGATGTTGTCCTGGATTCCGGCGCCATGGGGCGAGCGGCGGTGCCCTCCGGTGCCTCCACAGGGGCCCGCGAGGCCCTGGAATTGCGCGACGACGAAAAGCGTTACGGCGGCAAGGGCGTACTGAAGGCCGTCAGCCACGTGAACGGCGAGATCCGCGACGCCCTGCGAGGTATGGAGCTGGATCAGACCGCGGTCGATCGCCGCATGCTGGAACTGGACGGGACCGACAACAAGGCACGCCTGGGCGCCAATGCCCTGCTGGCCGTCTCCATGGCCACTTCACATGCCCTGGCCGCGGATCGCGAACAGCCACTGTTCGAGACCCTGGGCGGCGACGACGCCACGCTGCTGCCGGTACCGATGATGAACATCATCAATGGTGGTGCCCACGCCGATAACAGTGTGGACATGCAGGAGTTCATGATCCTGCCAGTGGGGGCGGATTCGGTGCGTGAGGCCGTGCGCTACGGCGCCGAGGTCTTCCACGCGCTGAAAAAGGTGCTGTCCAAGCGCGGGCTGGCGACGGCGGTGGGCGACGAGGGCGGTTTTGCGCCCGACCTGCCGTCCAACTCCGCCGCGATCGAGGTGATCCTGGAAGCGGTTCACAACGCCGGCTTCAAGGCGGGCGAGGACATCTGGATCGGCCTCGACTGCGCCAGCTCCGAATTCTACCGGGATGGGCGCTATCACCTCGATTCCGAAGGCAAGGCCTTCTCTGCCGACGAGTTCTCCGAGTATCTCGCCCACTGGGTGGACCAGTACCCGATCCTGACCATCGAGGACGGGATGGCCGAAGATGACTGGGACGGCTGGAAGACGCTGACCGAGCGCCTGGGCAATCGCGTGCAGCTGGTGGGTGACGACCTGTTCGTGACCAATACCCAGATCCTGCAGGAAGGCATCGACAAGGGCGTTGCGAATTCCATCCTGATCAAGCTCAACCAGATCGGCACGGTCACCGAGACGCTGGAAGCCATCGAGATGGCGCGCAAGGCCAATTACACTGCAGTGATCTCGCATCGCTCGGGCGAGACCGAAGACGTGACCATCGCGGACCTGGCCGTGGCCACGCGCGCCGGCCAGATCAAGACCGGTTCGCTGTCGCGTTCCGATCGGGTCGCCAAGTACAACCAGCTGATCCGTATCGAGGAACACCTGGGTTCGCGGGCGACCTATCCGGGCATGTCGGCGTTCACCTTCGGGCGCTGATCGAGACCCGGGACGGCCTTGGTCACCACGCAGTCCTCAGCCTGCGGCGCGGTTCCTGTCCCCGGTCGTCAGGGGCTCGTAGAATGCCGGGCATGCCGGCCACTTGCGAAAGCCCTCGTCTCCACGTTGTCGCGTCTGTCGCGCTGCGCGGGCGAGGGCTTTCTCTGTTCAACCATACGGAGTGCGGGTGATGCGCGGCCTGTTGATCGGTCTGGCCCTCGTGCTGCTGGCCCTGCAATGGCCCCTGTGGCTGGGCGAGGGGAGTTGGCGCGATGTTCGCGATCTGCGCGAGCAGGTTGCGCAACAGCAAGCCGCAAATGCCGAGCTGGAACAACGCAATCAGGCTCTGGAGGCCGAGGTGCGCGATTTGCGCGGCGGTACCGCGGCGGTCGAGGAGCGCGCGCGTCGCGATCTGGGGATGATCCGCGAGGACGAGATCTTCTTCTTCGTGGTGGGCGAGGACGAGCCAGCGAGACTGAAGGTCGAGCCGCTACCGGGCCCGGCTGGAGAGACCGATCCGGGCCCGGACGCGCAAGTCCCGGAGGATGCGGAGCCCGCCACCGACACCCTGCCACCCGAGGACCCCTTTGATGGCTGACGCGGAACACGTGCCGACTCGGGAGCCCGCGTTCTGGGCGTTGATCCCGGCGGCTGGCATCGGTCGGCGCATGGGATCCAACCGTCCGAAGCAGTACCTGACACTCGGATCGCACACGATCCTGTCCCACACCCTGTCGATCTTTCTCGAACACCCGCGGATTCGCGGGGTGGTTCTGGTACTCGGTCCGGACGTCGACCCGGATGCCCTGGACCTGCCGCTGGCCGGCGGGCGGCTGTTCCGTGCGGCCGGAGGGGCGGAGCGCGCGGATTCGGTCCAGAACGGGCTCGACTTCCTTGCAGAACGGGCGCACGAGGACGACTGGGTACTGGTGCATGACGCGGCACGACCCTGTCTGCCGCTAGCGGATGTGGACCGGCTGCTGCACGAGTTGCGTGACGATCCGGTGGGTGGGCTGCTCGCCAGTCCCAGCACCGATACCATCAAGTGGAGCGATGGTGCCGGGAAGGTCGAACGGACGCTGGATCGCGAACGGGTCTGGCGGGCCCTGACCCCGCAGATGTTCCGGCTGGGCATGCTCCGCACGGCCAACGCGCAGGCGCGTGCCGAGGGGCATCCGGTGACGGACGAGGCCAGCGCCATCGAGTTCCTGGGCCAGGCACCCCGGCTGATCGAGGGCTCCCCGATGAACATCAAGATCACCCGCAGCGAAGACCTTGAGCTTGCTCGCCTATATCTGATGCAGCAGGGACGCCTGGAAGGCGGGTTTCGCGCATGAGCGGCTTGCGGATTGGCCAGGGCTTCGACGTACACGCCTTCGGCGAAGGCGACCACTTGGTACTCGGTGGCGTGCGCATCCCGTTCGAGCGTGGATTCGTGGCCCATTCGGATGGGGACGTGCTGATCCACGCGGTGTGTGACGCCCTGCTGGGCGCCGCGGCGCTGGGGGATATTGGCCTGCACTTTCCGGATACCGATCCGGCGTTTCGAGGGGCGGACAGCCGCGTCCTGCTAAGGGAGACGCTCGAACGAGTGGCCGGGGCCGGCTGGCGCCCGGTTAACATCGACACCACGGTGATCGCGCAGGCGCCCAAGCTTGCACCGCATGTGCGCGCGATGCGTGAGAACCTGGCAGCCGATACCGCCCTGAATATCGCCGATGTCAGCGTGAAGGCGACCACCACCGAGCACCTCGGCTTCACCGGGCGCAAGGAAGGGGTGGCGGCGCAGGCCATTGTGTTGCTCGAACCGGCCTCGGGGGTGATGCGGGTATGACTTCGGCGAAGGGGGTAGAACCCGGCATCCTGCGTTTGCATCACGCAAGCCTGGTGATTGCGGACACGCGGGTGGCGGCGGCCTTTTACGGGGAGCAGCTCGGCCTGGTGCCACTGGAACGCCCGGATCTCGACTTTCCCGGTCTGTGGTATGACCTGGGGAGCGGACAGGCTCTGCATCTGTTGCAGGTGCCGAACCCCGATCCGACCGAGCGCGGCGTGCGCTGTGGTCAGGACCGTCATCTGGCGTTGCGCGTCCGTGGCCTGGAGGCGCTGGCAGCGCGTCTGGAAGGGGCGGGGATTGCCGTGGAGCGCAGTCGTTCCGGGCGCCCGGCCGCATTCGTGCGCGATCCCGACGGCAACGCCATCGAGCTGATCGAGGAAGGCGGCTGAGGCCGGCCTGGGGGGCCGGCCACGAACCAGCGCCCCTGCACCCGTTGCGGGGCCATCCTTCTCCACGGAACGGATCGTGGGATCACCGGATCCACCCCCAAGCCTAGCTGGGTGGCCCCCCGCTATGCCCATTGCGATCCGGGTTCCCAGCGCCCCGTCACCGCAGCCGTAGCGAACCGAAGAGCCGGGGTCATCTGCGTGGGTGCGAGAGAGCGGGTCGGGGTTCGTTCCACGCAGTGAGATCCCGGATAACCGCTGCGCGGTTTCCGGGATGACGGAGAGGTGGGCTCGCGCGAGGAACTTGCGGGATGATGGGCTGGCTCGAGCTCAGTCCATGCTGGCCGGTTCGGCGGCGAGCTGGCCGGACTGGTAGTCGCTGATGGCCTGTTCGATCTCGTCGGAGGTGTTCATCACGAACGGGCCGTAGTGGGCGATCGGCTCGCCCAGGGGGCGCCCCTTGAACAGCAGTACCCGGGCATCCTGCTGCGCGATGAGGTGGATCTGGGTGTGGCCGTGCCAGACGCCCAGTTGGCCCGTACCGAGGCCGGTCAGCTCGCCGCCGAACACGTAGGCCAGCACGCGATCTTCCAGTTGCACCGCAAGCGACAGGCGATAGCCGGCCGGTAGCGTGAGGTCGGCCATGGCGGCGCCTTGGCCGATCTGCGGCAGGGCGCCTTCGGTGTCCCCGGCGCTGGTCTGCCAGGAGCCGGCAATGGCCTTGAAGCGCAGCGAATCGTCGTCTTCCGGCAGGTGACGCATCGCGTCCGCGCGCACGTCGCGGTAACGCGGCGGGTCCATCTTGCGCGCGGCGGGCAGGTTTACCCAAAGCTGGAAGCCGTGCAGGCCGTCCGCGTCCAAAAGCGGCATCTCGGAGTGGATTACGCCGCGCCCGGCGCTCATCCACTGGGCCTCGCCGGCCTCGACGCGGCCCTGATTGCCCATGGAGTCCTCGTGAGTCAGGCCGCCGTGGACCAGGTAGGTCAGCGTCTCGAAACCGCGGTGCGGGTGCGAGGGGAAGCCGCCGATGTAGTCCTCGCGCGCGCTGGCCTTCAGTTCGTCCAGCATCAGGAAGGGATCCAGCCCGCCACTAAAATCATGGATGCGCCGAATCTTCACCCCGGCCCCGTCCTGGGTGGGATGAGAGGTCTTCACGCTGTCCGGCGGTGTCGGGTTCATGGCGTTCTCCTTCGCAACAGATCTGCACCATACCGACCATGAAACGAAAAGAAAATTGCATCGTTTCCCGTCATGGGGCGTTCTGTCAGGTGGCCGAAAGCTCCCAGGAATCGGCGAACATTTCCAGGCTTTCGATGAAATCAGGATCGTGTTCCTGACGATTGATGGTCAGGTGCAGGGTGACGGCCCGCGGCTCCGGCGGGTGACCGGTGGTCAGCGTCCAGGCGAGGCCATTCGGGCATTCCGGCAGGGAAAAGCGCACGCCACCGTTGATGACTTCCCGATGGACGCGAAACTCGCCCCACAGGCAGTACACGACGCCGGCATCGGGGCCCTCGTCGGCGATCAGCGTATCGATCGCGCCGCTGGCGTCGGGTAATGCGGACACGGTGAGGCTTCGCTGCAGGTTTTCGGCATCCAGGTCGGAATGCAGGGTGCGGAAGAATTCCATGGGGACTACTCGTTGCGCGGCAGGAAGACGGGCAGGCCGTCCACCTCGCCCACGCTCAGGCGTTGGTTGTACAGGCGCTCCAGTGCGCTGGGCACCAGCATGGTGGCCGTGGGGCCCCAGCACGCCTGTCCGTCAGGGAATAGCAGTAGCAAGTGATCGCAGTAGCGCGCCGCGAGGTTGACGTCGTGCAGGACCAACACCGCGCCTCGGTTTTCCTGACCGACGATGGCCTGCACGCGGTTGAGCACGGCCACCTGATGATGCAGGTCCAGCTGGCTGGTGGGCTCGTCCAGCAGGAGCAGGCTGGGGTCCTGCGTCAGCACGGTCGCGATCGCCAGGCGCTGGCGTTCCCCGCCGGACAAGGTGTCCACCATGCGGTCCTCGAGGTCGGCGAGATCCATCGCCGCGAGTGCCGCCCGGGCGCGGGCGTAGTCCTCGGAAGACTCGATATCCCAGGGCCGCAGATACGGGTGGCGCCCGATCAGGGCCGTCTCCAGCACGGTGGCGGGAAAGCCGTCGTGGTGGGTCTGGAAGACCAGGCCCAGGCGACGGGCCAGTTCTGCGCGGGCGAGGGTCGCAATGGATTGTCCCTTGACCTTGATGGTTCCGGCACGCGCGGTCCGCAGGCCGGCGAGGGTCTGCAGGAGGGTGCTCTTGCCGGCCCCATTCGGGCCCAGGATGCCCCAGCACTGGCCCGGGTCGACCGTCAGGTCCAGCGGCGAACCGGGCGGCCGCTCGGGCACGTCGATGACGAGGTCATGCGTCGCGAGCAGGGTCTTGGGCCCCGGTTCCTGGTGGACGCTGCGCGCGCCCAGGCCCGGCGTGTCGTGTGGCTGGGTCGCCGCGGGGACTGGGGGAGGCGTACGCGGCATCAGCGGCTCCGGTAGAGCAGGAACAGGAACACCGGGACACCCAGCATCGCGGTGATGACGCCCACCGGCAATTGTTCCGGGGCAATGATCGTCCGGGCCAGGGTGTCGGCCAGGGTGAGGAGGATGCCCCCGCCCAGGGCCGAGGCCGGCAGGATCACGCGCTGGTCGTTGCCAAAGATCAGACGCAGCATGTGCGGCACGATCAGCCCGACAAAGCCGACCGCGCCGACCTGGGTGACCGCGGTCGCGGTGATCAGGGCCGCCACCACATAGATCGTCCATTCCACCGGGCGTACGGCCACTCCGAGGGCCGCGGCCTGCATGGGCCCGCGCGCCAGGACGTTCAGGGTGCGGCCAAATGGCAGGGCGAGCAGGGCGACGACCACGAGTACGCCCCAGGCCGGGTAGGGGTTGCGGGCATGGGAGACGTCGCCCATCAGCCAGTACAGCATGCCCGGGAGCTCCGCAGTGGGGCTGACCGCGAGGATGAAACTGATCATCGCGCCCCAGCCGGCGGCCACCACGACACCGGTCAGCAGCAGGCGGGTCGGGGTCCAGCTGCCCGTGCCGTGGGCCAGGCCGAACACCAGAATGGTGGACAGCAGGGCGCCCACGAAGGCCGCGGCCGAGACCGAGAACATGGACAGTCCCGCCAGCATCGCCAGCAAGGCGCCCACCGAGGCACCGCCGGAGAGCCCCAGCACGTAGGGATCGGCCAGTGGATTGCGTAGCAGGACCTGCATCAGCGCTCCGGCCAGGCCCAGCAGCCCGCCGGCGGCGAACGCGGCCAGCGCGCGCGGCAGGCGCAGATCCAGTACCAGGGTGCTGTGCAGTCGCGAGGCCTCGCCGAAGAAGACACTCAGCAGGTCAGGGAAGGGAATCTGCACGCTGCCGTAGGCCAGTGCCACCAGAACGGAGAGCACAGACGCGGGCAACAGCACGCCCAGGGCCAGGAGGAAGGAACGGGTCAAGAAGTGGCCCTCCGCTCCTGGAGGGCGAAGCGGCGACGCGTACCCGGTACCGAAGAGCCGCCTTCAGCCTGCGCGCAACGCTTCATTTTGGGCGTCTTGCATCGGCCGCTCCGTGACACTGCGAGGTGGTCCGTCATGTTTACGGGGCAGGCCGCCGCGTGCGGGCGCGTTCGAGTTCTTCGCACATCAGGGCGGTGCCTTCCGCGATGCGTCCGGTATGGCGTTGCAGGAGCGAAGGGGGAATGAAGAACAGATTGTCGCGCTGGACCGCGGTCATATCCTCCCATTGGCCCCAGGCGACCACCCAGTCGGGGCGGTCCTCGCCCATGCCGCCGCCGATGATGACCTCGGGGTCGGCATCCAGTACGGCTTCGCGGCCAATGCGTGGCACCAGGCGGTCGAGATCGCCGAACACGTTCACGCCGCCACAGACGGCGATGGCCTCGGCGATCAGGTGGTCGTCATTGACCGTCATCAACGGTTGCTCCCACACCTGATAGAACACGCGAATCGGGTCCCGGTCGCCGTACGTGGCGCGGAGCGCGTCCATTCGGCCCAGGAAGTCCTCTGCCGCGGCCTCGCCCTGGTCATACGTGCCGGCGAGCGTGGCCATGCGCCGCATGCTCGAGGCCACACCCTCGAAGCTGCGTGGTTCCGATACGTACACCGGCAGTCCCAGTTCGCGCAGGCGTTCGACCTGGGAGGCGGAGTTGCCGCTCTTCCACGCGATCACCAGATCGGGGTCCCTTTCCAGTACCCGTTCCAGGTCAATCCGGCTGTAACCGCCAATCCGCGGGATGGCCTCCGCCTCGGGCGGATAATCGCTGTACTGCGTTGCGCCCACGATGCGGTCCCCCGCACCCACGGCAAACAGCACCTCGGTGATGTGCGGCGCCAGGCTGACGATGCGCTCGGCAGGCTGCTCCAGATGGACCTCGCGGTCATCGTCGTCGGTGACCGTGATTGAGTCCGCCATTGCGATCAGCGGGGTTGAGAGCAGGCCCAGGAGGCAAGCGAGAAGTGGAGTTCGGGAAGTCCAGAATTGCATGATTTTACAGTCGCATTGGATTGGTTGTTCAAGCGCCTTCGAGCCGGCTGGGGAGCCGCCACCAGGCGCTGGACTAGCGGGGCATCATAGCAGCAAGCCTGGGGCGCCTCGGAGCGTCAATTGGTCGGCAGTGGGCTTGCCGCGTATGATTGGCGGCTTGCTACCAGGTGCCCGGGCGACTGATCGCGCGGGTTAAACGGGAAGTCGGTGCAGGCGCGAGATCCTCCGCAGCCCCATTCCGACGCTGCCCCCGCAACGGTAAGCGAGTGGGTTCGAGGGGTGCTTCCGCAGGCCGCTCGGACCTCGACAAGTCGAAAGCCACTGGGCCGAACGCGGCCCGGGAAGGCGACTTGCCGCCCCGGGTTGCCGGGGCCTCGCGAGCCCGGAGACCGGCCTGGACGATGTTTCTGCGACCGCGCGGTGGGCGAGGGTCGGTAGGTGCGGGCCCCTGTGGCCACACCCCGATCCCTCTGCATCCGCGTCGTGTCCCCCTGACGGTAAGCCGATGCAGTCCGAGTTGCCCGCCAATGAGAACCCTTCCTGCCCGGGCGCTGATGCCGGGGGTTCGGGATTTGCCCAAGATGAGCTTGCGGCCGTCTATCGCGTGATCGCGGAACGCCGGGATATGCGCCATTTTCGGCCGGACCCGGTCGATCCAGCGGTGTTGCGGCGGCTGCTCGAGGCGGCGCATCGCGCGCCGAGCGTGGGCTATATGCAGCCCTGGCGCTTCCTGCGCATTACCGACCCGGCGGTGCGCGAGGCGCTCCACGCCCACGCGGCGGATGAACAGGCGCGCACTGCGGAGGCCTGTGGCGAGCGCGCGGCCGACGTGCATCGCTTGAAGCTGGAGGGCATCCGCGAGGCGGGCGAGTTACTGGTCGTGGCCCTGACCGATGGCCGCGAGCGCTACGTGCTGGGCCGGCGGACGCTCCCCGAGATGGACCTCTGTTCGGCCGCGTGTGCGATCCAGAACCTGTGGCTGGCCGCCCGCGCCGAGGGCCTGGGCATGGGCTGGGTTTCCCTGTTCGATCCGGACTGGCTGGCCAATCGGCTGGACATGCCCGAAGGCGGGTACCCCATTGCCGTGCTGTGCCTGGGGCATGTCGAGCGCTTCTATGACCGGCCGATGCTGGAAACGGCGGGCTGGGACAGCCGCCGCCCGCTGGAAGACCTGGTGTTCCAGGATCGCTGGGGTGCGCCGTGCGAGCTGGCTGCGTCCACGGACGCCCGGGAATCCGCCGCGCGTCCGGATGGGCCATCCGGAGGTGGCGACACATGAGTACCTTTCTGATCCTGATCGGCGCCCTGATCCTGGACCGACTGTTTGGTGACCCACGGCGGTTCCATCCGCTCGCCGGATTCGGCCAGCTCGCGGCCTGGGCCGAATCCCGCTGGCATGCGCCCAGTCGTGTACGCGGAGCGCTCCTTCTCGCGGCGCTGGTCCTGCCCTGGGTGGCGCTGGCCGCACTGGGCGCCTCGCTGGCCTGGGGCTGGGTTCTGACGCTGGCGATCCTGACGCTGGCGATTGGCTGGCGCAGCCTGGACGAGCATGCGGAGGTGGTGGCCGAGGCCCTGGAAAAGGATGACCTGTCTGGGGCGCGCACCGGTGTCGGCATGCTGGTCAGTCGCGACACGGCGGCCCTGGACGCGCGCGGGGTGAGTGGCGCGACCATCGAGTCGGTGCTGGAGAACGGCAACGACGCGCTGTTCGCCACGATCTTCTGGTTCCTGGTGGCTGGCGCACCGGGCGTGGTGGCTTATCGCCTGGTGAACACGCTGGACGCGATGTGGGGCTATCGCAATGACCGGTTTCGCTCGTTTGGCTGGGCCGCCGCGCGCCTGGACGATGCGATGAACCTGATCCCGGCCCGTCTCACGGCGCTGGGCTATGCCCTGGCCGGTCGTGGCCGGGACGCGCTGCAGTGCTGGCGCGAGCAGGCCGCCGGCTGGAAGAGCCCGAATGCGGGGCCGGTGATGGCCGCGGGGGCGGGTGCGCTGGGCGTGGTCCTGGGGGGGGCGGCGCCCTATGGCGGGCAGCGCGAGTGGCGACCCCGCCTGGGGATGGGCCGCATGCCCGACGCGGCAGGCATTCGCCAGGCGGTTGCGCTGCTGGATCGTGCGCTGGCCATCTGGATGGCCTTCATTGTGGCCGGGGTGATTGTCGTTGTCCTGTTCTGAGGCCCAATCGATGCAGACGCCGGAGCCGAAGGCACTGATCCAGGTGCACGGGGGTGGTATCCGTCAGGCGGCCGCGCGCTACCGGATCCCCGAGGCCGACTGGCTGGATCTCTCCACGGGCATCAACCCGCATGGCTACCCCGCGGGCGAGCTGCCGCCAGGGGCCTGGGCGCGCCTGCCGGAACCGGACGACGGCCTGGAGGCCGCAGCCGCCGCCTATTACGGGACCGGGGCGCTGTTGCCGGTGCCCGGTTCCCAGGCCGCGATCCAGCTGCTGCCCGCGCTACGGGAGGGCCCTTCGCGCGTGGGCATCCTCGAGCCCAGCTACAACGAACACGCCCGGGCCTGGCACGGGGCCGGGCATGACGTCGTCCCGCTGGATGGGGATTCGATCGAGGCCGCATTGCCCGGCCTGGACGTGCTGGTCCTGGTCAATCCGAACAATCCGACCGGGCAACGGTTCGACCGCGCGGACCTGCGGGCGTGGCATGCGGCCCTGGCCGTCCGTGGCGGCTGGCTGATCGTGGACGAGGCCTTCATGGACGTTACACCGGAGGAGAGCCTGGCGAAGGACGCGCCGCGCGAGGGGCTGGTGGTGCTGCGCTCGCTGGGCAAGTTCTTTGGCCTGGCCGGGGCGCGCGTGGGATTTGTCATCGCGGAGGACACGCTGCGCACGCGACTGGCCGCCCGGATGGGCCCGTGGGGTCTTGCCGGACCGTCCCGCTGGATCGCCACCCAGGCGCTGTCCGACCGGGCCTGGCAGGCCGAGACACGCGGCATGCTCCAGGCACGTGGCCAGCGCCTGGCGGACTTGCTGCGCGACCAGGGGCTGGAACCCGCCGGCGGCACCGCGCTGTTTCAGTGGTGCCGCGTGGACGATCCCGCAGGCTGGCAGGATCACCTGGGCGCGCAGGGCATCCTCGTGCGGCGGTTTGATGAGCCGGGTAGCCTTCGCTTTGGCCTGCCGGGGCAGGAACACGAATGGAAGCGCCTGGAACAGGCACTGGGGGCGTCCTGATGGGAACGACGCTGATGGTGCAGGGCACGACCTCGGATGCCGGCAAGAGCGTGCTGGTGGCGGGTCTGGCGCGGGTGCTGTACCGGCGCGGACTGTCCGTGGTGCCGTTCAAGCCGCAGAACATGGCGCTGAACAGCGCCGTCACGGCCGACGGTGGCGAGATCGGACGGGCCCAGGCCCTGCAGGCCGCCGCCTGTGGTCTGGAGCCGCACACGGACATGAACCCCGTGCTGCTCAAGCCCAGCTCGGACCAGGGGGCGCAGGTCATCATCCATGGTCGGCCGGTGGCGGAGCTGGATGCCCGGGCCTATCACGACTACAAGCCGGTGGCGCGCGAGGCCGTGCTGGCCTCGCATCGGCGCCTGACGGCGCAGTACGCCCATGTGCTGGTGGAGGGCGCCGGATCGCCGGCGGAGATCAACCTGCGCGCGGGCGACATCGCCAACATGGGCTTTGCCGAGGCCGTGGACTGCCCGGTGATCCTGGTCGCGGATATCGACCGGGGCGGGGTGTTCGCGCACTTGGTTGGCACGCTGGCGCTTTTGAGCGAGACGGAGCGCGCGCGGGTGCAAGGCTTCGTGATCAACCGCTTTCGCGGCGATATCGGCCTGCTGCAACCCGGCCTGGACTGGCTGGAGCAGGAGACCGGAAAGCCGGTGCTCGGCGTGATTCCGTACCTGCACGGGCTCTACCTGGATGCCGAGGACGCCCTCCCGCGCGAGGCGATGCCGGAGAAGGCCGCGGACGCGTTGAAGGTGGTCGTGCCGGCATTGCCGCGCATCTCCAACCATACGGATTTCGATCCGCTGCGGCTGCACCCGGCGGTGGACCTGCGCTTTGTCGGACCGGGCGAGGCGTTGCAGCCCGCCGATTTGGTCGTCCTGCCGGGCTCGAAGTCCGTGCGCGCCGATCTCGCCTGGCTGCGCGAGCAGGGCTGGGAAGAAGCGCTGCGGCAGCACGTGCGCTATGGCGGCAAGGTGCTGGGGATTTGTGGTGGATTCCAGATGCTGGGCCACGCCGTGCACGATCCCGATGGGGTCGAGGGCCAGCCGGGCTCTACGCCGGGGATGGGCTGGCTGGATATCGAGACCCGGCTCGCACCCGAGAAGCACCTGGAGCGGGTTCGCGGAGGTCGCGTACTGGACCGAGAAGCCGGCGTAGAAGGTTACGAGATCCATGCGGGCGTGACGACCGGGCCGGGCCTGGAGCGGCCGCTGCTGCAGCTGGAACACGGCCCGGATGGCGCGCGTAGCGAGGATGACGCGGTGGCCGGAACCTATGTCCACGGCGTGTTCGATACATCGGACGCCTCCGAGGCCTTGCTGCAATGGGCGGGTATGCGGAGCGGGATGGCGACCGGGGAAGACCTGGCCACCGCGCGGGAGCGCGGCTTGGAACGCCTCGCCGATTCTCTGGAAGAACATATGGATATGAAATACATACTGACCCTTCTGCAAGCCGAACCGAAGGAGCCAGTCGCATGAAGACCCTGGTACTGGGTGGCGTGCGCTCGGGCAAGAGCCGGCTGGCAGAACAACTGGCGGCGGCCAGCGGCCTGCCCGTGACCTACGTGGCGACGGCGCGCGCGGACGATGCCGAAATGGCACGCCGGATCGAACGCCACCGCGCCGACCGGCCCGGAGACTGGGGCCTCGTCGAGGCGGGCACGGGCCTGGCCCGGTCGCTGGAGCAGGCCGCGGGACCCGAGCAGTGCCTGCTGGTGGACTGCCTGACCCTGTGGCTGACCCAGCTCCTGTGCACCGATGACGAGGGCCGGATCGAGCGTGAGCGCGAGGCCCTGATCGAAACGGTTCCGCGCCTGCCGGGCACGTTGGTGTTCGTCTCCAACGAAACCGGCATGGGGATCACGCCCATGGACGTACTGTCCCGTCGCTTCGCCGACGAGGCCGGCTGGCTCCACCAGCGCCTGGCCCCCGCGATGGACCGCGTCGTCCTCACCGTCGCCGGCCTTCCGCACGTCCTGAAGGGGGACCCGCTGTGACAAACCGGCATACATGCATTCCACCCGCCACGCACATAGACAAGCACGCTGGCAGGCCGGCACCACCGAAGCATCCCGACCCCAACCGTCACCCCTGCCACCCAACCCTTGTCATCCCGGAAACTGCGCAGCAGTTATCCGGGATCTCCATCGTTGGCAGGTGGCACGGACGTCGGGGGTATCCCTGGCGTGGGGAGATCCCGGCTCTCCGCTTCGCTGCGGCCGAGATGACGGACAGTAGTGGGAAGGCGGGCTGACGTCAGGGGGAGTGTTTCGGCCAGGGTGACAACAAGGGAAGCCCTTACGGCCGGGAGGGCGAGGAGTAATGGGCCGGGATGTCATGTGGGCGGGCGGCCAGGATTCCTGGTCCAGACATTCGGATGGTCCGCCAACGTCGTCATCCCGGAAACCGCGCAGCGGTTATCCGGGATCTCCGTCGTGGGAGGTGGCGCAGACGTCGGGGTGTTCCCGCGTGGGGAGATCCCGGCTCTCCGCTTCGCTGCGGCCGGGATGACGGGAAGTAGCCGGTCGGGATGGCGAGAAGCAATGGGCCGGGATGAAGGAAAGTGGCAGAGCGTGCACGAGAGACAAACGAGGACGAACAAGTGACCGAAGACTGTGACTGGCTGCAGGTGCCGCCGGCGCCCCTGAACGCCGAGGCGCGCCGGGCCGCCGCCGAGCGACAGGCCCAGCTGACCAAGCCCCCGGGTTCGCTCGGGCAACTGGAGGCGATTGCCGAGCGCCTGGCTGGCATGCAGGGCGTGGAAAAGCCCGGCCTGGAGAACGTCCACATCGCGGTGTTCGCCGGCGATCACGGCGTGGTGGCCGAAGGCATCTCGCGCTTTCCGCAGGCCGTGACGGCACAAATGGTCGCGAACTTCGCCACGGGCGGGGCGGCAATCTCCGTGCTCGCGCGGCACCTGGGCGCCTCCATCGAGGTGATCAACCTGGGCACGGTCGCGGAGCCGCCCGCCGTCAGCGGTGTGCAGCAACTGAACCTGGGCCCCGGCACCGCGAACCTGACCCGCGAGCCGGCCATGACGCCGGCGCAGCTGGAACGCGCCCTGAACGCCGGCCGCCAGTGCGCGGAACGTGCGCGGCGGGGTGGGGCCCAGATGTTCGTCGGCGGCGAGATGGGGATCGGCAACACGACCTCCGCCGCTGCGCTGGCCTGTTCCCTGTTGGATCTGCCGCCCGTCGATCTGGCCGGGCCCGGCACGGGCCTGGACGCGAACGGGGTGCGGCACAAGGCCGAGGTCATCGAACAGGCCCTGCACACCCATGCGGACGTGCGGGGCGACGCCCTCGGCAGCCTGCGTTGCCTAGGCGGCTTCGAGATTGCGGGGCTGGCCGGGGCGTATATCGCCGCAGCACAGATCGCCCTGCCGGTGCTGGTGGACGGCTTCATCAGCACCTCGGCGGCGCTGGTGGCCGAGCGCCTGTGTCCGGGCACGGCGGACTGGTTCTTCTATGCCCATACCTCGGCGGAGCCGGGTCACCAGCGCCTGCTGGCGGCGCTGGAGGCCGAGCCGCTGCTGGATCTTGGCATGCGCCTGGGCGAGGGGAGCGGGGCGGCCACGGCCGTGCCCCTGCTGCGCCTGGCCTGCGAGCTGCACTCCGGCATGGCGACCTTCGCCGAGGCGGGTGTCAGCGGAGAGGAGGCGTGAGCGTCGGCCCCGCGCGGATCGGCCTGCTGCGCCACGGCGAGACCACCGGCCAGGGATTCTGTGGCCGGGGCAGCGATGTCCCGCTGACCGAGGCCGGCTGGGGCACAATGCGTGACGCTTTGGCGCGAGATACCGCCTGGGATCGCATCGTCTGTTCGCCGCTGACGCGTTGCCGCGCCCCAGCACAAATGTTTGCGGAAGAGGCCGGTGTGCCAGTCGCCGTCGATGAACGCCTGGCCGAACTCGACTTCGGCGCCTGGGAAGGCCGCACGGCGGCGGCGCTGATGGAGACGGACGCCGATGCACTTGGCCGTTTCTGGCAGGATCCGGTGAATCACTCGCCCCCCAAAGGCGAGTCGCTCCTGGAGTTTCGCGAACGCGTTGTCGCCGGCTGGAACGACCTGGCGCCCGACGAAGGCGAACGCGTGCTCGTGATTGCCCACGGCGGCGTCATCCGCCTGATCCGTGCCCTGCGCGAGGGCTGGCCATTGGAGGAGCTGCTCGGCATCGACGTCCCGCTCGCCTCCCTGCATATTGTCGAGCCATGGCAGCCCTATCGATGAATCTCCCGCCCCCGATGCGCCAAGACCCTGTGGGTGGCCTTGTGAGGGCTCTTGTGGGAGCGTGCTTGCACGCGAAGCCCCTGCCAAAGTCAGACGCGGGCAGGGGCTTCGCGGCCAAGGCCGCTCCCACAACTAGGTGGAGGACCTTCGGTGGCCTAGCCCCCTGCGGGAGCAGCCCTGGCCGCGAATGCCTCCCGCCAAAGTCCGGCCAGGCACCCACATGAGCGTCGTGTTGGCACCCTTCTGGCTGGCCCTCCAGTTCCTCACCCGCCTGCCCACCCCCGCGCTAGACCCGCAGCCGGCCGACCTGGGCCGTTCGGTGCTGGCTTATCCACTGGTCGGTCTGATCCTGGGCCTGCTTGTGGTACTGGTCGGTATCGCGCTGGCGGCCATTCCCGGCGCGCCGACGCTACTGGTCGCGGCGCTGGTGCTCGCGTTGTGGGTCGGCCTGACCGGCGCGCTGCACCTGGACGGGCTGGCGGACACGGTGGATGCGTGGGTCGGCAGCCATCAGGACTCGGAACGGGCCCAGGACATCATGAAGGACCCGACCAGCGGCCCGATGGCGGTGGCAGCTCTGATCCTGGTGCTGCTGATCAAGTTCGCAGCCCTGGTAACCGTGGTGGAGACGGGTGCCTGGATCGCATTGCTGGTCGCCATCGTGCTGGGGCGCGCGGCGCTCACCGGGCTGTTCCTGCTGGTGCCCTATGTGAGGGAGCAGGGCCTGGGTGCCGAGATGGCTGCACACCTGCCGCGCAGCCCCGCCCAGATGGTGCTGGTGGCCACCGGTGTGCTGATCCTGCTGCTGGCACTGATCACTGGCCTCTGGAGCCTGATCCTGGGCCTGGCGGCAGCACTGGCGTTGGTGTTCGCCATCGCCGGCTTCCTGCGCCGCTGGCTCGGCGGCTTCACCGGCGATACCGCCGGCGCCACCCTGGAGCTGGTGGAAGTGATGGCGATTACCGTCATGGCGCTAGTGCTCGCCCTGCATTAGGGGAGCTGCCGCTCAACGAGGCGACGTGTTCCCCATCGCCTTGTCCAGCAGCGCCAGGCCTTCCTGTTCCCGACCCTGACCACGCTGGGCGCGCACCCGGAATCGGGTCTCGGCATCGTGCTCCGCAATCATTAGCGTGGCCATTTCGTCCACAAGGCGGTTCACGCTGGTCCCGCGTTCGCGTGCCAACGCCTTCAGCCGTTCGTACTTGTCGTCAGGCAGACGAATCGTCAATCGAGCCAATGCAGCGTTTCCGCGTTCAGGACCAGATGATGCATGCCTGAAGCTAGCAAAATCTGTCATCGAATGGTCACGTAATTGCCACATACTTGGGTGATGACCGTTCCCGTGAGACTTAATCCGGCCCGCATGACCCTGCGCGCGCTCGTGAACCCCCTGAGGGCCGTGCGCGATGCGCGTGGAATCGAGCCGGCCCCGCCGTGGTGGCAGACGTTTCTGGGGCTGGCGCTGCCGGTGCTGTTGGTGAGCGTGATCGCGAGTCAGTGGCTTTACCAGGTGATCCCGACCGGCCTGCCGCCGGAGGCCATGCCGGGCGCCTGGGGCTTCGGCGTCTACAGCGTGCTGGCGATGAGCATCGGGGTGCTGGGGATGGCCTGGTCCGCGCACTACCTGACCGAGCTGTTCCAGGGCTACTCGCACCCGGACCGTGCGATGCTCGCCGTCACGGTCGGGCTGTTGCCCGCCTGGGTCGGCAAGGTGGTCGCGGCGTTCCCCTGGCCCTGGGGCAACGGCATCGCCTTGTTGCTGATCCTGTATTCCCTCTGGCTGCTCTACTGGTCGCTGCGCGAGATCATCGGCCTGCGCCGCGGCAACCGGATCGGCCTGTTCGTGGCCACCATCTTCTGCGGCGCCTTCATCACCCTCATTTTCGGCTGGCTCCTGATGGACCTGATCCCCGGTGCCACCCCCGACCACCGCATCGGCACCACCTGGCTGCTCTAGCCCGCGCCAGCCGTGGTGACCGGCGCCTGTGACTATCGCAGCAGTCGCCCCCACACAAACCGTCATCCCGGAAACTGCGAAGCAGTTATCCGGGATCTTCGTCGTTGGAGCCGGCACAAGCGTCGGGGTGTTCGCACGTGGGGAGATCCCGGCTCTCCGCTCCGCTCCGGCCGGGATGACGGGGAGGGGAGCGCTGCGGCCGGGGTGACGGCGAGGGAGTAGCCCGCTGGGACAAAGGCCAGGGGATGCGGGCTGGATGGATACACGTACGTTTGCAATGACCACCAAACCCTCGGGTTAACCACCCAGCCCTCGTCATCCCGGAAACCGCGCAGCGGTTATCCGGGATCTCCGCCGCTGGATGTGGCACAGACGGCGGGGTGTTCGCCCGTGGGGAGATCCCGGCTCTTCGCTTCGCTACGGCCGGTGATGACGGACAGGGGCTGCGGCCGGGATGACCGAGAAGGCCATGGTGGGCGGAGTGCGATCCGGATGATGGCTGGGCATTGGTGCGGGGCGTTACGGTTTCGCGGCCGGAGGAACTGGGGGCGGCAAGGAATTGCCGCCGGCCGAAAAAAATTTCGATGCAGGGCTAAAGGTTCGTGGGTGAGGGTCGTTAAGGCTTCTGAGAGCGGGGATCAACCCGTTCACCAGAACCGCCCGAGGCGGTGACGCAAGACTCTTACAGGAGAGCGATCATGTCCCAAGTAATTAACACCAACGTTCTTTCCCTGAACGCCCAGCGCAACCTGGGGAACTCCCAGGGCGCGCTGGCCCAGAGCCTGGAACGTCTGTCCTCGGGCCTGCGTATCAACAGCGCCAAGGACGACGCGGCCGGTCTGGCCATTTCCGAACGCTTTACCTCGCAGATCCGCGGCCTGAACCAGGCGGTTCGTAATGCCAACGACGGTATCTCTTTCGCCCAAACCGCCGAGGGCGCCCTGGGGACGGTGGGCGATGCAATGCAGCGCATCCGAGAGCTCGCGGTCCAGTCGGCCAACGATACCAACTCGGCATCGGACCGCGAAGCGCTGAATAATGAAGTCAATCAGCTCGTCGAAGAGATCAATAGGGTTGCCAATTCCACTGAGTTCAACGGCCAGAATATTCTGAATGGGGCACTTGACGACTTGGTCTTTCAGGTTGGTGCCAACCAGAACCAGACCATCTCTGTGGAGGGTGTCGACGCCCGCGGCTCCCAGTTGGGTTCTGCAAGCCTCGGGGGGGACAGCTTGGCGCTGTCAAACCTTGAGACCAATGACGTTTTCACCCTTGCGGATGTCGAGATCAATGACCGCTTTATCAGTCTCGATTCGGCGGAAGACTTGGATGATGTCGTTACGGCGATTAATGCTGAGACGGGTGATACCGGCGTAACTGCGGCTCGAGCTGATGAAGTTGTGGAGACGATTGGTGCAATTACCACCACCGGCGGCGCTACAGTAGAAATCAATGAGGTAAATATCACGATTGACCCTGATGCTACTAACGAGGAAGTGGTTGATGCTATCAATGCCGAAAGCGCACAAACCAACGTCACGGCTTCTTTCGATAACGCTGGCAACCTGGTCCTCACAGCCAGTGACGATGATATCGCGATTGACGTGACTCCTACTGGTAGTAATGGCGATTTCGTGTTCGGCAGCGTCGGCAACGATGGGGATGAGACCTTTCTCCGTGCAATTGACCTGAGCGCCTCCCCGGCTGACGGCATTGACGTTGCAGGTACGGATGCTGTCGACCTGGGGCTCGATGGTGAGGCTGACGTCAACACGCTGAATGGCGTCAGCGTGTTGACCCGCAAAGATGCGACCGAGACCCTTGGTACCATCGATGCGGCGCTGCAGCAGATCAGTGGTCTGCGGTCCGAGTTGGGTGCGGTGCAGATCCGCTTCGAGAGCACCATCTCGAACCTGGAGATCTCCTCGGAGAACCTGTCTGCCGCTCGTTCGCGCATCATGGATGCGGACTTCGCGGCCGAGACGGCCGAGCTGACCCGCGCCCAGGTGCTGCAGCAGGCGGGCACCTCGGTGCTGTCGCAGGCCAACGCCGTTCCGCAGAACGTGCTGGCCCTGCTGCAGTAAGCTCGATCACTCGGGCTTCTGGTTGAGGGTGGATGGCGAGATCGCCATCCACCCCTACTGATGAGGACAGCGATATGAGTGATGGAATCGGCAATATCACATCACCGCTGGTTGCAGTGAACCCGCGCGGGGGCGAAGGGGCGAAGGCGCCCGGCCCCGGCGCGGGTCTTGTGCGTGGCGAGGGGCGGCCGGAGGCCGTGGCTCGTGCGGACAGTCGTTCGGAATCAACGGCTCCCGGCTCCACCGGACCGGCGATCGAGGCCATGGACATGGCCGAGGTCAATCAGGTGGTCGAGTCGATTAATTCCTACTTGCAATCCACCAAGCGGGCGCTGGAGTTCAGCGTGGACGACAGCAGCGGCCGCACGGTGATTACGGTGATGGATGGAGAACGCGAACAGGTGATCCGCCAGATCCCGCCGGAGGCCGTGCTGGCCCTGGTGGAGCAGTTCCAGACCGAGCAGGAGCTCGGCGGTACGGGGCTGGCGGACAAGGCCTGAGGACCTTCTCCAGACTGCACCTCAACGCGGTATGTTTCATTGAGCCGGATCCGGTAATGGGTCCGGCTTTTTTCGTTGTGCTAGCGCCACCAGCCAGCCGCAGATCCACGGTCCGCTGGCCCCTTTCCTGTCACCCGTGCCGCGGCCCCCTTGCCGTCATCCCGGCCGTAGCGAAGCGAAGAGCCGGGATCTCCCACGCCGGGATGCGCCACACGGAAGGGGCAGCTTTGGCCGTGGAGATCCCGGATAACTGCTTCGCAGTTTCCGGGATGACGGGGTTGGGGGTGGTGGGAGGATTGGGATTGGGTCCGTGTTTGTGTCGCGCCATGGTCTGGCACTTGGTGTGGGGCGCGATTCCGGCCACGCCCGCTTCACCATAGACGCGGCCACAGCCGCTCTACCGTCATCCCAGCCGCAGCGAAGCGGAGAGCCGGGATCTCCTGCGTCGGAATGCCCCCGACGTCTGTGCCACCTTCGGCGGTGGAGATCCCGGATAACTGCTGCGCAGTTTCCGGGATGACGGAGTCTGGGTCTGGGTCGGATCGACGTATTGGGGCCAGGTTCTGGCGATTGCTTCGCTTCGTTCGCAATGACGGGGTTGCGGGCGGGGCTGGGGACGGACGTCCGGCGTCGACGGATTCTTCTGCGGCCCGCTCAAGATTTGGGCTAGGCTGTCGTTAAGTGATATATCGCACGTGCAAAGGGCACGTACAAAGGGTTCGAGACGTCGAACGCCGAGGAGCAGAGAGACCATGGCCATCAGTTCATTGGGTGTTGGATCGGGACTGGATCTGAATCAGATCGTTGGTGACCTGATCAACGCCGAGCGAGTACCGAAAGAGCAGCGTTTCGATCGCCGGGAAGGGCGGATCGAGGCCCAGATCTCCGCGTTCGGCAACCTGACCAACAGCGTGGAGCAGGTGGGTGGGAGCCTGAGCCGGTTGGCGGGCTTCGAGCTGTCGCAGTCGGCGACGGTCTCGGACTCCAGCGTGGCCAGTGTGACGTCCGACGGCACCGCCGCGAACGGCAATTTCTCCCTGCAGGTGAAGGAGCTGGCGCAGGCGCAAAGCGTGGCGACGGCGGCCGGTCAGTTTGACGACGGGGATGCGGAGGTGGGCGCCGGCCAGCTGGAGATCAGCGTGGGCGGCGAGAATGCTATCACCATCGACGTGGAGGAGGGCGATACCCTTCGCGACGTGCGCAACGCGATCAACGCGGCCGAGGGCGGTGTGACGGCCTCCATCGTGAACGATGGCAGTGGCGCGCGGCTGGTACTGAACGCTACGGAGACCGGGGCGGATAACACCATATCCGTGGCCGTGAACGGTGACACCGCAGCCGCGAACGACGGGCTTGGTCGTTTGGCGAGCGGGAATCTGGAAACGACCCAGCAGGCGCGTGACGCCGTCGCCGTGATCAACGGTCTGGAAGTGACCAGTTCGACCAATACGCTCGATGACACGATCGAAGGCTTGAGCATCGAGTTGCGCGCGACTTCCGAGGCCCCGGTGACGGTCTCGGTTAGCGAAGACCAGGACCAGTTGCGGGCGGCCCTGCAGGGCTTTGTGGAGTCCTACAACGGCCTGGTGGGCCAGACCCGGGAACTGACTTCGTTCAACCCCGACTCCGAGGAGGGGTCGGTGCTGACGGGGGACAGTACGGTGCGCGGTATTCGCAGCCGCCTGGGCAATGCGCTGATGCAGCCGGCCCAGGTGCCGGATGCCAATGCGCAGACGCTGGCGGAGCTGGGGATCGTGTCCAACCGCGACGGGACGCTCTCGTTTGACGGTGAGCGTTTCGATCGTGCGATGGAGACGGATGGCTTCGACCGGGTCACGGAGATCGTGCGCGAGATCGGCGGGCGTATGCAGGAAGTGACGGATGGCTTTATCGGGCCGGAGGGTCTGATCAATGCGCGAACGGACGGCCTGCGCAACGATCTGGAGCGGATTGGCCAGCAACGCGAGAACCTGGAGGTTCGCCTGGAGCGGATGGAACAGCGCCTGATCGGCCAGTTCTCGCGGATGGACAGCGCCGTGGCGCAGATGCAGAGCACGGGTGATTTTCTGATGGGGCAGTTGGCGAACATGCCGCTGGCCCAGAACGATTCTCGTCGATAGTCGCCCCGGGTTGGGCGAACGGATAACGGAGACCAACACATGTACGGACCGGGTATGAATCGCGGAGTGAACCAGTATCGGCAGTCGGGCGCATTGGCCGAGGCTCAGGTGGCGGATCCGTATCGGCTGATCCAGATGCTGTTCGAGGGCGCGCTGGAGCGGATTGCCGTGGCCAAGGGCGCGATGCAGCAGGGCAACGTGGCCCTTAAGGGCGAAAAGATCGGCAAGGCGATCGACATCGTCGAGTCCCTGCGGGCGGTGCTGGACCACAAGCACAACGGCGAGCTGGCCGGGAACCTGGATTCGCTCTATGAGTACATGAGCCGCCGCCTGCTGGAGGCGAATGCGAAGAACGATCCGGTGGCACTGGACGAGGTGGCCAAGCTGCTGCGCGAGATCAAGGCTGGCTGGGACGATATCCCGTCCGAACAACGTGTTGCCCGGGCGAGTTGAAGCCGCCCATGGGCCAGCCTCTCGAGTGCCCCCTCGGCCGACGGGTATGACGGACGGCGATAGTACCGATACCGCCGACGTCACGGTTGCGGCGACCATGGAGGATGCGGTCGAAGCGATCCGCGCCCACATGGCGCGGGCCGTGGTCGAGGAGGACTGGGAAGAGCTGCAGGAGCTGGACCGGCAGACCAGGGCTCTGGTGGAGCGGGCCTTCGGGGCCGATCCGGTGCCGCTGCGAGATGACTCCGGTGCGGCGCTGCGCGCGGCCCTGGAGGACTTGGCGCGCTTCTACGAGACCTCCATACAGGACCTGTCGCAACGACGGGGCGAGGTCGCACAGCAGATCCGCGAGCTGAAGTCCGGGCGCAAGGGCACCAACGCCTACGAGACGACCCGGCGGCATTCCATGCGGGCCGGGCCGGGCCACTCGGCCGACTGACGGGGCTCTGTACCCGGTCGGCACTTTTTCGACATCCAGCAAAGCTCGATCCCCCCTCCCGTCATCCCGGAAACCGCGGAGCGGTTATCCGGGATCTCTGTGGCGCGGTGCGCCCGCGCGTTGGGGCGTGTCCGGCGTGGGAGACCCCGGCTCTTCGCTGCGCTACGGCCGGGATGACGGGGAGCGCACGTTGTGCCGGGATGACGGGAAGGGGCGGCGATGTACGGTCTGGTTGACGAGATGCGGTCAGGGGTTTGGGGGTAGGCGGCGGACGGTTTGGACGCTGCTGAGGGATTGGAGGCGGTCGAAGAGGTGGCTGAGTTCGCCGAGGTCGCTGAATTCGGCTTCCAGTTCCATGCGGACGCTGCGGTCTTCGCGATTGGTTTCGGTATTCACGCGCAGCAGGTTGATGCCGCATTCGGAGAAGGCGTTGCCGACTTCGCCCAGCAGGCCGGGGCGGTCGTGGGCATCCACCTCCAGGGTGATCGCCTCGCGTTCGGGCTCTTCACCCCAGGAGACAGGGATCAGGCGACCGCGCTTGTCTTCCGGCATGTGCAGGATGTTCACGCAGTCGCTGCGGTGCACGGAGACGCCGGCGCCGCGGGTGATGAAGCCGATGATCGGGTCACCGGTCTGCGGATTGCAGCACTGGGCACGAGTGGTTAGTAGCCCACCCACACCCCGGATTCGGATGTCGTCCGGTTTGGCTTCGCCCTCGTGGCGGCGCGGCCGCTGTGGCGCAGGGGTGGCAGCCGGCTGTTCGCCCGTTCGGGCGTCGCGCAGCTGGTGGGAGATGCGTCCGGCGATCTGGGCGGTGGTGACATCCCCCGCGCCCAGGGCAATCAGGAGTTCGTCGAAGGTCTGATACTTCATTGCCTCGGCCAGCGCGCTGCGGTCGAGGTTGTGGCCGCAGCCGAGGCGCTGGCATTCGCGATCGAACAGGTGCTTGCCGGTCGCCAGGTGTTCGTCCTGATGCTGCTGACGGAACCAGGTGCGGACCTTGGAGCGCGCGCGGGCGGTGTTGAGATAGCCCAGCGCGGGGCTCAGCCAGTCGCGGCTGGGCCCGCCTTCGCGGGTGGTCAGGATCTCCACACGCTCGCCGGACTTCAGCTTGTAGGTGAGCGGGACGATATGGCCGTCGACCTTGGCGCCGCGGCAGCGGTGGCCGACCTCGGTGTGGACCGCGTAGGCGAAGTCCAGCGGAGTCGCGCCCTGGGACAGGTCCAGCACTTCGCCCTGGGGCGTGAGCACGAACACGCGCTGGTGCAGCGGTTCGCTCTGGATCTCGTCGAGCAGGTTCTGGTCGTTGTTGTCGGCGGCCTCCAGCAGCTGCCGCAGGCTGTTGATGGCGCGGTTGAGCGCCTGATCCTCGCGTCCGCCTTCCTTGTAGCGCCAGTGCGCGGCGACCCCGAGCTCGGCGAAGTCGTCCATCTCGCGGGTGCGGATCTGCACCTCCACGACCTTGCCTTCCGGTCCGACCACGGCGGTGTGCAGGGACTGGTAGCCGTTGTCCTTGGGGTTGGCGATGTAGTCGTCGAATTCGCTGGGCAGGTGGCGCCAGTCGTTGTGGACGATGCCGAGCACGGTGTAGCAGGTGGCCAGCTGGTCGACGATCACGCGGGTGGCGCGCAGATCGTACAGCTCCGACAGCGAGGTGCGCTTGCGCTGCATCTTTTTCCAGATGCTGTAGATGTGCTTCGGCCGGCCGAAGACCCGGGCCTCGATGCCGTCTGCCTGCAGGCGTTTCTTCAGCGTGCGGGCGAACTCTTCGACGTAGGCTTCTCGTTCGGTGCGGTTTTCCTCGAGGCCGACGGCGATGTCGCGGTAGGTTTCCGGTTCCAGGATGCGCAGGGCGAGGTCTTCCATCTCCCACTTGAGCTGGCCCACCCCGAGGCGGTTGGCCAGCGGTGCGATGACGTCGAGGGTCTCCTGGGCGAGGATGCGGGCGCCCTCGTCGGGCTCGCGGACGAGCTGGCGCAGATGCTGCACCCGAAACGCCAGCTTGATCAGCACGGCGCGCACGTCGTCCACCATGGCCATCAGCATGCGGCGCAGGCGTTCGGCCTGTTCCGGACGCCCGGCCGGGGCCTCGAAGCGGCGGCGGACCAGCGCCGCGACGTTGGTGGTCAGCCGGGCCACCGCGGCACCGAAGCGCTGCTCGAGCTCGGCCGGCTTGAGCAGGTCCGCCAGATACACGGGTACCAGCAAGGTCGCGATCAGCGTCTGCCGGTCGACGTTGAGATGGCGCAGGATCTCCGCCACGTCCAGTGGATGCGATTCGAGCCCGGCGGTATCGACGGCCTCCAGTGCTTGATCCAGTGCCTCGGCCAGCTGCAGGCCGGTGGCGTCGTCCAGGGGCTGGCTGCCCGCGAAATGGCGCAGCAACGCGTCGCGGTCGAGCCCCTGCAGATCGGTATTGGTCAGCAGCGAATGGCGCATGAAGGCAATCGTCGAAACAGAGCGAGAGCCCTATTGTACGGGAGCGCAGAAGGTGGCGAGAGGCTTGCGAACGGGGGTGACCGGGATCAGGATCGGGATATGGCCAACTTGTTCAAGATCCTGCTGCTCGTGGGGCTGGGCTATGTCCTGGTAACCGCGCTGATCTTCGTGACTCAGGATCGTCTGATCTATCTGCCGTCGAGCACGGTGACCAGCACGCCGGAGGGCATCGGGCTGGACTACGAGGATGTCGAGCTGGTCACCGAGGATGGGGTTCGGATTCATGGCTGGTTCGTGCCGGGGCCCGGGGGCGACACGCCCGTGCTGCTCTTCTTGCATGGCAATGCCGGGAACATCGGCCACCGGTTGCATTCCCTACGGCAGTTCCACGAGCTGGGACTGGCCGTGCTGATCATCGATTACCGCGGCTACGGGCGGAGTGCGGGGCGCCCGGACGAGGCCGGCACCTATGCGGATGCCCGCGCCGCCTGGCAGTACCTGATCGACGACCGTTCGATTCCGCCGCAGGAGATCGTGCTGTTTGGCCGGTCGCTGGGGGCGGCGGTCGCGGCGGAACTGGCAACGGGCGTGGAGCCGGGGGCGGTGATCCTGGAATCCGCCTTTACCTCCGCGGCGGATCTGGGGGCGCGGCATTACCCCTGGCTCCCGGTGCGGGCGCTGCTGCGGCACCAATACGACACCCTGGGCCGGGTGGGCGCGATCTCCGCGCCGATCCTGCTGGCCCATAGTGCCGAAGACGAGATCGTGCCATTCGAGCATGCCAAACGCCTGCGGGCCGCCGCTACGGATGCGTGGGTGCTGGAGATGGAGGGTGGGCACAACGACGCCTTCCTGACCACGGGCGACGACTACACGGAGGGCCTGCGGGCGTTCCTCCGCGATGTAGGCGTGTCGGTCGACGGCCCTCAATGACGAACGGATCAAGAGGCTGGACGGGGCAGGTCGTTGGGAGAATCCGTGTTTCGATCGTGGGAGATTGGTAGACTCCGCGGTTGTTTTGGCTGGAATGGATCTCCCTGGCATCCGGAATGAGCGAACCTGCCGCAAAATCCCCCCTGACCGTTACCTACTGTGGTGACGAGCCCCCGGAATGCGCGTCGGCACCCGTGGTGATCCGCTTTGGCGGGGTGAGCGGCGTGGAACGCAAGCCCGGGCGTCTGGAGATCCGCGTGGGGCTGGAGCCTCTGGGCGTCGAGTCGGGCTGGACGGAGTGCTGGTCGCTTCCGGACGGCGCCGAGGGCGAGACCGGGGTGGAAGGCTCGCTGAGCTACCTTCGCCACAAGGATTGCCTGATCGGTTGCTGGATTCAGCCGCTGGATGCCGCAGGCGACCCGGATCCCCTGACCGAGCGCGCTTACCGCGAGATCCTGGCTAGCTGCCGTTCGCTGGGTTTCGAGCACTTGGTGCGGGTGTGGAACTATCTTCCCGCGATCAATGACCCGGTCGCCGGCCAGGAGCGCTACCGTGGCTTCTGCAGCGGGCGGGCGCGGGTGTTCGAGGCATTCCCGGAGTACGAACAGTTCCTGCCGGCGGCGACGGCGATTGGCACGCATTCCGACGGCTTGCTGATCTATTTCATTGCCACTCGCGAGGCGGCCGCGCGTATCGAGAATCCGCGCCAGGTCAGTGCGTATCACTACCCGCCTCAGTACGGGCCGCGCAGCCCTTCGTTTGCCCGCGCCAGTCTGTGGCAGTCGGGGCCGGAATCGGCCGAGCTGTTCATCTCGGGCACCGCCAGTATTGTCGGCCATGAAAGCCGGCATGTTGGCGATCTCGAGGCGCAGATCGACGAAAGCCTGCGCAATATCGGTGTCCTGCTGGAACAGGCCGCCACGGATCACCCGGTTCGGGTGGAGAGGCCGCGCGACTTGTCGCTGCTCAAGGTGTACCTGCGCCATGCGGCCGATGCATCGGCCGCGGAACGTCACTTGCGCTCGCGCCTTGGTCACGATGTGCCGAGCCTGTTGCTGCACGGGGATATCTGCCGCGAGGAATTGCTGGTGGAGATCGAGGGACTTTATTCGGAGCGTCTGACCGCGACGTTCGCGACACCATGAAGGATTGATGCCGGGCCGGTCAGGCCGCCGAATTGCGGTGGCGCCGGTCCCTTGCCTGGGGAGTACACGCAATGCAGCCAACCACCAAGAAGCCACACCCGGTCCTGAAGGACTACTACGGGGATGAAGCCAGCCGGCGCGCCTACGTCGACGACCTGTTCGACCGGACTGCCCCGTATTACGACCGAATCCTGCGGGTCGGCTTCTTCGGCACCGGGCAGTCGTATCGCCGGTTTGTCCTGAAACAATCCGGTCTGGAGGCCGGCATGGAGGTGCTGGACGTGGCCACCGGCACCGGCCCGGTTGCAGAGGAGATCCGCAAGGTGGTGGGCGATGACCACCTGACCTGCGTGGACCCGAGCCGCGGCATGATGGATGTGGCCCGAACCAAGATGGATGCCACGTTCGTGCAGAGCCTGGGCGAACAGATGCCCTTGCGCGACCAGCAGTACGACCGTCTGTACATGGGGTATGGGCTTCGCCATGTGCGCGACCTGCACGAGTTGTTCAGCGAGTACTTCCGCGTGCTGAAGCCGGGCGGGCGCTGCACCATTCTCGAGGTCTCGCGGCCACGTACGAAGTTCCAGTTTGGCCTGGCGCGTTTCTATTTCCGCGATTTCGTGCCGTTCGTGGGCAAGGTGCTCACCCGCGACCCGGACGGGCAACTGTTGATGCGCTATTTCTGGGACACCATCGATCAGTGCGTCCCCCCGGACGACATCATGGAAACCCTGCGATCGGTCGGTTTCGAGGACGTGCAGCGCAATGTCCAGCTCGGCGTCTTCAGCGCCTACATGGCGACGCGCCCGGCCGGGTAGGGTTTTTGGGCCGGTTGAAGGTCAAGGTGGCGCCCGGGAGCAAGCGCAACGCCATTGGCGGCTGGATGGGCGAGACCCTCAAGCTGCAGGTTCAGGCGCCGCCGGAGAAGGGCCGCGCGAACGAGGCCGTGGTGGCCTTGCTGGCCGCGGAACTGGGGTGTTCGAAGGCGGCCGTGCAGGTGGTGGCCGGTGCGACCTCGCGCAGCAAGACCGTGGTGGTCGAGGGCTGGTCCGAGGCCGAGTTGCACCGCGCGTTATCCTCATGACTCATACACTGTGACGGGGCCCAGTACCGGACGGCCCCCCTGCGAAGGGAACTACGGATGAACCGCCTGACCCTGACTCGACCGGATGACTGGCACCTGCACCTGCGCGATGGCGATGTGCTGGCGACGGTGCTGCCGGATACGGCGCGCCGCTTCCGCCGCGCCATCATCATGCCCAACCTGAAACCGCCAGTGACGACGGTGGAGGCCGCCACCGAGTACCGCGACCGCATCCTGGCGGCGCTGCCGGAAGAGGCGGACTTCGAGCCCCTGATGACGCTGTACCTGACCGAGGGCACGACACCGGGCATGATCGACGCGGCGAAGGCCTCCGGGTTCGTGCACGGTGTCAAGCTCTATCCCGCGGGTGCCACCACCAATGCGGCCAGTGGCGTGACCGATATCCGCCGCTGCTATCCGGTGTTAGAGGCGATGCAGCGGGTGGACCTGCCGTTGCTGATTCACGGCGAGGTGACCGATCCGGACGTGGACATCTTCGATCGCGAGGCGGTGTTTATCGAACGCCACCTGGAGCCGCTGATCCGCGATTTTCCGGAACTTCGGGTGGTGCTGGAACACATCACCACCGAGTCGGCCGTGCAGTTCATCCAGGACGGGCCGGCCAATGTCGGCTCCACGATCACGCCCCAGCACTTGCTGTACAACCGCAATGCGCTGTTCGCGGGCGGCATGCGGCCGCATCACTTCTGCCTGCCGATCCTGAAGCGCGAACGCCACCGCAAGGCGCTGCTCGAGGCGGCCACCAGTGGCCACCCGCGCTTCTTCCTGGGGACCGATAGCGCTCCGCATCCACGCCACGCGAAGGAGTCGGCGTGTGGCTGTGCGGGTATCTATTCCGCGCACGCGGCCATCGAGTTGTACGCGGAGGCCTTTGCCGCGGCGGATGCACTGGACCGGCTGGAGGGCTTTGCCAGTCATTTCGGCCCCGATTTTTACAAGCTGCCGCGCAACACCGACACCCTGACGCTGGAGCGCGCCCCGTGGACTGTGCCGGAGGCGGTGCTGTTCGGGCATGATCCCGGGGTGCCACTGCGCGCGGGCGAGACCGTCGCCTGGCAACTGGCGCGGTGAAGACGGCCGTCACGGCGAACGCTGTGACGCGCGGGCGGTCAGCTAGGTAGAGAGACAGGACAAGACGAGGATGGAGACATGACCGAACCCAAGGTGCAACGCGGGACTTTGTTGTTCTGGATGGCCATCAGCCTGGGGGTGGCGTTGCTGATCGTGGCGCTTGGGGTCGGGCTGGAGCCGGCCGGCGCGCCGATCCTGCGCGCGCCGCTCAGCTCGCCGGCCGCCGGTGCCCTGGGCTTCGGTCTGCTGATGGTCTGGGCCGCGTATGCCTATGCGCTGTCTGCCGGACGAGCCGCGGGCAGCCAGGAGATGGGGGTGGTGATCCTCAACCTTGGGCTCCCGGTGGCCCTGATCCTGCTGTGGCGGGCCGAACTGAACGCGCTGGCGTTCTTCGTGGCGTTGGGCTGGGCGCTGACCCTGGGTGGCATGGCCGTGCGCCTGTTCCGCCGCGAGGCCCTGGCCGGCGTGATGATGTTGCCGCTGATCGGGGTCAGCCTGACGGCGATCCTGCTGTCGCTGACGCTCTGGGTGCTGCCGGCCGCGACCGGCGGGGCCTGAGGCCGGTTTCCTATCCGGCCGCTGGCGCCTGACGGATGTCGGGCGTCAGCGCCTGCGCGCGGCGGCAGTGGTCGAAAAAGGCATTGGCATCCATGGGCCGGGCGAACAGGAAGCCCTGAAAGAGCAGGTCACCGTGGGTGGTCAGCCAACGGTACTGGGCCTCGGTCTCGACCCCCTCGGCCACCACCGCCAGACCGAATTGGCGTGCGATGTCGCAGATTGTGCGCACCATGGCCTGGTCGTCCGGGTCGTGGTCGACCTGGCGGACGAAGCTCCGGTCGATCTTGAGTTCGTCGAACGGGAGACGCTTGAGGTAGCTGAGCGAGGAAAACCCGGTCCCGAAGTCGTCCATCGAGAAGCGTAGGCCCATGTGCCGCAGGGCCTGCATGATATGGATCACCCGGTCGGTATCCTCCGCCACCACGTGCTCGGTGATCTCGAGCGTGATGCGGTGGGCGTGTTCACGGCCCAGATAGCGGGTGATCAGGTCTTGCATGCGGTGGACGAAGTTCAGGTGCACCAGTTGCCGCGGGCTGATGTTGATTGCGAGCTGCTCCAGGGGGAACCCGGCGCGATCCCAGTCGCGCAAGGCCTGGAACGCCCGCGCGATCACCGCGTCGCCCAGTTCGCTGATATAGCCGGTCTGTTCGGCGATGGGGATGAACTCCGCCGGTGACACGGCGCCCAGCTCGGCGCTGTGCCAGCGAATCAGGGTCTCGGCGCTGCGGATCCGCCCAGTGGTATCCACCTGGGGCTGGAACAGGACCTCGATCTCGCGATTGTGCAATGCAAAGTGCAGGCAGCGCTCGATCTGCAGATGCCGCTCCACCGCCCGCGACAACTCGTCGCTGAAGACGACCACGCCGTCGCGCCCGCGGTCTTTTACTTCGTACATGGCGATATCGGCCTCGCGCACGAGCTGATGCGAGTCGACCGGCTGCGCGGGCTCGATCAGGCGGATGCCGATGCTCGCGCTCACGTGCAGGTGATGGTTGCGGATAATGTAGGGCGTCTTGACCACCTGGAGCAGCGAATGCGCCAGGCGCCGGGCGGCGCGCTCGCAGGTCTGGCGGTCTTCCTTGCCAGGGGCCACGATGACGAACTCGTCGCCGCCCAGGCGGGCGAGGTGGTGGCCCGGGGGCAGGGCGTTGGCGAAGTCGCGCGTCACGGACTTCAGCAGCTCGTCGCCGATGTCGTGCCCCAGCAGGTCGTTGACCGTCTTGAAATGGTCCAGATCGATCAGCAGCAGGTACGAGTGCTGTCCGTGATGTTGCAGGACCTCGAGGCTTTGTTCGAGATGCTCGATGAAGGCGGCGCGATTGTTCAGCCCGGTCAGGGCATCGTGGGAGGCCTGGTGGAAGCTGTTGCGCAGCAGCCCGAAGCTGCTGTTGGCCGCGTAAAACAGGACCAGGGCAAGGGTTGCCGAGAAGGCCGCCAGGACATAGCTATACCAGTCCCCGATTAGCAGGAAATACCCGGCCAGCGGCACCATCATGGCCGGGATTAGCGGCCGGAAAACCCAGGGGGCCGGGTAGAGCAGGGCCGCGACCACCGTGGTGGCGCCGATCTGCGTGAAAATGGCGATGTAGTGGAGATTGTGCGAGTCCAGGCGCACAAAGATCAGAAAGATCGCGGTCCACAACGCCAAGTAGAGATACAGGAAGAGGGTGAGGTGCAGCCGCCAGCGGAGCCGTTGCTCCGGCGACAAGGGTGAGCGGTGATAACGCCAATACAGCTGCAGGCCCCAGAGCGATGCGGCAAGCATCACGCTGTACCAGGCTGCAGCCGCGGTGAAGGCCCCGTGCAGCGCACCCAGCAGGATGTAGCCCAGGCCGGGGACCAGGGACAGCGCCACCAGCACCGGGATCTGGCGCGTCAGATAGGTGTCGAACTGGGGATCGGCGCGTAATGCCTCGCGGGCCGGAACAAGCGCGCGTACGCTGGACGCCGGTGGATTGTCTCGCGGGGTGAGTGCCATCGGGGTCCAGACGGGGACGGTTTGTGGAAGAGCTGGACGTTACGGTAAATCGGGCGGGGCCTCAACAAGCGCGGCCCGGCGCATGAACAACGGACTACGGGATGTTGCTAACCGAGTTACAGATCGAGGCCCAGCTGGCCGATGCGGCGCGCCGCGGGGAGTTCGATGACCTCCCGGGGGCGGGTCGACCCCTGCAACTGGATGATGACAGCGCGGTGCCGCAAGAGCTGCGCATGGCCTTCCGGGTGATGAAGAACGCCGGCTATGTCCCCGAGGCCGTGCAACTGAGGGGCGAAATCGCCTCCACGGAGGCGTTGCTGCAGGCGGCGGATGACGAGGCGGCGCGCCAGCAGGCGGCCAAGCGCCTGCGCTTGCTGCTCGACCGGCTGAACCGCAGCGATGCGGGTCGGGGCATGCTCTCCGAGTCCGGCTATTTCCGACAGCTGTGCGAGCGCATGGATGGCCCCAGCCAATGAAGCCGGTCCATGGACCGACCAAGGGCCGGGGCGCGACCATCGATCCCCATGCTCGCTTCGAGTCGACCCGGCACGAACCCTTCGACGACGGGTGGGTCGGTGATGGCGAGGCACCGGCGCCGCTGCGCACCGAGGTGACGGTCGAGCACCCGCGCAGCGTCCTGTCCTGGAATCAGTCCCCGGATGTGCCATTCGAGCTCTCCCTGAACCCTTATCGTGGCTGCGAGCACGGCTGTGCCTACTGCTTTGCGCGGCCGGCCCATGCCTATGTGGGCCTTTCGCCGGGGCTCGACTTCGAGAGCCGGCTGTTCGCCAAGGTCGGCGCGGCCGACTGCCTGCGGCGCGAACTGGCGCGACCGTCCCACCGGGTGACCCCGTTGGCGCTCGGGATCAACACCGATGCGTACCAGCCGATCGAACGTGAATGGCGGATCACGCGCGAGCTGCTGGAGGTGCTGGCCGAGACCGGGCATCCCGTATCCATTGTGACCAAGTCCGCACTGGTCGAGCGCGACCTGGATTTGCTGGGTCCGATGGCGGAGCGCGGACTGGTGCAGGTGGCGATCTCGGTGACGACCCTGGATCGCGGGCTGTCGCGACATCTGGAGCCGCGCGCGGCGGCCCCGCAACGGCGCTTGCAGACCGTGGAGCGGCTCACGGCGGCGGGTGTCCCCGTCAGCTTGCTGGTGGCGCCGTTGATCCCCGTGCTCACGGACGGGGAGCTGGAGGTCTTGCTGGATGCCGGGGCGGCGGCTGGCGCAGTGGCCGCCGGCTATGTGCTGCTCCGGCTCCCGCGTGAGGTGGCCCCACTGTTCGAGGACTGGTTACGCACCCATCACCCGCTCAAGGCGGAGCACATACTGCAGCGCCTGCGCGAGGCGCA
Organism: Thioalkalivibrio sp. ALMg3; assembly: GCF_000381225.1. Classification (NCBI taxonomy): domain Bacteria; kingdom Pseudomonadati; phylum Pseudomonadota; class Gammaproteobacteria; order Chromatiales; family Ectothiorhodospiraceae; genus Thioalkalivibrio; species Thioalkalivibrio sp. ALMg3. The sequence continues at coordinate 231,764 of NZ_KB906220.1, read as the reverse complement.
TGGGGGCAAGCTCTACGATTCAACCTTCGGTCACCGTATGCGCGGGGCCGGGCCGTATGCGGAGCTGTTGCGGCAGCGCTTCCGGCTGGCGCGGCGCCGGGCGGGGCTGGCCGGACGTCTCGTGGAGCTGGACTGCAACCAGTTTGCCCCGCCCGCGCGTCCGCAGAAGACGCGGTCCGAAGGGCAGCTCGATCTCTTCTGACGCTCGGCGAATGGCGCCATTGTCCTGAGGATGCTTCTCCCGCGGACGGGGTGTTCTGGTTTACAGTGGCGCCAACACCACGACAGGGCGGACGATGCCGCAGAATCCAACCATGAGTACCAACGATGCGGCCTGGTGGGGCCGCCGGGGACTTGCATCGGGGCAACATGGACGCTGGTCCATCGGCCCCCTGGACCTCTGGCTGCTGCACGGCGAGCAGGAATGGCAGATGGTCCTGGAACGCCCGCGCGACCCCGCCGATGCCACACTGGCGATCGATGTTCCCTGCGCCGATGGGTTCCCTGCCGATGCGAACGACCTGCTGCGTTTTGCCGGATCCCCGGCGGATTCGGTACCGGAGCTGCGGGTAGCCCTGGCGGATCGGCCGATGGTCAGCCGGCCGCAAAACCCCTTCTATGTGCCGGCCCGTGGTCAGGTCACGCTTTATCTGAGTTCCCCGGCCTGGGTGCAGCTGCATCTGGGCGAGGCCATGGTGCAGGAGTTTCCGGTCTATACGCCGTCCGATACCTGGTTCGGCCCGAATACCGTGAACGGGGAGCTCTGTTATGCCACTCGCACCCAGGCTCGCCTGGACCTGGCCGACGTGCCCATGCGCCCGCACCGCGTCATCACGCCGCTGACCATCGAGAACAAGGCTTCGGATGCCCTGTTCCTGGAACGCGTGAACCTGCCGGTGCCGCGCCTTCCGGTATTCGCCGACGAGCACCACCGGTTGTGGACCCCGGCAGTGCGCATGGAGCGCGAGGAAGATCGCGACATGGCGGACATGAAGATCGACTCCGGTCCCCCCGGTGTGGCCGGCGGGGCCCAGCGCATCGCCGAACCCCGCCAGGCCGGGGGGCGGCATTTGATGGTCAGGGCGTTCACCGCCCTGTTTCAGTAGGGAGCTTCCGGCGCGATGAATGAATGGCTGCAAACCGCTCAGACCTTTGTGACCAGCGAGGCCTTTCTCGCCGCCATCCGCGCCGCGGTCTACCTGCTGGTGGGCCTGCTGCTGGCGCGCCTCCTGTCGCGCGGTCTGGCGCGCGCGCTGGAGGACAAGCTCGACGCGCAGCAGGTCATGCTCACCCGCCGCATCAGCTTTTACTTGATCGTTCTGCTGGTGCTGGCCTCGGCGCTGCGCGAGTTGGGGTTCGATCTCACCGTGCTATTGGGCGCGGCCGGCATCCTGACAGTCGCGCTTGGCTTTGCATCGCAGACTTCGGCCTCGAACCTGATCTCGGGGCTGTTCCTGATTGGCGAACGCCCGTTCTCCGTGGGGGATGTCATCAAGGTCGGGGATGCCACGGGCGAGGTGCTGTCGATCGACCCGCTGTCGGTCAAGCTGCGCACCTTCGACAACCTGATGGTGCGCGTGCCCAACGAGACCCTGGTGAAGACGCAACTGACCAATCTCAGCCGCTTCCCCATCCGTCGTCTGGACATGCAAATCGGGGTGGGCTATCGGACCGATCTCAAGCAGTTGCGTGACGTGCTCATGGGCGTGGCCGAGCGCAATCCGGTCTGTCTGGAGGAGCCCAAGCCGCTGTTTATCTTCCTGGAGTACGGTGATTCTGCGCTGAAGATTCAGCTCTCGGTGTGGGCGCGGCGGGAGAAGTTCCTGGATCTGCGCAATTCCATGCACGAGGGTGTGAAGGCCGCGCTGGACGAGGCGGGGATTGATATCCCGTTCCCGCAGCGTACGCTGGGTGGCCTGGATGGAAGCCCGTTACCCGTGCGCATCGTCGACAACGTGCCGGAGGCCGAGGCCGAGGCTGAGGCGGAAGCGTCCGCGCGCGACTGACCGGCAGGCCGCCGGAGCGGGGTTGGGCCGTCACTCAATCCAGGCGGAGATCCGCCCAGACGGGGTCGTGATCCGAGGCGCGCCAGGGCCCCGTGGCGGGCGCGCGACCGTCAAAGCCGAGGAAGCCGGGTTCGTCTGCATTGACCGGCCAGGCCGCCCCGTCGTGCACGGCGTCGCGCAAGGCATCGGGACCCAGCAGGTAATCCAGCTGTCCGGCCCGGCCGCGAAAGACATAGGTATGGGCGGACGCTGGATCGTCATGCACCAGGTCCCGCTTGCCGGCCGCGGCCAGCGTTCGCACCGGGTCTTCGGCGGCGTAGGCGTTCAGGTCGCCGAGGATCAGTACGGGAACATTGGCAAACTCATTGCGTTGTTGTTCCCGGATCCATGTCACCAGACGTTCGGCCTGGGCCGTGCGCCGTTCATTCCAGCAACCCTGGCCGCGGTCAATATCGCCCGCGTCGGGGCAACCGCTCTTCGCCTTGAAGTGCACCACCACGGCCCCGAAACGCTTGCCACTCCCGGGTTGCTGGAACCAGCCGAGCAATGGCGGGCGATGATGCACGGCATCGCGATCGGTGGCGGACCCAACGAGTTGCAATCGGTCCGGACGGTAGAGCAGGGCCACCTTGATCGCGTCGTCGCCCGGCCCCGGGTGGGCGATGGCCGCATAGTCGCCGCGCGGCGGAGGGACGGCATTCAGTCGTTCGACCAGCTGCCGGCGCGCCGCCTTGGCGTTTTCCAGTTCGACCGCGCCCAGCAGGTCGGCGTCCAGCGTTTGCAGCAGGGCATCCAGCTTGGCCGTCTGGCGCTCGCGTTCCGCCCGGTTTTGTGCGCCGCGCTCGCCCAGCGTCACGAAGTCGTTCTCCAGATTGGCGGTGGCGATGCGCAGGTGGTCCGTTCCCGGCGTCGACGGCGGTTCGGGGCGCTCGCCGCCGAGCCAGTCCAGCGAGTGGGTGGGATGGATGCGATGGTCGCCGAAGGCGTGGGTCAGGATCCCGGTCAGGCCTTCCAGCGTGCTGCCCACCCGGCGCGTGCCATGATCGTCGCGATAGGGGATCGGGTCGGGTTCCGCGCGATAGCTGCCATCATCCAGGATGATCCGGCGCTTCTCGTCCCGGGCGGTTCCCGCGGCCCCGATCTGGCCGGGGTGCATGAGCCGCCCCCCGGCCGAGAGCGTCAGGCTGCCATAGCGCGCGAGTTCGTGGTTGGCGGTCACCGCCAGCGGCTGCGCAAAACGAACACGGAGGTCGGCGTATTCGCCGAGGCGGCTGGCGTCGTCAGGCAGGCGCACCTCCAGCGGTGCCGGCAGTTCGCCGTGCCCGCAGCCCTGGATGCGGTCCAGCCGAGCGATCTGCGGGCGTCCGCGGTGGCGGCTAAACACCCCGTGTACTTGCACATGCTCGCCGGTCGAGACCGGCTCCCGACGCGGGGCATACACGAACATACCGGCCGAGTCGGGCCCGGCGCCCTGCTGCAGATAGAACCCGCCGAGTTGATCGGGCCCCATAAACACGCCCGTGACGATGCCCTCCGCGATGACGGCATCCCCCTCGGCGACCGCGCCGGCGCGGAGCTCGGCGAGAGGGGCGACCTCGGCCCCGGGGGAGGGGCAGGTCACCCGGGCATCGACCGGGGAGGCTGCGAATAGCAGAACCACCAGTGCGCCCCCCAGCGTGCGGCGCACGCACGGGGCCGGGTTGGCGTGGCGGCGGGGGTGCGTCAGCCGATCCATGGCCGCATGAGAAGAATCAGGCGCTCTTGCTGGGGTTCAGCAGTTCGTAGAGATAATCCGGCGCCTGGGTGACATCGGCGATGGTGTAGCGGTCGAGGACGTCCAAGAAGGCATCGCGCGCATCGTTCAGTACCCCACGCAACTGGCAACCAGGGAGAATCGGGCAGACGGGATTCTCGCAGTCCACCACGTTCAGGTTCGGCTCCATGTCGCGGATGACACTGCCTACGTTGATCTCGTTCGGCTCGCAGGCGAGCGAGATCCCGCCCCCCTTGCCACGCCGGGTGATGATGTAGCCCTTCTGGCCGAGCTGGTGAACGATCTTTACCAGGTGGTTGCGCGGGATCGTGAACTGCTCGGAGATATCGCTCACGGTCACGCGCTGGTCGCGCGGTTGCACGGTGAGGTACATCAGGACCCGAAGGGAGAAATCAGTATAGCGAGTGAGCTGCATAGGGAAGGAATCGTCGGTTCGCGGTTTTGAAGGATATGCATGCGCGCATATGTCTTGGAACCTTAATCGCTCCGGACACCCGTCACAAGTTCGGTCGTTGCCGCTGAGTGAAGGCCGGGGCGTATTCGGGGTTCAGAAACCGCACAGCCCGGCCGTTACATGCCAATAATAACAAGGCTTCTGAAGCCGAAATACAGGGGAATTCAATGGAGTCGATCAAGGGGTTGGGCCGGCTGTCACTCGCCGGACGGTTCTCGCTGGCCCTGAGCGCGATCGTAGGGGTGTTCTTTCTAATTGCCGCTGCCGCGGTGTTCTGGCACACCGCAACGCTCAAGGGGGGTATGGAGGCGACGTTGACGGGCGTCATGCAGGGCCACGAGACGACCCCGGCACTGGAGGCCGAGGTGGCGCTCGAGATCAATCGTCTGCTGGATCTTGCGGCCTGGCAGGTCAACGCGATGATGCTGGGTGTCGCGATCGGCGTGGTCGTCGTGGTGTATTTCCTGTTCGTGTTGATGATTCGGCGGCGCCTGGCGCATCTGGCCTCGCAGTTTCGCGGGGTATCGGAGGGGGAGGGCGATCTGAGCCAGCGGATCGATGCCCCGCGCAATGACGGGATTGATCGTTTGGCGCGTCTGTTCAACGCATTTATCGAGCGCTTGCAGGGGATGGTTTCGGAGATGGTGGAACATGCGCGGGAACTGGGGGAGTCCGTCGGCACCCTTCACCGCGTGGCGGAAGAGACCAACCAGGAGGTGCAGCAGCAACAAGCCCGGATTGGCCAGGTTGCTACCGCGATGAACCAGATGACGGCCTCGGCCGAGGAGATCGCGCGCAATGCCCAAACCGCGTCGGAAGCCGCAGATCAGGCCGAGAGCGAGACGCGTACCGGGTCCGATGTGGTGGACGCCTCGGTCCGCACGATGCGCGAACTGGCGAGCGAGATTGGCACGGCAAACGAGCAGGTGGCGCGCCTGCAGTCCGAGTCGGACAGCATCGGTTCGGTGCTTGACGTGATACGCGGCATTGCCGAGCAGACCAATCTGCTGGCGCTCAATGCGGCCATTGAGGCCGCGCGGGCGGGGGAGCAGGGAAGGGGATTCGCTGTCGTAGCGGACGAGGTGCGGACCCTCGCCACACGTACACAGGACTCCACCACCGAGATCCAGGCCATGATCGAACGCCTGCAGGCCGGCGCCCGGGCGGCGGCCAGCGCGATGGAGCGCAGCCGCGAGAGGGGCGAGGCCGGAGTCGACCAGGCCGCTGGTGCGGGCGACGCCCTGCAGGCGATCCGTTCCGCGGTGGAACGCATCCGTCATCTCAACAACGAGATCTCCGGGGCGGTATCGCAACAGGCGGAGGTCGCGCGCGAGGTGGATGGCACCCTCACGGAGGTTAGCCAGGGGGCCCAGATCACCGCGGGGAATGCCGAAGCCACGGCCAGCGAGACGGACGTCCTAGTGGGGCGGATCGAGCGGCTGCGGGGACTGACCACCCAGTTCCGGGTCTGATCCACGCCTGGCTGGGCGTGCGACCGGGGTCCCGGCGCCTCCCTGGCGTTTTCCGTATACTGCGGCCCGCCTCGGGTTCACGGAGCCGTATCTGCAATGACAGTCTGGGTCGCCGCCCTCCTCGGGATCGTTCAGGGCATCTTTATGTTTCTGCCGGTCAGTTCGACCGCGCACCTGGTCCTGACCCAGCACTGGCTGATCCGTCAGGGCGAACCGCTACCGGCGCCCGAGAGCCCCGAGATGATCCTGTTCGACCTGGTAGTGCACGTGGGCACCCTGGTCTCGATCGTCTTCGTATTCCGCAAGAGCCTGACCCGGCTGACCGGTGGCATTGCCCGCGAAAGCCTGCAGTGGGCATCGGCCCACGGGTCGGCCGGGCGCGAGATGCTGTCCCTGCGTCTGGCCCTGCTGGTGGTGCTTTCAGTGTTCGCGACCGCGGTGGTCGGATTCACCCTGAAGGCGGGCTTCGAGCAGGTGTTCGCCCACCCGACACTGATCGCGGGCACGCTTAGCCTGACCGGGGTATTGCTGTGGTGGACGGACCGGCTGCAACGGCGCCCGTTGGGGCTGCGCCAACTGAGTCCGAAGATTGCCACCATCATCGGCGTGGCCCAGGGCTTTGCACTGATCCCGGGGCTCTCGCGCAGCGGCATGACCATCACCTTCGCCCTGTTCAGCGGGCTCAAGCGGCGCTGGGCGGCGGAGTACAGCTTCTTCCTCGCGATTCCGACCATTCTCGCTGCCACCGCCGTGCAGTCACTGGACGTGCTCAATGGCGACGGGCTGGGGAACCTGAACTGGACGGCGCTCGCGGTGGGCTTCGTGGTGTCCGCCCTGGTCGGGATCGTCTCGTTGAAGATGGTCCTGTTCTTCCTGTATCGCGCCAACCTCAAGGTCTTCTCGTTCTACCTCTGGGCGCTGGCGCTGCTGGTCCTGTTCGGATTCCTCGACGTGGAGATCATGTACGGAAAATGACCGGATCCCCGGGTGTGGAGTCTCACGAAGGGGGGCCCATTTTCCCCAACTCTCCGTGGCGTCCCAATGATCGACGCGGGACCGGAGAGTGACCAAGGCGCTGCGCACCGCGCCTTGTCTCGAAAAAATGGGGTACCCACGCGGACGGGTGAGTGAATCAGCCGCTCCCTGGATTCCTCGGCTTACTCCGGTCCGCGCAGGACCGCCAGGGGCGCCTGATCCAGCACCCGCCGGGTGCCCAGCCAGCCCGCCAGGGCAATCCCCAGCGTACCGCCACCGATGCCGTAGACGAAGGTCAGTGGGTTCACGCTGTAGTCGAACTCGAAGACCTGCCAGGCGAGCAGGGCGCCGACCGCCGTGGCAATGACGGACGCCAACAGCCCGGCCAGTAGCCCCAGGGCCCCAAATTCGGCGAGCAAGCCGTTGCGGATCTGGTCGCGGCGTGCACCCAGGGTGCGCAGCAGCGCGGCCTCGCGCCGGCGTACATCGCGCGTCGCCTGCACCGCCGCATAGAGCACGGTCAGACCCGCGATCAGCGTGAACAGGAAGACGTACTCCACCGCCCGGGTGGCCTGATCCATGACGTCGCGCACCTGCGCGAGGATCGCGCTGACATCGATCGCCGAGACTGCGGGGAATTCGCGCAGCCACTGGTTCTGGGCGGAGCGCTGCGCCTCGGGTACGTGCATGGCCGTGATGAAGGTCCGGGGCTGCTCGTCCAGCAACGGCGGCGGACCGATCACGAAGAAGTTCACCTGGAAGCTGTCCCAGTTGACCTCGCGGACACTGGTGATCGGGCTGCGAATAGCCTGACCGCCGACACGGAACGTCAGGTGGTCCCCGAGTGCCAGGTTGAAGCGTTCCATCAGCCCGGCCTCGACCGACCATCCGGTATCGGGGTCCTGCCCCTGCTCGCCAAACCAGTCTCCCTCGACGATGGGGTTATGGTCCGGGGGCGACGCGGCGTAGGACAGGTTGAACTCGCGATCCACCAGCCTGCGGTCGCGATCATCGTCGAAATCATCCGGACGCACGCGCTCGTCGTTGATCTCGATCAGCCGACCGCGGATCATCGGGTCCAGTTGCGGGCGCTCGAGACCGGCCGCTTCGACGCGGTCGGCGAAGGCCTGCTCCTGTCCCGGCTGGATGTTGATGAAGAACTGGTTCGGGGCATCCTCGGGGATGCTGGCATCCCAGGCCTCCAGCAGATCCACCCGGACAATGGCAAGCAGCAGCAGTGCCAGGATGCCTACGCTGAAGGCCACGAGCTGCACGGCACTCAGGCCACCCCGACGGGATAGATTGGCCAAGCCGAAGCGCAGCGCCATGCCGCCGCGGTTGCGCAGGGGCCGCAGGGCCAGCACCAGCGCCATCCCGAGTGCGGCCAGCACCGCGATCGCAACGGCCGTGCCTACCAGCACCCAGGCGGCCAGTTGGGGATCGGCGGCCTGCCAGTACAGCAGGCCGCCGAACGCCAGCAGCGCCAGTGCACCGGACAGCCAGACCGAGGTGGGCGGCAGACCCAGATCGCGCCGGAGGACCCGCAGCGGCGAGACCTGGCCGATCCGCAACAGAGCGGGCAGGGCAAAGCCCACGGCCGTGATCAGCCCCACCCCAAGGCCGGCGATGACCGGGCGGGAACCGGGCGGAGGCAGGTCCCCGGCGAGCCAGTCGCCCAGCAGCGCCGCGAGGACAAACTGGGCCGCGAAGCCGATCGCGAGCCCAACCCCGCTGGCCAGCAGGGCGACCAGCACAACGCGGCCGAAGTAGGTGAGCAGGACCTGGCGTCCGCTGGCTCCCAGCGCGCGCATCACCGCCGCCGGGTCGGCGCGGCGCTGGGCGAAGTGATGGGCCGCGACGGCGATGGCGGCCCCGGCCAGCAGCACCGCCATCAACGAGGCGAGGCCGAGGAAGCGCTCCGCACGCTCGATCGCTGTGCGCAGTTCCGGGTTGGCGTCCTCCAGACCCAGCAGGCGCTGGCCGGACTCCAGGTCATCCTCCAGCCAGTCACGGAATTCCGCGACCCCGGCGCTGGGTCCCGCGGCAAAGAACTCGTAGCGTACGCGGCTCCCGGGGCCGATCAGGCCACTGGCCTCCAGATCATCGAAGGCCAGCATCAGTCGCGGCGCGATATCCAGCAGGTTGCTGCCGCGATCCGGTTCATGCGTGATGATCGCGGCGACCTCCAGATCGAGATCCCCGACCTCCACCCGGTCCCCGACCTCCAGTCGCAGGGCCTCGAGCAGCGCCGGTTCCAGCCAGGCCGTACCCGGTTCCGGACCGCGGTCGCGGACCCGCTCGTCCGCCTCGCGGCCAGGACGGATTCGCGCCTCGCCTTTCAGTGGCCAGCCCGCCTCGACCGCGCGCAGGGCGGCCAGTCGCGATTCGTCATCCGCAGTAAAGACGACGCTGGGGAGGGAGGCCGTACGCGCCGTTTCCAGCCCGTGGCTCGCCGCTTCGGCAGGCCAGCCTTCCGGTAGCGGGTTGTCGCTGACGACGGCCAAGTCACCCCCCAGCAGCGCGGTCGCCTGCTGGGCCATGCCCCGATCCACCCGATCGGTGAAGAAGCCCACCGCCGCGACGGCTGCGACGGCGACGACCAGGGCGGCGGCGAGGACGCGCAGCTCGGCCGAGCGCCATTCACGCCAGGTGCCACGCAGCAGGGCGCGTAGATGGCTGCGGTCGGTTCCCCGGGTGGCGATCATTCGAGCACACCATCCTGGATCGAGATAATGCGATCACATTGTCCGGCCAGTTCGGGGTCGTGTGTCACCAGCACCAGCGCTGTCGCCGGCCCATCATTGTCCGGGTGTCGCGCCAGGCTGAATAGCAGTTCGATGATGCGGTGCCCCGTCCGCCCGTCGAGGTTCCCGGTGGGTTCGTCGGCGAACAGCACTGCCGGGTGATCCACAATGGCGCGGGCGATCGCCACGCGTTGTTGCTCGCCACCGGAGAGTTGATGGGGGTAGTGTGCGGAACGTTCGCCCAGACCCACGCGTTCCAGGGCCTGTGAGGCCCAGTGGTTCAGGGTTTCCTGACTTTCTTGCGCATGGGCCGGGTTGAGCTCCAGCGGGAGCAGGGTGTTTTCCATCGCCGTCAGTGCCGGCAGGAGCTGGAAGGACTGGAACACAAACCCGACCCGGCCGGCGCGCAGGGCGGCACGGCCATCCTCGTCCAGTTCGCTGATGGTTTGCCCGAGCAGCCGAACTTCTCCCGCACTCGGGGCGTCCAGACCTGCAAGCAACCCGAGAAGGGTGGACTTGCCGGAACCCGAGGCGCCGAGAATGGCCACCGTCTCGCCCGCCTGGACCGCCAGTGAGATGCCGCGCAGGATGTCCAGCGGGCCGCTGGGTCCGTTGATCCGCTGCTCGAGGTCCCGGGCCTCCAGTACAAATGACGAGGATGCATCCATGTTGCGTATTCCGTTGGTCGTGATGGGCTTGATCGCGTTGCTATGGAGTCCTGTTGCGGCTGCGAATTCCCTACCGGACGAAAATCGTTCGGCCGAGCCGCTCCGGGTCCTGGTGTTCGGGGACTCGCTGAGTGCCGCGTACGGCATGCCCGATTCCGCCAGCTGGCCGGCCCTGCTGGGCGAACGGCTGGCCGAGCGAGAGAAGGACTGGAAAGTGGTCAACGTATCCATCAGCGGTGATACCACGGCCGGGGGACGGACTCGCCTGCCCGAAGTGCTGGAACGCGCAGCGTTCGAAGTCGTCATCCTGGCCCTGGGCGGCAACGATGGCCTGCGCGGCCTGCCCCCGCAGGCCATGCGCGAAAACCTGGAGGCGATGGTCGATGCGATCAAGGCGGTCGACGCCGACACCCTGTTGCTGGGCATACGTATCCCGCCGAACTACGGCCGCCGCTACACCGAGCGTTTCGAGGCGGTATTCGCCGATCTCGCCGAGGAGCGGGGGCTCGCGTTCGAGCCGTTCTTCCTCGAGGACGTCCTGCTGGACGACGGCATGTTGATGGACGACGGCATCCACCCCAGCGAGGCCGCTCAACCCCATCTGCTCGACGCCATATGGCCGCGGCTGGAGCCCATGGTGGATGAGGCCGAAGCCCGATCGCGCCCATGCAACGGAGCCGGGTAGGGCCTCACTCCGTCAGCAACCCCCGCAGCTCGGCCACGACGGATTCCGGAAGCAGCTGTCGCAGGACCGGGTGCAGGTCGCGTTCAACCTCGGACAGCAACGAGAGGGTGCGGGTTTCCGAATGGCGACAAAGGGGATTGCCGTACTGATTGGCCTGGATGCTGCGCTCGGGGCCCATGGTCATCAAGGCGACCCCGGGTAGACCCCGAGGCCCCTCGTCGAGGACCTCGACCAGTTCGACCATACAACCATCCACCTCGCCCTGAATGCCGATCAGCGGGGCGAGGAGATCGATCATGCGGGTGGACTGTTCGGTCGTCAGCATGGCCATCCGCCTACCTTACGACCGATGCGGGCACGGCGCCAGATCGAAGATCGGCATCGGCCTCATGAATGTGGTGTCCCCGGCAGGATTCGAACCTGCGACCTGCCCCTTAGGAGGGGGCTGCTCTATCCAGCTGAGCTACGGAGACCTGGCGCGAGAGTATAAGCGCCGGGTAGGGGCAGCCCCAAACGCTTCAGTCGCCCGGGGCGGATTTCGGGTCGAGCTGGTGATGGGCCCAGGCGGTGAATTCCGCCAGCGTGACGCGGTCCTGGCGCGGGGCTTCAGGCCCTGCGAGGTTGCGGTAGGTTACTTGCCCGTCGTCGATGTTTAACACGCGCCGCACAGCCCAGTCGGCGTCGCTCCCGCCATTGCTGAAACAGTGATCCGGCTGGATCGCGTCCGGCGTGATGGGGTCGGGGTGCTGGTGATGGCGCCGGGCCAATAGGTACAGGCGTGCGAGGTCGTCTTCGGTGAGGTCGAGATACAGGTTCATTTCGCGCATGGCGTGTTCGAGGTCGTCCTGGCCCAGGCCCGCCCGCTCCAGGGCAGCCAGGGGGCCTTGCTCTGGGGCTTCGGGCGTCGGCGTCAGGCTGGCCGGATAGCGCCGCCAGGGGAACGGGTAGTTGATGATCACCGCGACAACAAGCATGACGCCCACGCTGGTCAGCACGGGATGCAGGAGAAACCAGGGGCCCAGGGTGTGCACCGACTCACCTCCCAGAACCGCATAGAGCGCGGTGGCGCCGCCGGGGGGATGCAGGCACCGCAGGTAGTGCATCAGCCAGATTGCGAGCCCGACGGCGACCGCTGCAGCCAGCAACGGGTGGGGCAGAACGTCGCGCACCAGGACCCCCACGATGGCGGCGACGGCATGGCCACCGAGCACGTTCCGGGGCTGCGACATCGCCGCGTGGGGCGCAGCGAAGAGCAGCACGGCCGTGGCGCCCAGAGACGCGAGGATCAGCCCGTTGATCCCGTTGTCGGTGACCGATGCCGCGACCTCCAGTGACAGGTAGAGGCCGATCACGCCGCCAATCAGGGCAATCAGCTTGTCCTTGTGGTTGGTGGTATCGAGCCAGTCGCCAAACAGGGATCCGCGTCCAGAGCGCAAGCGGGCCTCCTCGTAAGTTGAAAACGGGGCATAGGTTCTGCGTGCGGCGTCTCCGGGTCAAATGGCATTGCTTTGACACGGACCGGTGGAGGATGTCAGGGGGCAGGTCTGTAACGCGGTCGCGCCCGGCCCGCCTCGGGGAAACGCTAATCGAATGTTTCCCGGAGACCCAGCGATCCAGTTTCGTCTGCGAGGCCGGCTCGTGAGCAATCACATCCGGGAAATGCCTGCATGAGCCTGCAGGACCGGTGGGAGGCCTTGCGAAACCGGGGCAGGGTGCCCGAGATGGTAGCCCTGTGCGAAGTCGAACTTCAGGGCGCGTACCCGGCTGAGTTGTTCGGCGGTCTCGATCCCTTCCGCCACGGTGGTGTAGCCCACATCGCGGATCATCTGGACTAGGCCCTCGACAATGTGATGCTGGTCCGGGACATCCAGGCTGCGTACTAGGGTGATATCGAATTTGACAGTATCCACGGGCATGGAAGCCAGATAGCGGATGGAAGAGTAGCCGCTGCCGAAATCGTCGAGGGCGACCAGGAACCCTTGCTGACGTAGTCGCTGGAGATTTTCCGTCGCCAGCCCGATCTCGGTGATCAGGGCGGTCTCCGTGACCTCGAGGATGATTGGCCGATCCTGCAGGAAGGGGACGAAGGCCTCCAGCCACTGGGTAAGCGCGGCATTCACGATGGTGGGGCCCGACAGATTGATCGAGATACCAACCCCTGGCGGGATGAGGGAGGCCCGCAGATCCCCGAGGATGCGGGTCAGTACGGCCCGGTCCAGGTCGACCTCCAGATGGCGCGCCTCGACGACGGGGAAGATATCCGCGGGTCCGATGATCTCGCCCTGGTGTTCGATACGTAGCAGGGCCTCGACATACGAGGAATGATGCTCGTTGAGCGCAACGACCGGCTGGTAGGCCATTCGGATCCCGGTTCCCCGGGTGATGGCCTCGTACACGGCGTTGTTGATCCAATTGGAATAAAGGCTCTGGGTATCCTTCTCCAGTTCCGGGGTGAACAGCACGACCGGCGAGGATCCGGGGCGCTTGGCCTTGTACATGGCAACGTCGGCCTGCCACTGCAGGGCAAGCATGGCCGGGCCGTTGTTGCCGGGTGCAACGGCCAGGCCGATACTGATCTTGATGGGTTCCCGCACCCCGTGCTGGGTGAAATCGGTGGCCCGGATCCGCTCCTGGCAACGCTCGCCCAGGCGCTGGGCGCCCGATTCGTCGCAGTTGAGGAGAATCGCGGCGAATTCATCGCCGCCGATGCGAAACAGGTGTTCCCCCTCCCGCAAGACCTCGTCGATGCTGCGCGCCACACTCTGCAGGACTGCGTCGCCCGTCTGATGGCCGTAGCTGTCGTTGATGGCCTTGAAGTGATTGATGTCGAACAGGGCAAAGCACACAGGATAGCTGTGGCGGGCGGCCAGTCGCGGAAGGGTGTCCCAGTATTCATCGAAGGCCCGGCGGTTGCGCACGCCGGTCAGGGCATCGTGATGCGCGATGCGCCAGAATTCGCGGTTCTTCTCCTCCAGGCTGGAATGGACGTCCTGGAGCCGTGCCTGGTAGGAATTCAGCGATTCGCGGATCTTTTCCGTCTCCGCGACGGGCAGCAGCCCGCCGACGCGTTCCAGCACAAGGCCCCCGGCGCTTTCGCGCAGCCGGTCGACGTGGCCGGAGATGTCGCGCAGGGGGCGGACGATCAAATAGGCCAACGTTGAGAACAGGACAAGCGTGATCACACCCAGGATGGCCCCGAGATTGACCACCGCGCCCGACAGCAAGTCCTCCACCTGATCGGCCATGGGATTGGGGCGCAGATCGAACTGAGCATGCTGCAGAAGTTCCCTCGCGGGGATGGCGTTCCGCTCGCCGAGGTCGAATCGGATCGATTCGGGATCGACATGGCGGTAGACACGGCCCTCGCGGAGGGCATCCAGGAACCGGCTCTTCAGACCGACGAAGCCGGGTGGGGACTGGGCTGCGTCCGGCGCGGGAATCGGCTCGATGACCATCAGGAAGGGCTCGGTGTCGCCCCGTACCGCCCGTGGAGCGGGTGGCGGGAGCTCGAGTCTCCCGGGCAAGTGGTCGCTGTCCGAACCGGGCAAGGTCATTCCCTGGTGATCATAGATCCCGGCGTCCAGGATCCTGTCGGTCAGGATCCCCGCCTGGTGCATGCGATGATTCTTCCAGTAGGCATAGTAGTGCGGCGTGCCCAGTTGCTGGCGCACTTCCTCCCAGCGGGCGAACCTGGATGCCTGTTCTGCCGCCTGCGTGAGGACGTGCTCGAGCGTGCCGGCAAGCTCCTGGCGGGCGGCCTCGCGGCCACTTTCCTGGATCTCGCCGCGTAGCTGGTCGACCTTGTACCAGGTGTAGAGGCCAAAACTGGCGAGGGTGACCAGGGCGATCGCTGCTAGCAGCAGGGCATAGTGCGTGATTGACGGGGTTCGGCCGAAAATCATTGCGCGCGGTATCCCTGGAGGACGTGCTCGATCTCGTCCAGCAGGTCGAATTCGTGAAACTGATCGAAGAAGTGGTTGGCACCCTCCACGATGCGGACCTCTGCGCCATGCTGTTGCAGGGTCTCGATCCATTCCAGGTCGATCCGGTCATCGGCGCTGCCCGCGATCAGGGTGGAAGACACACCGCACGACTGGAAGGCCCGGTTGGTACGTTGCTTGTCCCAGTCGTAGTAGGACAGGTACGCCGCGGGCGTGGTGACGTACTGGCGACAGAAACCCAGGGCATACTCCGCCAGCCCGGCCTCACCACGGGCAAGGGCAGCGCGGGCACGAGCGGCATGTTCGGGGGATTCGAACGCGGCCTCGCCGTGCCCAAAATAGGTCACGCTAATGAAGATGGCGTGGGCGACGGGGCTGCCCAGGGAGTGCGTAAGATAGTCGAGAAGGTTGATGCTGCCGGCGCTGTGTCCGATGACGACGGGTTCCTGGCCGGTCTTTGCGTGCAGCCAGTCGACCCAGATCGCGATCTCTTCCTGGGTGTGTTCCATGGTGTGGGTATGTACGGCCTCGCATGGCAGGCTCGCCGTGCGCCGATCGATCCCCAGTGTCAGTGTGGGGGTCAGGACCGTGAACCCCGAGTCCGCTAACGCCAAGGCAAGGCGGCGCACGGTGGGGAAGTGACGGGTCTGCAGGAAACCGTGCTGGATCAGGATCGCGGGCATGTCCGGTTCGCCCGCCCAGTACGCCGCTTCAGCCGAATCCCCGGACGACATCTCCAGGATCACGGATGTTTCCTTGGCGGTTGCAACCGTGTTCAGGCTCAGGAGGATCACGGTCGCAACCGCAGCCGCACTTCGCAAGAACCATCTAGACATCCTTGTATCCCCCTGTCCTGACACGCAAACCGCTAGCGAAAATCCCTGATCGCAATGTACCAGCATCCTGCTGCGGCGGCATGCGTTGGCTAATAAACACGCGTGGATCGTACCGCGCTGTCGCGCGCTCGCCGCACCGGCGAAGACCCGCTTTTTCGTCGCGGTCGAGCAACGTTGCCTGAGCCGAGCCTACTGGCCGGGATCCGTGTGTGGCACCGCATCGGTCTCCAGCATGAGTGACACACGACGGTTGGCGGCGCGGCCTTCCGGGCTGGCGTTGTCGGCAACCGGACGAGTGTCGGCCAGCCCGACCGCGCGGAGCTGGGCTGCGTCCAGCTCGCGGGCCACCAGGTAGCGCACGACGCCGCTGGCGCGAATCGAGGATAGCTCCCAGTTCGACGGGAAGCGCTCGGTCGCGATCGGGATGTTGTCGGTATGGCCTTCCACGGTGATGGTGCCTGGGTGGTCTTCCAGGATGGGGAGCAGATCCTGGAGCAGCGACTGGCCATCCGGGCGCAGGTCCGCCTCGGCGGTCCCGAACAGGATGTCGTCGCGGATGCGCAGCTCCATCCGCCCGGGTTGCTCGACGACGTCCACGCCCTCGGGGGTGCGCGCGCGTAATCGGTCGGCCTCGCGGCCCGGGGGCTGTTCGGCGACCACCTCCGGGCCGGAGCGCTCACCGACCGGCGCCTCGTCCAGGGCGGGCCGACCCAGCAGAGAGGAATGGACCAGGGGTTCAATCAGGGCGCTGCGGTCCGGGTGGGCCAGGGCGATCGGGCTGGCAGAGACCGCCCTCGGATCATCGTCACGCGGGTCCATGAAAGTGAGCATGATGACGAACACCACGATAACCAGGGTCAGAACGTCCAGATAGGTGAGGATCCAGGCGTGCTCGTCGTCGCGCTGGCGTTCGCCCGGGTAGGAGCCGAGAAAGGCCTGCTCCGGGCGTGTGGCGGCGTGGGCATCCATCTCTGCCTGCAGCGCGGCGCGTTCGGCGGTGGAGGGGCTGGCTCCGGACATGGACTCAGCGCCGCTCCGTGGATTCGCCGCTGGCGCGTTCGTCCGTATCCGGTTCTTCCTCGCCATTCGGGGCCGCCTGGCGGATCTCGTCGCTGTGATTCTCCATGAAGGAGCGCAGGGTCTCGCGGATGTAGCCGGGCGAGCGTCCCTTGCGCATCAGCATGATGCCCTCCAGCACCATGGTCATCAGTACCACGCGCTCCTCGGTCCGGCGCTCCAGCTTGATGGCGATGGGTCGGAAGACCAGGTTCGCCAGGAGGATCCCGTAGAACGTGGTGATCAGTGCGATGCCCAGGTTCACTGCGATGACGGTGAAATCGTCGTTTTCGGTGGTCAGCAGCAGGTTGATCAGGCCGATCAGGGTGCCGAGCATGCCGAAGGCCGGGGCATAGGTGGCCATGGTCCGGAACATCTGCGCATCGGCCTGTTCGCGGGCGCGCAGGCGCGCCATGCGCCAGTTCAGCAGGTCGGAGACATCGTCCATCGGCGTGTCGTCGATCACCAGCTGGATGCCGGTGCGCAGGAACGGGTTGCGGATCTGGTCCAGCCGATCCTGGATGCGCCGCAGATTCTGGGAGAACCAGTAGCGCGAGACCTGCACGATCTCCTCGAGATCCTGGGTGACGTCGTAGCGTTCCTCGCGAATCGCATTGGCGCCGGCGCGAAACACGCGCATCACCTCGTGGAAGGGGTAGCTCATCAGCGTGGCCGCGATGGTACCGCCTACCACGATGCCGAGGCCCGGCAGGTTCAGGAAGGCATCGATATTCTGTGAGGAGAACGCGATGACGCTGCCGAACACCAGCAGACTGCCAAGGATGCCGAGGAGGGTGGAGAGATTCATGCGTACTTCCGGAAGGTGACCGCGGTCAGCATAAAACACCGCCATCGTGAGCGTCTGCCTTGTCGTGCTACCCGCATTCCGGCGTACACTCGGCTCGTCGATGATCAAGGAGTGTGGCGGGATGGATATGACTTGGGTGGTACTGGGGATCCTGGTTCTGTTGGTGATCTGGGGGGTGTGGACGTACAACCGCCTGGTGACCTCACGCAACCGGTACAAGAACGCCTTTGCCCAGATCGACGTGCAGTTGACCCGCCGCTATGACCTGATCCCGAACCTGGTCAAGGTTGCGGAACGCTACATGAGTCATGAGCGCGACACCCTGGAGGCGGTCATCCAGGCCCGTAACAATGCGAAGGAAAGCCTGCAGGAGGTCGGCGGTGATCCAACCAACACCGAGGCCGTGCGCAAGCTCTCGAGCTCGGAACAGGGGTTGTCGGGGGCCTTGGGGCGTTTGTTCGCGCTGTCCGAGAGCTATCCCGACCTGAAGGCCAACGAGAACATGATGCAGCTGTCCGAAGAACTGACCAGTACCGAAAACCGCGTGGCTTATGCCCGTCAGGCCTTCAACGATGCCGTCATGCAGTACAACATCCTGCGCGAGATGTTCCCCAACAGCCTGATTGCCAACAACCTGGGGTTCCGCCCGGGGCAGCTGCTGGAAATCGAGGACCCGCAGAAGCGCGAGCCCGTGCAAGTGAACTTCTCCTGATACCCGGGGCGTCATGAATTTTTTCGAGCAGCAGGACCGGGCGCAGCGCCGGACGCGCTGGTTATTGTTTCTGTTCGGCCTGGCGGTACTCGCCATCGTGTTGGTGATGAATGCCATCGTGCTGGTGGTGTTCGGTCAGGCAGAGCCTGTCGCTGCGGGCGAGCCCTGGCTGACACGTGAGTTCCTTGCCAGCAATGTCGCCGTGATGGTCTGGACGACCGTGCTGACCGTTGGCTTGATTGGCCTGGGCAGTCTCTACCGCACGCTCGGTCTGCGCGATGGCGGCGGGGCGGTGGCCCGCGAACTCGGCGGGACGCGGGTGGATGGCGATACCCGTGACCCGCTGCGGCGTCGCCTGATGAACGTGGTGGAGGAGATCGCCATCGCCTCCGGCGTGCCGGTGCCCGAGGTCTACGTGCTCGAACAGGAGGCCGGTATCAACGCCTTTGCCGCGGGTTACTCGCCGGACGACGCGGCCATCGCCGTGACCCGCGGGGCCCTGGAACAACTGGACCGCGATGAGTTGCAGGGCGTGGTGGCGCACGAGTTCGGGCACGTACTCAACGGCGACATGCGCCTGAACATCCGCCTGATGGGCATGCTGTTCGGGATCCTGGTGATGGCCCTGATTGGCCAGCGTGTGCTGCTTGCCATGAGCCTGTCGCGCAATAACCGCAACGCCGGGGGCATCGTCGCCGCGGGCGTGGCACTGATCGTGGTGGGCTATATCGGGCTGTTCTTCGGGCGCTGGATCCGCGCATCCGTTTCGCGTCAGCGGGAATACCTGGCGGATGCCTCGGCGGTGCAGTTCACCCGGCAGCCGGAGGGTGTTTCCGGAGCGCTCAAGAAGATCGGCGCCGCCCATACCGAGCTCGGGGCGGACACCGAGGAGGTCGGACACATGCTGTTCGCCTCCGGGGCCGTCAGTCAGATGTTTTCGACCCATCCACCGCTGGTTCAGCGCATCCAGGCGATCGAGCCGGGATTCAAGCCGGAAGAGCTGGAGGCCATCCGCGAGCAGATGCAGAAGGATGCCCAGGCGCGTCGTGTCGAAAAGGAGGCCCAGGCCGAGGCGGAGGAACGCGACCGCGGCTCGACGGAAGGCCCGGGTGGTCTGCTCCTGAATCCGGAGCGGCTGATGGAAAACATCGGCGATCCGGGGCTTTCGCAGATCCTCGGGGCGGGGCTGCTGGTGGCGGCGATGCCGGGGCCGCTGGAGCGCGCGGCGCATTCCGATGCCTGGGGTGTCGATGTCTTGTTGTACCTGCTGATCAGTAATGATTTGGAAGTACGCGATCACCAGCTCCTGCGGATCGCCGGCACGCGGGGGGCGGAGAGCGAGTCCCACGTCCGCACCCTGCTGGAGGCCGAACCCGAGCTGCGCCCGGACCTGCGCATTCCGCTGCTGGAGATGAGCTTTCCGGTATTGCGCCATCGCCCACGCGAGGAACGCCGGCAGCTGGAAGGCCTCATTGACGAACTGATCCGCGCCGACGGCCGGGTATCGGCGTTCGAATACGCGACCGGCCGTCTGTTGCGGCGCCAGTTGCGCGACCTGGAGCAGCCCGAACGTGCCCGCGCGGGCGGACGCGACCGGCTGGCTCGCCATGCTGCCCACGCGCAGGACACGCTGGCCGTGCTCGCGCATCACGGACACCCGGACGACCCCGACAAGGCCCGGGCGGCCCTGCGCGCGGGCGTTCTGGCCCTGGCGATCGAGGAGCCCACCGACGAGGCCATTGCCGCAGCTCTGGAGCGGACTGCCGATGAGGCCGCCTGGGCCGAGGGGCTGGATAGGGCGCTGGAGGCCCTGGATGCCCTGCGCCCGGCGGACAAGCAGACCCTGGTCACGGCGATGCTTGCCACGATCACGCATGGCGGCCAGACGGTAGTCGCGGAGGTGGAGCTATTGCGGGCGGTCGCGGCCTCGCTGCACGTGCCGTTACCCGTCGCGGAGATGCCCGCCGCCGACGCGGAATAATAGTGCGGCCCGCTCCCGCGGGTGCGACGATCGGGGCCGCGCGGTATGATGCGGCCGCTCCGGGGGCGTGGCGGAACTGGTAGACGCATCGGATTTAAAATCCGCTGGGCGCAAGCCCGTGCCGGTTCGATTCCGGCCGTCCCCACCAATCATTTCTACCCGGGTGTGTGATCGTGGCCAGCCCCCAACCCTGGTACGTCTATCTCCTGGAGTGCCGCGGTGCCCGGGTCTATACCGGGGTCACACCGCGGCTGGAGGCGCGCCTGGCCGCCCATCGTGCGGGGCGCGGGGCGCGTTTTACCCGCATGTACCCGCCGGAGCAGCTCCTGGGGGCGAAGGTGTTCCCCGGGCACGGCGAGGCACTGCGTGAAGAACAACGCATCAAACGCCTGCCACCCGCCGAGAAGCGACGTCTCGCGGCGACCTGGAAGAGGCAGAACGACGGGCCCGAGGGCACGCTCGATCACGAGGCGTGAGGCGAAGGTCCGTGTTGCGTCCATGCAACGGTTCAGCCGGGCCCGGGAAAGGCGCATAGTAGGGCTCTGAGCGTCCCTGTGAAAAGGCCCGGCATGCCCCAGTCCACGGACACAACCCAAGGATCCGAAGCGCGGCCAGCGGCCCAGCCGACCGACGCCCGCACCACCGAGCCGCATATCAGCGGCCCTGTGGTGGCGGCACTGATTGCCGGGGTGCTGTTTGCCCTGCTTTTCGTAGCCATCGACCAGGCCTGGAAACAGCAGATGGCCGACCGCTATCAGCAAGCGGTGGTCTCGGAGGCAAGCAGTGTTCGGACCCGACTGGAAAGCGTGCTGAATGGCTCGGTCCATGCGACGATCGGCCTTGCCGCTTATGCCTATGTCCACCCGGACCTGACCGAGGACGACTTCGATCGTGCAGCGGACCGTCTTTATCGCAGCCAGCCGGATCTGATTCGCTCTCTGACGCTGGCGCGCGGCGAGACCCTTGCGCTGGTCTACCCGCGCGACGGCAATGAGGGCGCGATCGGCCTTAACCTGGCGGAACATCCGGAGCAGGGTGCTTCTTATCGAGAAGTGCTGGAGAGGCGGCAAACCGTTGTCGCGGGGCCCTGGACGTTGGCACAGGGCGGGCGGGGCCTTCTGGTGCGCGCGCCAGTCCTGACTGATCCGGAAGATTCCCCGGAACTCGTCAATCCGTGGACACTGTCGAGTATTGCGCTGGATTTTGACACGGTCCTCAGCGAGGCGGGTCTGGCACCGCGCCCTCCCGACCTGCAACTGGCACTGCGTGGCCTCGACGGGACCGGCGCCGACGGTGAGGTCTTCTACAACCCCGAACAGATCGACGTGGCCAGCGCGCCGCTCGCGCTCGACGTGACGTTCGCCGGGGGCCAGTGGCAGATGCTTGCACACCCCGTCCCCAACCCATCGGCCACGGAGCGCCCGGCCGCCTGGTGGGTGATGGGCATGGTCGGGCTGCTGGCGGTCAGTGGCTATACGTTCCGCGTGGGGGAGGGCATCCGTCAGCGGCGGGAGGCCCTCACACGCTATCAGGGACTTGTGAATCGTCTTGCGGACGCCACTCTGGTGGTCGCCGGGCGCCACGTACTTTGGGCCAACCCGGCCTTTACCCGCATGACCGGCCTGTCGCCGGATCCTGGCCAGACCCTGTCGGCGCTGGGGGTGATTCAGGCCGACGATCGCCGGCGCCTTCCCCCGGAGCTCGACTTTTCCATGGCATTGGAGGATCCGCGCGGGCGCGAGATCCGCGTCCACACGGCGGACGGAGCTCAGCGGTTTCATTTGCTGCGCTGGGTGCCGATTGACTGGGAAGGGCAGCGGGCCTTCCTGTTGAGCTTTGTGGATGTACACGACAACCGAATGCTGTTCAACGCGTTGAGCGAGGCTCGTGATCTTCAGGACGCGCTGTTCGAGGCCATGCCCGGCGATGCCCTGGTGATCGACGACACCGGCCTGGTTCGCGCGGTCTTTGGCGAAGCGCGGCGTGGCCAGGCACCCCAGCACACGGCCGCCGGCCACACACTGGCGGAACTGCTGCCGGATGAGGTCGCGCAGCGCTTTTCCGGCGTCGTGCGCCGGGCCTTGCGCGAAGGTGAATTGCAGGAGATTCAGTACCGCCTCCAGGCGAACGTGTTCCACGGAGGCGAGACGCGTCCATCACCGGAGGAAAGCCGCTGGTACGAGGCGCGGGTACGCCCGATTGACGCACCGTTCGAAGGCTCTTCGGCCGTGGTGTGGCACGCCCTGGACGTAACCGAGCGCAAGCAGCTGGAAGAACGCATGCAGGCCCTGGCCTGGGAGGACCCGTTGACCAGAACCGCGAATCGTGCGGCGCTGGATCGGGCATTTCCGCGGCTTGCGGCGCGAGCGGATCGCAAGGAGGGACAACTGGCGCTGCTGTTCATTGACCTGGACCGTTTCAAGCCGGTGAATGATCGGTACGGCCACGCCGTAGGGGACGAACTCCTGCGCCAGCTGGCGCAACGGCTTGCGGCCAGTCTGCGTTCGGATGACCTGCTGGTACGCCTGGGCGGGGACGAGTTCATCGTGCTGAGTGCGCCGTTGAATCGACGCGAGGAGGCCGGGAGGCTGATTGAACGGTTGCAGGCGGCTTTCCGCCAGCCGTTCGAGTTGCACCCCGGCCACATGGAACCGGTGGAGGAGAGCCTCTCGTGCAGTATCGGGGTCGCCTTCTATCCCCGAGATGGTCAGCGCCTGGCGGACCTGATGATGGCCGCGGACCACGCGATGTACCGTGTCAAGGCCGCCGGACGCAACGACGTGTCCTACGCGTCGGAGGCGGCGCCGGAATCCGGCACGGAGTGACGCGCCGGGGCGAACCGTGCCGCGGTTTGCGCCTCGAGGGGCTCGATCAGACCCAGCAGGTGATCGGCCAGCCATTCGCCGGCCAGCGGGGCATAGAGCAGACCGCGCGAGCCATGCGCCAGGCTCAACAGCACCCGGCCACCGGGATCCAGCCGGCTGCGCCCGACCAGCGGCAGGCGATCGCGGACCACGGCGCGTTCCCCGGTCCATTGCGCGAGGATCTCGACTGCCTGGGCATCCTGTAGCCCTGGAACCCAGGCAAGATGCCGCAGATTGGTCTGATCATCCTCGGCCTGCGGGGAGTGTTCATTTTCGGCCCCGGGGCCCTCCGTGCGGCGATAGGTCGCGCCAATCCAGGCGGTGCCGTTGTCTCCCCGGATGCAGTAGCCCTGACCTGTTGTCACAAAGCCACCCCAATCGGGGAAGGCCGCACGGACCCGGGTCATCTGACCGGTTACCGTGGAGATACCCGCCTGTTCCGGGCACAAGGTGGTGCCATCGCCGGCGGCCGTCGCCACCACGACCGCGTCGAAGGCTTCAGACCCAGCGTCGCTCTCAACCTGCACGGGACCGGCGTTGGACGACGGCTCCAGCGCCTGTACCGATTCCATGCGCAGGGGCGGCAGGTCGTGGGCCACAGCCTCGCAAAGGGCCCGCATGTCGATCGCCAGACCGTCCGGGTAGTAGATGTGAGGGTCCGCGGTGCAACCCGGCCCGCCAGGGTCGAACAGCAGGGCCGCATGTTCGGGACCCGCTTTCAGCAGACGTTCCACGCGCTTGCGTCCGTGGGCGCTGATGCCATGGAAGGCCACGCCCGTTGCCAGCCGGATACCGTATGCGCCGGTCGGGTCGAGCTGGCCGGCAAGGAAACCGGTACGGCGCATCCCCGCGAGTGCCAGGGTATTCAGCTCCCCGTCCCGGGGGTGCAGGTTCGGTAGCAGGACGGCGGCCGGGTTGCCGGAGGCGCCACCGCCAACACCGTTCGGGTCGAAGACCGTGACCTCCACTCCTCGCGCCTGCAGGGCATGGGCGGCGCTGAGCCCGGCAATCCCGGCCCCCACGATGGCGACACGTTGCGGTACGTCGCGGGGCGGTGACTTCGCGGGCGACTGGGTGTCCCGAAGGGTCCCCACGAGACGCTCGCGTTTCGGGCCATGACCGGGCACCCGGCGTACCTCGAACCCCGTGCTCTCCAAGTCGCGTCGAACCTGACCGGCTGCGGTGTAGGTGCCGAATGTAGTACCCGGCGCGGAAAGCCGCGCCACTTGCCGGAACACCCCGGTGTTCCACAGGGCGGGATTGCTGCGCGGCGCGAACCCGTCAAAGAACCAGGCGTCCACGGTGCCGCGGATCTGTGCAAGAAGTGGAGCGGCGTCACCCAGGCCCAGGGTCAACGCGGCCCTGGCCTCGGGGAACTGGATTCGGTGGAGTCCGGGAACCGGTGGTGGATACTGGGTCCGTAGCTGGCGGGCGTCGGCATTGTCGAGGCCCAGGCGTTGGTGCAGGGCCGCAAGGTCGGCGGGTGCGAGCGGGTGGGCCTCGAGGCTCAACAGAGACAGGAAGGCGCCGGGGGGCGCGTGACGTCGCCACTCCTGCAGCGCCAGCAAGAGGTTGAGGCCGCTCCCGAAGCCGGTCTCGGCAAGCACGAAGCGCTGACACTGGCGGAAGCGCCGGGCGAGGTCGTTGGCCTCGATGAAGACCTCGCGGACCTCGGCATGCGGATCGCTGGAGCCGAAGTAGCCGTCCCCGTAGTCGGCGGCGAAAGGCTGTCCGTCACGCCATTCGAGGCGTGCCCAGTCGAGCAAGGGGGGGGGGAGCAAGGGTGTCGCCAAGGACCGGACCGTCACAGCCCGCCAGGCGCGATTGCGCGAGACGGGCCGTAATGGGAGGTTAGCGGGCCAATTCTTCGAACGGGGTGAACGCCACCTGCTGATTGCGTTGTCCGTTATCCAGCTGGGCCAGCAGGGTCTGGCTGATGGACTTGAAGCGGTCGAGCTCGTCGCCTTCCAGGGCGTCGCTTTCCGGCAGTTCCACGCGCATCGGGTTCTGGGGGCGGCTGTTCACGTGGATCTCGTAGTGAAGATGCGGCCCGGTACTGCGACCGGTATTGCCGGACAATGCGATGCGGTCGCCCCGCTCGACGGTCTGACCCGGGCGCACCAGCTGGCGGTCCAGATGCAGGTAGCGGGTGGAGTAGCCTTGACCGTGCTCGATCACGATGAAGCGACCGGCATACGGGTGGTTCTCGACGCGGGTTACGCGACCGTCGGCGGGTGCCTGGATCGGAGTTCCGATTGGCATGGCGAAGTCTGTCCCCTGGTGCGGGGCCACGCGCCCGGTCACCGGGTGACGACGGTTCGGGTTGAAGCTGGAGCTGATGCGATAGTTGCCGGAGAACGGGCGGCGATCGAATGGGGGCAGCAGGCTTTCGCCATCCGGGGTGTAGAAGCGCCCGTTGACGTTGCGCGCCGCACGGATCTCGATGCGCTCGCCTTCGTAGTCGAATGCCAGCAGACGCAGGTTGAGCGGGGTGTCGTCGCCTACCAGGGTTTCCTGCTCTACCAGCAGGGTGAACTGGTCGCCGGTACGGGCGTGGGTGCGCACCGGCAGGTAGCGGTCCAGCAGCACGGCCAGGGCGTTGGCCGAACGCGCGGAGATATCCGCGCGTTCGGTCAAGGCGTTGGCGATGTTGCCATCAATCTCGGCCGTAATGATCAGGTGGCTGACCTCGCGGCCGTTCTCGACTTCGCCGAGTTCGAACTCCCAGCCATCGGCCTCGCGGACCCACTCATGCCCGCTGGCCCGGTCGGTCCACAGGCGCAGGCGAGTCAGGTAGCCCTCGTCGTCGACCTGCCATTCGATCTCCTGGCCGGGGCGCACACGGTTCAGGATCGAGGCGTTGTCGTCGTCGTCCAGCAGGCGGTAGAGGGTCGCCAGCGGGAGTTCCCATTCGCGTTCCCAGAGGCCCGTCAGACGCTCACCTTTCTGCAGGGTGTGGGTGTACCAGTCGGTGTCCGTGGCTGCGGCGTCAGCGGCGACATCGGAGTCGCCGTCGAGATCGAAGGTCTCGTAGGAAGTGGGGGCCTCGGCGTCCGGGTCGATTGTGGCGTCGTCGTAATCCGGGGCGGGCTCGCCCGGCAGGTCGGAGGCAAAAGCCACGGTCTGGGCGCCACCCTCGAATGCGGCACTATGCGCCGTCCGTATCGACGCGCCGCCAGCCGGATGGTCCGCACGGGCGAGCGCGAGCTGGGATGCGGGGAGCGGATTGCCGGCGCCGATTTGCAGCGGTTGGGACGTCTCGGAGGGCTGGGAGGCAAGAAGCAGGCTGGTGCCCACCAGAATGGTGAGTCCGGCGGTCCCCGCCAGAAAGAAATGCAAAGTCTTTCTGTTGTTACCCATATGGCTGTTGCCCTGCAGAGTTTCCGCTTTATACCACGTTTTTTCGGGCAATAAACAGCGTCGGAAGGCGGTCTCCCGGAGTTTCGCGGCCTGCGCGTCTCAGGATCGAATCCCCACGCCCCGATTGAGCAGGACCAACGCAACCCCGTACATGACTGCAATGAACCCGGCAATGATGGCGAAGGACATGGCGATCGGGAAGTCACTATGGCCCAGGCTGCCGTAACGGAAGGCGTCGACCATGTAGAGGATCGGGTTCAGCATGGACACGCCCTGCCAGAACTCCGGCAACAGGCTGATCGAGTAGAACACCCCGCCCAGATAGGTCAGCGGCGTCAGGATGAAGGTCGGGACGATGGCGATGTCGTCGAAGGTACGCGCGAAGACACCGTTGATCAGCCCGGCGAGGGCAAACAGGATGGACGTCATCAGCACGATGATCAGCATTACGCCGGGGTTGTGGATGCTGAGCGGGCTGAAGAACAGCGAGACCAGCAGTACGGCCACGCCGACCGCCAGGCCCCGCGCCACGCCGCCAAAGACGAACCCGAGAATGATCACGCTGTTGGGGATGGGCGAGACCAGCAGTTCCTCGATGTGGCGCTGGAACTTGGAGCCGAAGAACGACGACACCACATTGGCATAGCTGTTGGTGATCACCGCCAGCATGATCAGGCCCGGGACGATGAAGTCCATGTAACGGTAGCCTTCCATCTCTCCGATGCGCTCGCCGATCAACCCCCCGAAGATGATGAAGTACAGCGCCGTGGTAATAACCGGGGGCAGGACCGTCTGCACCCAGATCCGGGCAAAGCGCAGCACTTCCTTGCTGACGATAGTCCGGAAGGCGGTCCAGTAATCGCGCAGATGGGAGTCGCTCATGCCTGATTCTCCGGCTGCTCGGTGGTCCCGCTGGCGCCGGGGGTCAGATGGCTGGGGCTCTGGCCGGGGCGGGTCATGCGGATGAAGAGTTCCTCCAGCCGATTGGCCTTGTTGCGCATGCTCTGGACGCGAATGCCGGCCTGGTCCAGCACCCGGAACAGGTCGTTCAGGTGCTGGCCGCTGCGGATATCGGCCTCCAGCGTCATCTCGTCCACCTGGCGCAGGGCAATCGGGGAATCCAGCGGGATGCCGGGTGGCGGCTCGCTGAGATCCAGCACCATGGTCTCGGTCTCGAGCTTGGCCAGCAGCTGCTTCATCGTGGTGTTCTCGATGATCGCACCATCATCGATGATCGCGATGTTGCGGCACAGCGTCTCCGCCTCTTCCAGGTAGTGCGTGGTCAGGATGATGCTGCGCCCGTCGGTATTGATGCGGGTCAGAAAGTCCCACATCGAACGCCGCAGCTCGATGTCGACCCCGGCGGTGGGTTCGTCGAGAATCAGCAGGCGCGGTTCGTGGACCAGGGCGCGGGCGATCATCAGGCGGCGCTTCATGCCGCCGGAGAGCGTGCGCGCCATGTCCTTGCGCTTTTCCCAGAGCCCCAGCTCCTTCAGGTAGTGCTCGCAGCGTTTCCAGGCCTCGCGCCGGGGGATGCCGTAGTAGCCGGCCTGATTGACCACGATCTCGCCAATCGGCTCGAAGTTGTTGAAGTTGAACTCCTGCGGGACCAGCCCGATGGAGCGCTTCACTGCCTGCAGGTCGGTATCCACGTCATGGCCGAAGACCTTGACCGTGCCGGCGGTCTTGTTGATCAGCGAGGTAATGATCCCGATGGTCGTCGACTTGCCGGCCCCGTTGGGCCCCAGCAGGGCGAAGAAGCTGCCCGGGGCCACCTCGAGGTCGATGCCCTTGAGGGCCTCGAATCCGTTCTTGTAGGTCTTCTTGAGCCCGCGAATCTCCAGCGCTGGCGTCATCGTCACATCCTGTAAGGCTAGGGGAACACGACCCCGAAGGGTCGACAAGGCAGGTATTATGAAGGCTTTGAATCGTTTTCGAGGAAAGCCGCGTGGATTCTGTTTTTGTTGCGTCGTCCGAAACCGCCGTTCCCCTGATCCCGGTCAGCCGCGAGTCGCTGCCGGTCCGCCTGGAGAGTGCGCCGGAGAGCTGGCGCAAATGGGTGGAAGCCTCCGGGTTCGAGGCGGAGCCGGGCGCAACCCTGCGCATCCCCGATGCCGAGGGCGGACTGGCGGCGGTGCTGGCCGGCTTCGATGCGGAAACTCCGATCTGGATGGTGGCCGCGGCGGCAGAGACCCTCGGGACGGGGGATTACCGTCTGGAAACCGACCCCCTGAACCCCGAGATCCAGAACCTGGCGGCCATTGGCTGGGGTCTTGGACGTTACCGCTTCGAGCGTTACCGCGAACCGGTGGCGCGGTCGCCGCGGCTGGTGTGGCCGGAAGACGCGGATCAGGCGCGGGTCCTCGCGTTTGTGGAGTCCATCGGGCTGACCCGCGACCTGATCAACACCCCGGCCGCCGACATGATGCCGGCCAATCTGGTGTTGAAGGCACGGGAGCTGGCCGAGGAATTCGGCAGCAGCCTGCATCTGGTCAGCGACAGCGACAAGCTGGAGCAGGATTTCCCCTGTATCCACGCCGTGGGGGCTGCCAGCGACCATGGGGCCCGGGTGATCGAACTGACCTGGGGGGCGCCCGACGCGCCGTCGCTGGTGCTGGTGGGCAAGGGCGTGTGCTTCGATTCCGGTGGCCTGAACCTGAAGCCCGGCAATTCCATGCGCCAGATGAAGAAGGACATGGGCGGGGCGGCGATCGTGCTGGGGCTGGCGCGCCTGATTATGGCGCAGGCACTCCCGGTGCGGCTGACGGTGCTGATCGGGGCCGTGGAGAACGCCATCGGGGCCGGGGCCTTCCGCCCGGGCGATGTGCTGACCGCACGCAACGGCAAGCGGATCGAGATCGACAACACGGACGCCGAGGGGCGCCTGGTGCTGGCCGATCTGCTGGATCGTGCGGGGTCGTTCCATCCGGACCTGCTGGTGGACTTTGCGACGCTCACCGGGGCGGCGCGCGTCGCCGTGGGGACCGAGATCAGCGCCTGCTTCACCCAGGACGAGGGCTGGGCGCGAGCACTGGTCGAGCCGGCGCGCGAATGGGATGACCCGGTCTGCCAACTGCCGCTGCACACGCCTTATCGGTACATGCTGGACAGTGACGTGGCGGACATCGTGAACAGCACCACCGGGGGCCACGCCGGGGCCATTACCGCCGGTCTGTTTCTCAAGGAGTTTGTCCCGGAGGGCACGACCTGGATGCATTTCGACATCATGGCCTTTAACGATCGCGCGCGCCCGGGGCGGCCCAAGGGCGGCGAGGCGATGGGCCTGCGGGCCCTGTTTGCGGCGCTCGAATCGCGCTATCGGAAGCCGGGGTAAGGGGGATACTCCCGCCCCTGACGCAGCGCGGCGCGGCGGCATCAGATCAGTTTCAGGTCGCTGCGGGCGCGAATGATCTTGCGCAGCGCGATCAGATAGGCGGCGGTGCGGTAGTCAAGCACCTCGCCATTGCTTTCCATCTCGCGGACCTCGTGCATCTCGCGGAAGGCCTCGCGCATGGCGTCGTCCAGGCCCGAGCGGACCAGGTCGATTTCCTCGGCCCCGCGCACCACGGCATCACGAATCCATTCGGGGACACTCTCGTTGGTCATCATCTCGATGGCACTGACGATGTGCTGGCCCTGGGCCTGGTCGTAGCGGCGCTCCAGGCGCCCGAAGCGCATGTGGGACAGATTCCGCACCCACTCGAAGTAGGACACGATGACGCCGCCGGCATTGACATACACGTCCGGCAGGATCGGGACGCCGCGTTCGCGCAGGGCCTGGTCGGCCTCCCAGGTGCAGGGACCGTTGGCGGCCTCGGCGATTAGCCGGGCCTGGATTTGGTCGACGTTGTCCCGATGGATGGCGCCTTCCAGGGCGGCCGGAATCAGGATGTCGCATTCGCGTTCCATGATGCGGTTGCCATCGCGCACGAACTCGACCCCCGCGAAACCCTCCATGGTGCCGCTGCGGCGCACGTAGTCGTGCAGGGCCTCGATATCGATCCCGTCCTCGGAATACACCCCGCCATCGCTCTTGATGACGCCGACAATCTTCGCGTGATCGTCCTCCTGCAGGAAGCGCGCGGCGTAATAGCCAACGTTGCCGAAGCCCTGGATGATGATGCGCTGGTCACCCAGGCCGCCCTCGAACCCGGCCTCGCGGGCCGCCGAGCCTTCGCGGAAAAAGGCCTGCAACGCGTACTGGACACCGCGACCGGTGGCCTCCAGGCGCCCGACCATGCCGCCCAGCTCGACCGGCTTGCCGGTCACCGAAGCGGCATGGTCGAGGTCCTCCGGGTGGCGATCGCGATAGGTCTCCATGATCCAGGCCATCTCGCGCTGGGACGTCCCCACATCCGGCGCGGGGACGTTCTGGGCCGGGCTGATGTAGTCGCGTTGAATCAGTTCGTGGGCAAACCGTCGGGTAATGCGCTCCATCTCCCATTCGTTGTACTTCTGCGGGTCGATGCGCAGGCCGCCCTTGGACCCTCCGAAGGGGATATCCACGATGGCGCATTTGTAGGTCATCAGGGCCGCCAGGGCCTCGGCGTGGTCCTGGTCCATGGTCGGGGAAAACCTCAGGCCGCCCTTGGCCGGCAAGCGATGGGCGGAATGCACCGCGCGCCAGCCCTTGAACACCTCGATGCGGTCGCGAAAGCGGATCGGAAAGCTCACCTGAATGACCGAGTCGCAGGTCTTGACGGCCTCCCGGGCCCCCTCGGGAAGATCGAGGTAGCCCATGGCCCGGTCGACCATGTGTGAGACACTATCGCGAAAGGTTTCAGGCACTTCGCTTTCCGACATGATGGCAATCCTTTCTGATTTTTGGCCGCCGCCTGCGCGGCATGGAGATTCTGTGAATGGGTAACGCGGGCCACGCTCCCGACCCGCGGTTTTCGGTTGCGCCGATGATGGACTGGACGGACACCTGGTGTCGCCGGTTCCATCGGCTGCTGACCCGACGGGCATTGTTGTACACCGAGATGGTGCATGCCAACGCGGTCATCCATGGGGATCGCGACCGGTTGCTGGGGTTCTCCCCGGTGGAACACCCGATCGCGCTGCAGCTGGGCGGCTCCGATCCGGCCACGCTGGCGCAGGCCGCCCGCATCGCGGCGGATCGCGGCTACGACGAGATCAACCTGAACGTGGGTTGCCCCTCCGACCGTGTGCAGTCGGGCGCGTTCGGGGCCTGCCTGATGGCACAACCGGGCCTGGTGGCCGAGTGCGTCGCAGCCATGCAGCAGTCCGTTGACGTCCCCGTCACCGTCAAGCACCGCATCGGCATTGACAACCAGGACTCGGAGGCCGACCTGCACGCCTTTGTCGAACGCGTGGCCACCGCCGGGTGCCGCCACTTTGTGGTGCACGCGCGCAAGGCCTGGCTCCAGGGGCTCAGTCCAAAGGACAATCGCGACGTTCCCCCGCTGGACTATCAACGCGTCTATCGGCTGAAGGCCGAGTTCCCCGACCTGACGATTGTCCTGAACGGCGGACTGGACGACGTCGGCGCCGCGCGCGCGCACCTGGAGCATGTGGACGGGGTCATGTTCGGTCGGCTGGCCTACCACCAGCCCTGGAGCCTGTCGGTGGTGGACCGCCTGTATTTCGAGGGCGCGGACGACCCGACGCGCGAAGAGGTCCTGGAGGGCATCCTGGGGATTGCGGAGGGGATGCGCCGTGATGGCGTGCCGCTGGCGCGTCTGACCCGGCATGTCCTGGGCCTGTTCCACGGCGAGGCGGGCGCACGCCAGTGGCGGCGCATCCTGACCGAGGGGGCCCATCACGCAGATGCCGGGCCGGAACTGATCGAGCGGGCCGCGCAGGCCTGTCTCCCCCGGGCGGCCTGAGCGCCCGGAGTCGTTCCAGCGTTGCTATTCGCCCGGGTCGTCCGGTGCCAGCCAGCCGGCCTCGAGCCCATCCTCGAGGATCTGCCGGATCATGGGGATTGCCTCCTCCCATTCCGCGATGCTGAGCGTCTCCGCGCTACAGAAGGCCTCGAGAACATCCGCCGCGACGGCTTGTGCGGGATAGTCGTTTCCGGCGATGCACAGAATCGGGCCATCGGGGCCCTGGAACCACGCACGCCGGACGCCGGGGTGGATCGCAAAGCGATCGGCCGGGCCGGCAGTGGCCGCCAGCCCCGGGTCCCCCGGGGCGAGCTCGACGTTGCCGGCGGGGCGGGTCAGGAAACGCCCCAGATAGGCGTCCAGGTCGTGATCCTCCGCCGCCAGCAGGGCACGCAGGGCCTCGCGCAGCTCCTCTCGATCCGCGGCGGGAAGCTCCGCCGCGTGCGCGGACGGGTGCCGACCCGGATCCTCGAAGCGCGCCTGGTCGCCGATCACGTTGGCGCGTTCCTCGAGAAACCCGGTCAGGACATCGAGGATGGTCGGGGCGCGAAACCCCACTGACCAGGTCATGC
The DNA here is from genome assembly GCF_000381225.1 of Thioalkalivibrio sp. ALMg3. Taxonomy (NCBI): domain Bacteria; kingdom Pseudomonadati; phylum Pseudomonadota; class Gammaproteobacteria; order Chromatiales; family Ectothiorhodospiraceae; genus Thioalkalivibrio; species Thioalkalivibrio sp. ALMg3. The sequence goes on along the minus strand of NZ_KB906220.1, from coordinate 199,007 downwards.
ACTGGTCGTCCAGCGACAGTCCGTAATGCGGCAGGTTGGGGGGCAGGTAGAGCAGGTCGCCGGGACCCAGCTCCCAGGTCTCGGTGGGATCGAACGCCCGCAGGATGGCCAGTGGCAGATCATCATGGCAATCCAGCGATCCCGGAGGGTCCTGGATCTGCCAGCGGCGCCGGCCTGCGGCCTGGAACAGGAAGACGTCGTACTGATCCACATGCGGCCCGACGGAACCGCCGGGCGGGGCATAGGAGATCATCAGGTCGTCCCGGCGCCAGCGCGGGATGAAATCGAAATGGGCGAGGAAATCCGGGCCACCGGGCCAGAAGCGCTCCACGTCGGTGACCAGCAGGGTCCAGTCGCGTTGGGGAAGCTGGCCCAGCCGCTCGGCTTCGAAGGGGCCGTATTCAACATCCCAGTCCTGGCGGTCGACATGCCCGCTGACGATACGGCTGGCCGCGTCCGGATCGGTGGCCAGGCCGGCGAGGTCATCGGGCTCGATCGGATTCTCGAAACCCGCAATCGCGTCGCGCACCAGTAGCGGGCGCTGTTGCCAGTAGTCGCGCAGGAATTCGGCGGGCGTCAGGCCGCCGAGTAGCGCGAGCGGTTGGTTCGGGTCCGGGGCCGCCATGCCGCGCGCGGGATCAGAGTTCGCGCGCGAGTCGGTCGGCGATCCCGGTGTAGCTGCCTGGCGTCAGCTCGCGCAGGCGGGCACGGGCCTCTTCCGGGATGTCGAGGCCGTCGATGAACGCCGCCAGGCCCTCGGGGGTGATGCGCTGGCCCCGGGTCAGTTCCTTGAGCTTCTCGTAGGGCGACTCGATGCCGTAGCGGCGCATCACGGTCTGCACGGCCTCGCCGAGGACCTCCCAGTTCTGGTCCAGGTCCTCTGCCAGGCGTCCCGGCTCGATCTCCAGCTTGCCGAGGCCGCGGCCGAACGCCTTATAGGCGATCAGCGACCAGGCGAATGCCAGGCCGATGTTGCGCAGCACGGTGGAGTCGGTCAGGTCGCGCTGGAACCGCGAAACGGGCAGCTTGCTCGCCAGGTGGTCGAACAGGGCGTTGGCCAGACCCAGGTTGCCCTCGGCGTTCTCGAAGTCGATCGGGTTGACCTTGTGCGGCATGGTCGAGGAGCCGACTTCGCCGGCGACCACCTTCTGCTTGAAATAGCCCAGCGAGATGTAGCCCCAGATGTCGCGCGACGCATCCAGAAGGATCGTGTTCGCGCGCATGAACGCGTGGAACAACTCCGCCAGGAAGTCGTGGGGCTCGATCTGGGTCGTATGGGTGTTCGGTTCCAGGCCCAGACTCTCGATCATCCGGCGCGACAGGGACGGCCAGTCGACCTCGGGGTAGGCCACGGAATGGGCGTTGAAGTTGCCCACCGCGCCATTGATCTTGCCGAGGCAGGCCACCCCGGCGATCTCGGCGCGCTGCCGCTCCAGTCGCGCGACCACGTTGGCCAGTTCCTTGCCCATGGTGGTGGGGGAGGCGGGCTGGCCGTGGGTGCGCGCGAGCATGGGCTGTTCGGCGAAGCGGCCGGACAGTTCGCGCAGCGGTGCGAGCACGGCGTCCAGGGCCGGCAGCATCACCATGTCGCGCGCCTCGCGGACCATCACGCCATAGGCGAGGTTGTTGATGTCCTCGGAGGTGCAGGCAAAGTGGACAAACTCGATCTGGCTCTGCAGGTCGGAGCGATCCGCCATCTGCTCCTTGATGTAGTACTCGATCGCCTTCACGTCGTGGTTTGTGGTCGCCTCGATCTCCTTGACCCGGGCGCCCGCGGTCTCGTTGAAGCTGAAGGCGATCTCGTCGAGGAAGGCGCCGGCCGTATCGGTCAGCGCCGGGACCTCGGGGATCGCGGGCTCGGCGGCCAGGGCCTTGAGCCAGGCGATCTCCACCCGCACGCGGGCCTGCATCAGACCTTGTTCGGAGAAGTAGGGGGCCAGGTCGCGGGTATGCCGGGCATAGCGGCCATCGACGGGGCTGATCGCGGACAACGGGCTCAGGGACATGGGGATTCCGGGGTCGGGTTCGGGACAGGCGGCGCAGTATACTAAGGTGCTCAACTGCAATACAGCATCGCGCCACGCGCAAACCAGGAGGAAGGCATGTCGAAGCCCGCAATGCGTCAGGAACAGGACAGTCTCGGGACGGTGGAGGTCCCGGAGCAAGCCCTGTGGGGCGCCCAGACCCAGCGCGCTGTGGACAACTTCCACATCAGCGGGCGGCCGCTGCCGCAGGCCTTCATTCGCGCCCTGGCGCAGACCAAGGCGGCCTGCGCCGAGGCCAACCAGGCGCTCGACCAGCTCCCGGACGAGGTGGTCGGGGCGATCGTCGCGGCCGCCGAGACCATCGCCAGCGGCGAGCATGCCGATGCCTTCCCGGTGGATGTCTATCAGACCGGTTCCGGGACCAGCAGCAACATGAACATGAACGAGGTGATCGCAAGACTGGCCTCGAGTGATGCCTTGACGGTCCACCCGAACGATCACGTCAACCGTTCCCAAAGCTCCAATGACGTGATCCCCACCGCCCTGCATGTGGCTGCTTCCGTTCAGATGGAAAAGCAGCTGATGCCGGCCTTGCGTCATCTCATTGCGACCATCGCCCGGCGCGAGGGCGAACTGACCGCAATCGTGAAGACCGGACGCACCCATCTGATGGACGCGATGCCGGTGCGGATGAGTCAGGAGCTGTCCGGCTGGCGCCGGCAACTGGAACTGGACGTCGAACGCCTTCGCGACACGCGCGCGCGGGTCAACCGACTGGCGATCGGCGGCACGGCGGTGGGCACCGGCATCAATGCACCGGCCCAGTTCGGGGACCGGGTCACCCACCGCCTGGCGGAGCGCACCGGGATCGCCTTCGAGCGCGAACCCAACGGCTTTGCGGCACTGGCCAGCCAGGACACCGCGGTGGAGCTCTCCGGCCAGCTGCGCACCACGGCCACCAGCCTGATCAAGATCGCCAACGACCTGCGCTGGATGAATTCGGGCCCGCTGGCCGGACTGGGTGAGATCGCCCTGCCGGCCCTGCAACCGGGCAGTTCGATTATGCCGGGCAAGGTCAACCCGGTGATCCCCGAGGCGGTGATCATGGCCGCGCAGCAGGTCGTGGGCCTGGACGCCGCGGTCGCCGCCGCGGGACAGGGGGGCAATTTCCAGCTCAACGTCGGCCTGCCGCTGATCGCCGACAATCTGCTCAACCAGATGGGTCTGCTGGCGCGCGCGGCCGAACACCTTGCCGATCGGGCCATCGCCGGCTTTACGGTGAACGAGGACGTGTTGCGCGCGGCCCTGGACCGCAACCCGATCCTGGTGACGGCGCTGAACGCAGAGATCGGCTACGAGGCCGGTGCCCGGATTGCCAAGGAGGCGTACGCCAGTGGCCGGCCGATCGTTGATGTCGCGGCGGAACATACGGACATCCCGCGTGAACGCCTGCAGGCCTTGCTGAACCCGGCGACCCTGACCGAGCCCCAGACGGACTAGGCCGAGGCCGCCCGAGCCCATGGGTTCGGGGTGACGAACCGGGTCAGGCGGTCGCGGCTGGGAGCTGGACCCGGTCGCGGAGCAGGCCCCGCAGCGCGTCGAACGCCACCGGGTGCGAGAAATAGAATCCCTGGGCGGTGTGGCAATCCAGCTGTTGCAGGATCTCCGCCTGGCGTTCGGTCTCCACGCCCTCCGCAATCACGTCCAGCCCCAGGGTATGGGCCATCAGGATGATCGCGCGGACGATCTGCGAATGTTCCTCGCCCTGGTCAAGATCCTTCACGAAGGAGCGGTCGATCTTCAGGGTGTCGGCCGGTATCTGCTTGAGCTGCACGAGGGACGCATGACCGGTTCCGAAATCGTCGACCGCCAGGGACATGCCGGCGTGACGCAGTCGCTGGAAGACCCGCGCCGCCCCTTGGGGATCGTCCATGATCGCGGTCTCGGTGAGCTCCAGCTCGATACAGCGGGGCGGAATGCCAGTCTCGCGGATAATGCGGTGGAAGGTCCCTGCAAGATCCGGCTGGCGCAGTTGGCGCGCGGAGACATTGATGGCGATACGCGGCAGTTCGTCTTCGGCCAGTCGCAGGGACTGCAGGTCCCGACAGACCTGGCGCAACACCCATTCCCCAATCTCCTCGATCAGGGTCATGTCCTCCGCCAGTTCGATGAAATGGCTGGGGGGCAGCAGACCCAGCGTTGGGTGCTGCCAGCGAATCAACGCCTCCGCGCCGATGATTCGGCCGCTGTCCAGGTCGATCTTGGGCTGGTAATGCAGTCTTAGCTGATCATTGGCAATTGCCTGCCCCAGTTCGTTTTCCAGCTCAAAGTGGCGGAAGGTGCGGGCGTTGAGGTCCTGAGTGTAGAACCGGAACCCGTTGCGACCGCGCTGCTTGGCCTCGTACATCGCCGCATCGGCATTGCCAAGCAGGGTGTCCGCATCCTCGCCGTCATAGGGGTAGACGGCAATCCCGCAGGAGACACTGCTGACCACGGGCTGATCGAAGATCTGCCGCTCGGTCGCCGTTTTGCGCACGACGTCGGTGACCAGCCGGACAACGCCCTCCAGGCCATGGGTGTCCTCGACGAGGATGCCGAACTCGTCGCCGCCAAGACGAGACAGGGTGGTTCGCAGGTGACGTCCCGAGCGTTCCCGGGCATGGTCCAGCAGAGCGGACAGGTCCTGGGCGACCTTGCGGATCAGCTCGTCGCCGGCGCGGTGACCCAGCGAATCGTTGGTGCGCTTGAAGTTGTCCAGATCCAGCAGGATCAAGGCCACATGACCCGCCGCAGCACCCGCGTGGCGCTCCATCGCCTGCGACAGCCGGTCGCTGAACAGCATGCGGTTGGGCAGGTTGGTCAGCGAGTCGTGGGACATGTGGTGCAGCAGCTCGCGTGACTGGCGCTCGGTGATGCGCTGCAGTGCCTTCTGGCGCCGGTCCATCATCTGAAACAGGTCGGCACTCTCCAGGGCATAGGCCGTGTTGAACAGCACCATGGTCAGTGTCGACAGGATCATCTCGTAGCGTTGCAGCTCCGCCTGCCGGAAGCGGGCGACGAACATCCCGCGAATCCGGGTGCGCGTCGAGATCACGTGCAGCATCACACTCTCGCCCTCGACCGGGGAGGGCAGACAGACCGGATGGTTCTGGTGCAGCGCCCAGGAGAACTGGCCGTCCTGGATCAGTTGCTCGACAGTCTCCGACAGGTCCGGCGCCAGTTCCCCGGGGCGTTCCTGATAGTCCAGGTTGAACGAGCAGTCGTTGTCCAGGACGTACACGGCCATGTCCTGCGTCGGCAGCAGGCGCCGGATGGACTCGACGGTGTTCTGGATGATCAGTTCGGGACTGCGGTTACGGTCAGTGTCGCCGAAGATCGCCGTGGTCGAGGCGAGCACATCCATCGCATAGGCGTTGGCTTCCAGTGCTTCCTCGAGGAAGCGGATGCGCTCATGGAGGGCATTGACCTCCTCGGGCGTGCGGTACGATGGGCTCATGCAACAGCGTCCTTTGCTTGCATACAGGCTCAGTCGAGGAGGATCGTCTGCATCTGATCCAGATGCTTGCGGGCGTGGCCGATGATGTCCTCGTAGACCGCCATCTCCAGGCCAATGCGGTCGAAGATCTCCGGGGCAACCGGGGGCACGAAACGTTCCCCGGAGGATCCCAGGCGCAAGGAGTTGGCGATGCTGTCGGCGACGTGCACGATGGCCGTCTCCACGGGAAACGCGCGGGCCTCTTCCGGGGCATGGTGGTAGCGCGTGGCCTCCACCTGGGCCGGGGCCATCCCCCATTCCTCCAGCAGGGCGGACCCGATGGCGGCGTGGTCAAAACCCAGCAGCTCGCGTTCCGCCTCGTACAACAGGCACTGATCGCGCTCGCGGATGTTGATCAGCTCCTCGGTGCGGCTGCCCAGCCGGAGAAACAGCAGCAGCCGCCCGAGGTCGTGCATGATCCCGTAGAGGTAAAGGCGCTCGATGTTCGCTTCGCGCCGAAAGCGGGCGATCGAGCGGCTGAGCACGCCGACAGCAATGCTGTGGCGCCAGAACGATTCCATGTCGACGCCGATGACCGGCAGGCCGCGGAAGTGCTCGATCACGATGGTCGACAGCACGATCTGCCGCATCTGTTGCAGGCCGATGATGGAGACTGCCCGGTGCAGGGTATCGATCGGTTCGGGGAAACCGTACAGCGAAGAGTTGGCCATGCGCAGCGTCTTCGCCGCAATGGCCGGGTCCAGTTCCACCGCTTCGGTAATCCCGGCCACGTTCGCGGTCGGGTCGCTAAGGCGCGAGAAGATCGTGTTGTAACTCCCGGAAAAGCTGCACAACGAGTCATCCTGCTCGAGAAACTCGGCAACGGTCATCATGCGCTCCGGGCCTTGTGGCCGCGGCGCATGAGCTCGTCGAGCAGCTGGGTACGCGCGATGGAGTAGATGCCGTCCATGGGATAGCCGGTCAAGTCACAGTGACGGAAGCGCTCGGCCAGGATGGCATCGGCCTGCTCCTCCATCTCCGGCGTGGGCCGGGCATCCGCGGCCAGGTCCGGGACCGCGTCGTCCCGGGAATCGTTGGCTGCAGCATGTTCGTCCTCGACGATCTCGACAGTGCTGATGCCCCAGGACAGGAGCACGCGGATCTGCTTGTCCTGGAGCACCATGCCGGCGGGGATCAGGAGACGGCCGGAACGGTCATGCACGGCTGTTGCCAGCGTCTGACCGGACTGAATCACCTCCGTGGATACCCGCCGTCCCATGGCCAAACCTTATGCGGAAGCCGCGAGCTGGCGCAACACGTAGGGCAGGATGCCGCCGTGGCGGAAGTAATCCACCTCCTGCGGGGTATCCAGCCGCACACGCACAGCAAAGGTCTTGCGGTGGCCATCATCGGCCACGGCAGTGACCGTGGCCTCGCGCGACTCGCCGTTCTCCACGCCGGTAATGCTGTAGGTCTCGCGCCCGGTCAGTTCGTGGCTGGCCGCGTTCTCGCCGGGCAGGAACTGCAGCGGCAGTACGCCCATCCCCACCAGGTTGGAACGGTGGATACGCTCGAAGGTCTCGACGATGACCGCCTTGACGCCCAGCAGCAGGGTGCCCTTGGCGGCCCAGTCGCGCGAAGAGCCGGTCCCATATTCCTGTCCGGCGATAACGATCAGCGGGGTGTCCTCTGCCTGGTACTGCATCGCCGCGTCGTAGATCGACATCTGCTCGCCATCCGGCAGGTGCTGAGTCACGCCCCCCTGGGTCCCGGGCGCCAGCAGATTGCGCAGGCGCACGTTGGCGAAGGTCCCGCGCATCATCACTTCATGGTTCCCGCGACGAGAGCCATAGGAGTTGAAGTCGGCCGGCTTCACGCCCTGGGACTCCAGGTAGCGACCGGCCGGGCTGTCCTTGGCGATGGAGCCGGCCGGGGAGATGTGGTCGGTGGTGACCGAGTCGCCCAGCAGCGCGAGGACGCGCGCGCCCTGGACATCGGTCCAGGGCGTAGGCGTCATGCTCATGCCCTCGAAGTAGGGCGGGTTGCGCACGTAGGTGGAATCCTCCTGCCAGTCGAAGCGCTGACCCTGCGGGGCCTCCAGGTTGCGCCAGCGTTCCTCGCCGGAATAGAGGTCACCATAGGCGCTGGTAAAGCTGCTGGCGCCGACGTGGCTGGCGACCGCCTCGCGCACTTCTTGCGTGGTCGGCCAGATATCCTTCAGGTAGACCGGCTCGCCCTGTTCATTCTCCCCGATCGGGTCGCTGTACAGGTCGATGTTGCTGCGTCCGGCCAGGGCGTAGGCGACCACCAACGGCGGCGAGGCCAGGAAGTTCATCTGCACCTCGGAGTGGATCCGCCCTTCGAAGTTGCGGTTGCCAGAGAGCACCGAACTGACGATCAAGTCGTCCTTGATGATGGCCTCGGAGATGGGCTCCGGCAGCGGGCCGGAGTTCCCGATGCAGGTGGTGCAGCCATAGCCCACCACGTGGAAACCGAGAAACTCCAGATCGGTCAACAGCCCGGACTTCTCCAGGTAATCGGTTACCACGCGGGATCCGGGGGCCAGGGAGGTCTTGACCCAGGGCTTCACTTGCAGCCCGGCCTCGCGCGCCTTGCGCGCGACCAGGCCTGCGCCCAGCATCACCGACGGGTTGGAGGTGTTGGTGCAGGAGGTGATCGCCGCGATCACGATGTCGCCGTGATCCAGGGTGAAGGTCTCGCCGTCCATCTCGATGGCGGTGTGGTGGGGCTCCTCCGCCTGATGCTCCACGCCCACCGCGGTGTGCCCGCCCTCGGCCGCGAAGCGCTCGGCGTCGTCCGGCTCGTCGGCGCCGCTGGCGCGCTCCTTCAGCATGGTGTCGAGGTGACGGCTGATGGTCGCGCCGGCCTGGCTCAGCGGGATGCGGTCCTGTGGGCGCTTGGGCCCGGCCAGGCTCGGCTCCACGGTGGACAGATCCAGTTCGAACATGTCGCTGTAGCGGGCGATCGGGGCGTTGTCGTTGCGCCACAGGCCCTGGGCCTTCGCGTAGGCCTCGATGAACTCGATGTGCTGGGCGTCGCGCCCGGTCAGGCGGAGGTAGGTCAGGGTCTCGTCATCGATCGGGAAGATGCCGCAGGTGGCGCCATATTCCGGCGCCATGTTGGCGATGGTGGCGCGATCGGCCAGCGGCAGATCGGCCAGGCCGTCGCCGAAGAACTCGACGAACTTGCCGACCACGCCCTTCTTGCGCAACGTCTCGACGATCACCAGCACCAGGTCGGTCGCGGTCGCGCCCTCGGCCAGCTTGCCGGTCAGACGGAAGCCCACGACCTGCGGGATCAGCATGGAGATCGGCTGGCCGAGCATTGCGGCCTCGGCCTCGATGCCACCCACGCCCCAGCCGAGCACGCCCAAGCCGTTGATCATGGTGGTGTGGGAATCGGTCCCGACCAGGGTGTCGGGGTAGGCCATGCAGCCACCCTCGGCCTGCTCGTCCACGAACACCGTGCGCGCCAGGTACTCGAGGTTTACCTGGTGGACGATGCCGGTGTCCGGCGGCACCACCTTGAAGGTGTCGAACGCCTGCTGGCCCCACTTGAGGAAGCTGTAGCGCTCGCGGTTACGCGAGTATTCGAGCTCCGCGTTCAGGTTCATCGCGTTGGCGTTGCCGTGGGCGTCCACCTGCACGGAGTGGTCGATGACCAGCTCGGCCGGCTGCAGCGGGGTGATCTTTTTCGGATCGCCGCCCAGGGCCTCCATCGCATCGCGCATCGCGGCGAGGTCGACGACCGCCGGCACGCCGGTGAAGTCCTGCAGCAGCACGCGCGCCGGACGGAACGCGATCTCCTGGGTCGGTTCGGCCTTCGGATCCCAGTCCAGCAAGGCCTCGATGTCGGCGCGGCGCACCGTGCGCTCGTCCTCGAAGCGCAGCAGGTTTTCCAGCAGCACCTTCAGCGCAAACGGCAGGTCGGTCGCCCGGGCGTCGTCGGTGATCGGCACGTAGCGGCATTCGCGGCCGCCAGCGGTGAGGGTCCGGGTGTTCTTGGGGTCAGCGTGGCTCATGTGCGTCTTCCGCGTTCAGGTATTGAGTCGATTGAGGATGTCATGCGCTTCGCGAATCAGCCGCTTGCGGCCGAAAAGCAATTTCCAGCGCGATCCACCGGCCTGGCGCCAGAGGACCGCCGCGCGGATCCCGGCCAGCAGCAACGCACGGATGCGCGCGGCGGTGTCGGGATTGGAGAGGTTGTTCTGTTCGCCCTGCACGATGATGCGCGGGCCAAGCTCGGAGATGGTCTCCTTGTAGATCTCGGCCAGCCGGGCAATCACGCTTTCGTGGGTAATGTGGAAGTAGTCGATCTGGCGCTGGGCGCCCTGCAGGCCGTCGGTCAGCTTCTGCAGCATGTCGTCGCGCCTTTGCAGCTTGCGCTCGAGGAAGATCAGCCCGATGGCGTAGCGGGTGATCTCCATGTCCGGTGGCTTGCTGCCATTTTGCAGCTGGCTCTCGATACGCTCCAGGCCACTGCGCAGGCTGACCGCCTCGCGATAGACCGCTTCCGGGGTGTCCGCGTCGAAGGCGAACAGGCTCCCGACCAGGACCTCGAATTCGTAGTCGTCGCAGCTCCCGCGCCAGGCCAGATCCTTGACCAGGCTCGCGCACTGGAAGAGGGCGGCCAGCGCCAGGGTGCGGTTGTGATCGGAGCGGTCCAAACCAGTCGGTTCCTTGGGTGGGTCGGAGTCGGGTCGCCGGGCAGCGGCCACTATACCGGAAGTGGCCTGGCAGACTCACGGCGCATTCGTGGTTCGTGTGGCAATCACCGCCCCGCCCAGGCAGACATCGCCACGGTAGAAGGCGATGGACTGCCCCGGCGTCGCCGCGCGTTGGGGTGTGTCGAAGACCACGGTGGCGCCGGCCGTGTCCAGCGCCTGCACCCGGCATTCCTGCAAGGGCTGGCGATGGCGTAACCGGGCCTGCAGCGGCTCACCGGGGACCGGTACATCGTGGATCCAGTGCACCACCTCGGTCGTCAGTGACGGGCTCATCAATAGCGGGTGCTGCGGATCCTGGGCGACCACCAGGGTGTTGCTGTCCAGGTCCTTGTCGACGACATACCACGGGGCTTCGGCAAAGCCGTCGACCCCGCCGATCCCCAGGCCCTGGCGCTGACCGAGGGTGTAGAACATCAGACCCTGGTGGCGACCGACCACCTGGCCTTCCGGGGTGCGCATCGCTCCCTCGGGCGCTTTCAGGTACTGGGCGAGGAAGTCACGGAAGCGTCGCTCGCCAATGAAGCAGATCCCGGTGGAATCCTTGCGCGCATGGTTCGGCAGACCCAGTTCCCGGGCGCGTTCGCGGACCTGATGCTTGGGAATGTCTCCGAGCGGGAACAGGGCGGGGCGCAGTTGCTCCTGGGTCAGGGTATGCAGGAAGTAGGTCTGGTCCTTGTTGGCATCGGCCGCCTGGCACAGCTCACTGTAGTGCGCGTGATGGCGCACCCGGGCGTAGTGACCGGTGGCAATCCAGCGCGCCCCGAGATCCCGGGCATGATCGAGGAACGAGCGGAACTTGATCTCGCGGTTGCAGAGGATGTCGGGGTTCGGGGTGCGCCCGGCCTCGTACTCATGCAGGAATTGCGCGAAAACGCGCTGGCGGTAGTCCTCGGAAAAGTTCGCCTTGTGCAGCGGGATTTCCAGGCAGTCCGCCACCTCACGGGCCATGGCATAGTCGGCCTCGGCGGCGCAGTACTCGGCGTCGTCGTCATCTTCCCAGTTCTTCATGAACAGGCCTTCGACGCGATAGCCGGCCTCCAGCAGGCGGCTGGCCGCGACAGCGGAATCGACCCCACCGGACAATCCGACGATGACGCGCTCGCCGCGCATCATGCGCCCGGCGCCCGAACCAGATCGCCCACCGCCGCGAGCGGCAGCCGCAAGCCGTCCTGATACCGGCGGATGCTGCGCATCACCAGCAGACTGCGCAACGGCCAGTCACCCTCGGCCTGTTCGGGCGCCAGCCAGTGCAGGGCATGAATCGCCGGGTCGCGGGGGGCAGGGGATTGAACCGGTGTCACCGGGCCGCAGAAGGTCACGCGCAGGATCACGGCGCCGCTGGCCACTTGCAGCAAGTCGCAGCCGAGGGCCGCCTCGGGCACGAATTCCAGGCAGGTTTCCTCGCGGACCTCGCGGATCACGGCCCCGATCAGGTCCTCGCCGGCATCCAGGTGGCCTGCGGGCTGGTTCAGCACCCGGCGGCCGGCGTCGGTCTCCTCGACGAACAGGAAACGGCCCTCGCGCTCGATTACGGCGGCCACGGTGATATGACAGGGGAGGCGGTCGGTCATGCCACGGATGATAACGCAGGCTGCCGGTCGGGCTGCCATACGGGAACGCGCAATGGCGCACTGGTTCGGTCACCGGAAAACCCGGCCCGGCATGTATAATCAGGTCATACGTGATTAACGATTCATCTACGAGATCCGCACAAGGAGTTGGCATGGCCTATCAGCACATTCAGGTCCCGGAGAAGGGCGAACGCATCACCGTCGACGACCAGGGGAAGCTGCAGGTGCCGGATCATCCGGTGATCCCCTACATCGAAGGTGACGGGATCGGTGTGGACATCACCCCGGTGATGCGCCGGGTGACCGATGCGGCGGTGGAAAAGGCCTACGGCGGCAAGAAGGCCATCGAGTGGATGGAGGTTTACGCCGGCGAGAAGGCGACGCAGGTCTACGATGACGACTCCGGGCTGCCTGACGAGACCCTGGAGGCGGTGAAGGACTATCGCGTGTCGATCAAGGGTCCGCTGACCACCCCGGTGGGTGGCGGCTTCCGCTCCCTGAATGTGGCCCTGCGTCAGAAGCTGGATCTGTATGTCTGTCTGCGCCCGGTGCGCTATTACGACGGCACCCCGAGCCCGCTGAAGGAGCCGGAGAAGACCGACATGGTGATCTTTCGCGAGAACTCCGAGGACATCTACGCCGGGATCGAGTTCGAGTCGGGGACCCCGGAGGTCAAGAAGGTCATCGACTTCCTGCAGGACGAGATGGGTGTCACCCAGATCCGCTTCCCGGAGACCGCCGGGATCGGTGTGAAGCCGGTCTCCAGCGAAGGCACCAAGCGCCTGGTGCGCAAGGCCATCGAATACGCGATCGATAACGATCGCCCGTCGGTGACCCTGGTGCACAAGGGCAACATCATGAAATTCACCGAAGGTTCCTTCAAGGCCTGGGGCTACGAGCTGGCACGCGAGGAATTCGGCGCGAAGGATCTGGACGGCGGTCCGTGGCAGACCTTCAAGAACCCGAAGACCGGGCGTGACATCGTGATCAAGGATGTGATCGCCGACGCCTTCCTGCAGCAGATCCTGCTGCGCCCGGAGGACTACTCGGTGATCGCGACCCTGAACCTGAACGGCGACTACATCTCCGACGCCCTCGCGGCCCAGGTGGGTGGTATCGGCATCGCGCCGGGGGCGAACCTGTCCGACAGCACGGCGATGTTCGAGGCCACGCACGGCACGGCGCCCAAGTATGCCGGTCAGGACAAGGTGAACCCGGGGTCGCTGATCCTGTCTGCCGAGATGATGCTGCGGCACCTGGGCTGGTCGGAAGCGGCAGACCTGGTGGTCAAGGGCATGGGTGGAGCGATCAGTGCCGGCGAGGTCACCTACGACTTTGCGCGGCAGATGGATGGCGTCGAGCCGATCGACTGCTCGGCCTTCGGCGAGGCGATGATCAAGCACATGTGAGGGTCGGGTGGTCGGAGTGTCCGTAAGGGCACTTGGCCTGAACCCGGAACCAATCGAGGATGACGACTAACAAACGAGTAACCGCTGAAGGCGTAATTTCGACCGATGAGTAATGACAAGCCCCAATCCCCCGATCGAGACGACTCGGTAACGGTCGAAGAATCGAGGCCGGAGCTCAAGCCACCGCGACAGTACAAGGTGGTGTTGCTCAACGACGATTTCACGCCGATGGAGTTCGTGATCGAAGTACTGGAGACCTTCTTCAGCATGGATCGCGAGAAGGCCACCCGGGTCATGTTGCACGTGCATACGCGTGGCAAAGGCGTATGCGGCATCTTTACCCGGGATGTGGCCGAGACCAAGGTGGCGCAGGTGAACGACTATGCCCGCAGTCATCAGCACCCACTGCTTTGCTCGATGGAGGAGGTCTGACTCCCATGCTCGACAAGGAACTCGAATTCAGCCTGAACATGGTCTTCAAGGAGGCCCGCGAAAAGCGTCACGAGTTCGTGACGGTTGAGCATCTGCTGATGGCGCTGGCGCAAAACCCCAGCGCTGCCACGGTGCTGCGGGCCTGCGGGGGCGATCTCGATCGCATCCGCGACGAGCTTGCGGCCTATATTGACGAAAACACGCCGCGCATCCCGCCGAGCGATTCGCGCGAGACCCAGCCAACCCTGGGCTTCCAGCGAGTGCTGCAGCGGGCGGTATTCCATGTGCAATCCAGCGGGCGCAAGGAGGTCTCCGGCGCCAACGTGCTGGTGGCCCTGTTCGGAGAGCAGGACAGCCAGGCCCTGTACGTGCTGGGTCAGCAGAACATCTCGCGTCTGGACGTCGTGAATTTCATCTCCCACGGCATCTCCAAGGTCGGGGAAGACGAACTCGGGGCCCAGCCCAACCCGGGCGAGTCCCAGGCTGAGCCGGTGGAGGGTGAGCGCGAAGAAAAGACCAACGCGCTGCAGCTCTACGCCGCCAACCTGAACGACAAGGCGCGCAAGGACGAGATCGACCCGCTGATCGGGCGCGATCACGAGATCGAACGCACCATCCAGATCCTCTGCCGCCGCCGCAAGAACAACCCATTGCTGGTGGGCGAGGCCGGCGTGGGCAAGACCGCGATCGCCGAGGGTCTGGCGCGCCGCATCGTCGATGAACAGGTACCGGACGCGATCGCGTCTGCCACCGTCTATTCGCTGGATCTGGGCGCGCTGGTCGCCGGCACAAAGTACCGCGGTGACTTCGAGAAGCGTCTGAAAGGCGTGCTCGCCCAGCTCAAGAAAGAGCCGGGCGCGGTGCTGTTCATCGACGAAATCCATACCATCATCGGGGCCGGCGCGGCCTCCGGCGGGGTGATGGACGCCTCCAACCTGATCAAGCCGATGCTCGCCTCGGGCGAACTGAAGTGCATCGGGTCCACCACCTATCAGGAATATCGCGGCATCTTCGAGAAGGACCGGGCCCTGGCGCGGCGCTTCCAGAAGATCGAGGTGCCGGAGCCGACGGTGGACGAGACCGAGCAGATCCTGCGCGGCCTGAAGTCCCGCTTCGAGACGCACCACAACGTGCGCTTCACCAAGCCGGCCCTGCGTGCGGCGGCGGAACTGGCCGATCGCTACATCACCGACCGCTTCCTGCCGGACAAGGCCATCGACCTGATCGACGAGGCCGGGGCCAGCCGGCAGTTGCAGCCGGTCAGCCAGCGCAAGAAGACCATCGGCGTACAGGACATCGAGACGATCGTGGCCAAGATCGCGCGCATCCCGCCGAAGTCCGTCTCCAGTTCCGACAAGGAGACCCTGCGCCACCTCGATCGCAACCTGAAGATGACCGTCTTCGGACAGGACGAGGCCATCGGGACGTTATCCACCGCGATCAAGATGGCCCGCTCCGGGCTGGGCGACATGGACAAGCCGATCGGCTCGTTCCTGTTTGCCGGGCCGACCGGTGTCGGCAAGACCGAGGTCACGCGCCAACTGGCGCAGCAGATGGGCATCCATCTGGCCCGCTTCGACATGTCCGAGTATATGGAGCGGCATACCGTATCTCGCCTGATCGGGGCGCCGCCGGGCTATGTGGGCTACGAACAGGGAGGGTTGCTGACCGATGCCATCCTCAAGCATCCGCATTCGGTGCTGCTGCTGGACGAGATCGAGAAGGCCCACCCGGACGTGTTCAATGTGCTGCTTCAGGTGATGGATCACGGCACGCTGACCGATGCCAATGGGCGCGAGGTCGACTTCCGCAACGTGATCCTGGTGATGACCACCAACGCGGGGGCCGAGCAGGCCAGTCGTCCATCGATGGGCTTTACCAAACAGGATCATTCCAGCGATGCGATGGAAGCGATCAAGCGCACCTTCACGCCGGAGTTCCGCAACCGCCTGGATGCCACGATTCAGTTCGGGCCGCTGGACGAGGCCACTATCCTCAGCGTGGTCGACAAGTTCCTGATCCAGCTGCAAGCCCAGCTCGACGAGAAGAAGGTGCATATGACGGTCGAGCCGGAGGCGCGTGCCTGGCTGGCCGAGCACGGCTACGACGTCAAGATGGGCGCGCGCCCGATGGCGCGTACGTTGCAGGAGTACATCAAAAAGCCGCTGGCCGACGAGCTGCTGTTCGGGCGACTGGCCCACGGTGGCGAAGTGGTGGTCCGATTGGGCGAGGCCGGTCTGGAGCTGGACATCCAGGAAACCGCGGTGCCGTCCTGACGCAGCTCGCCGATCAACGCTACCGGGCCCGGGAGGGCCCGCAAACGAAGAAGCCCCGGTCCGGCCGGGGCTTCTTCGTTGGAGAGGGAACTTACTTGTTGCGGTAGACGATACGACCCTTGGTCAGGTCATAGGGCGTCATCTGCACGATCACCTTGTCACCGCGCAGGATCCGGATGTAATGCTTGCGCATTTTTCCGGAGATGTGCGCCGTGATCGTGTGCCCGTTTTCGAGCTCCACCCGGAAGGTGGTGTTGGGGAGCGTTTCGACTACAGTGCCCTCCAGCTCGATTTCGTCTTCCTTCGCCATACGGTCCCTCTCGTATTGAATCAAGGTGCGACATTATCCGGATGCACCGGCGGAACACAAGTCACGTGGCGGCTTTCGGGGGGACATAGCAGCCCCGGCGACGGACCAGAACCGGTCCCTGCGGATGGGCGGCGTTTGCCGGGGTGTACGTGACCGCCTACACTACGCGCGCTTTCACGCGCGAGATCTGTAACGAATGACAACTTCTTGGGCCGCCGTATTTCCGGGGCAAGGGTCCCAGTCCACCGGCATGCTGGCCGATCTGGGCGATGACCACGCCATTGTCCGCGACACCTTTCAGGAAGCGTCGGATTGCCTCGACGCGGATCTCTGGAGCCTTTGCCAGCATGGTCCGGTGGAACAACTCAACCAGACCGAGTGGACACAACCGGTGATGCTGGCTGCCGGGGTCGCCACTTGGCGCCTCCTGACCGAACAAACGGACGCCCGCCCGCAGGCCGTCGCGGGCCATAGCCTGGGCGAATACAGCGCCCTGGTCGCCGCCGGCGTCCTGCGCTTCCCGGATGCAGTACGCCTGGTCGCCGAGCGCGCCCGGGCCATGCAGGCTGCGGTGCCGGAAGGTGAAGGCGCGATGGCGGCCATCCTTGGGCTCGACGATGCCGCGGTACACGCGCTTTGCCTCGAGCATGCCGGAGGCGAGATCCTGGAGGCGGTCAATCTGAACGCGCCGGGGCAGGTCGTGATTGCGGGCAATGCCACTGCGGTGGATCGGGCCGTAAGCGCCGCCAAGGATGCTGGTGCGAAGCGCGCTCTGAAGCTGCCGGTCTCGGTCCCGTCGCATTGCGCACTAATGCGCCCGGCCGCGGAACGCCTGCAGGCGGCCCTGGACGGCACCAGCTTTCAGTCCCCCACAATCCCGGTCTGGCAGAATGTGACTGCCGCGCCGACCGATGCCGCCGCGGCCATCAAGGAAAATCTGGCCGCGCAGCTGTATCGCCCGGTGCGCTGGGTCGAGACCATTCGCGGCTTGCGCGGGCAGGGCGTGGCGGTTCAGGTTGAATGCGGGCCGGGACGCGTCCTGACCGGTCTTGGCAAACGCATCGACCGCGAACTGGAGCTGTTCGATGTCGCCGACCGCGATACCCTGAAGGTCACGCTCGAACGTCTGGCCGCAGGCTGATCGACCGATCGCGACGGCGGCTTCCTCTCATTTGAAGTAAAGGCACAACCATGTCCGACAGCAAACGTGTAGCCCTTGTAACCGGTGCAAGCCGCGGAATTGGCGCGGCCATTGCCCGCCGTCTGGCGGAGCAGGGCCTGCAGGTGGTGGGTACCGCGACCAGTGCGTCCGGCGCCGAGCGGATCACCGAAACCCTGAAGCAATGGGGCGGGCGCGGCATTGCGATGGACGTTACCGACGCGGACTCCGTCGCGACCGGCCTGCAGGCGATCCAGGAACAGGAGGGTCCGATCGAGGTGCTGGTCAACAATGCCGGCATTACCCGCGACAACCTGTTCATGCGCATGAAGGACGCGGAATGGGACGCGGTCCTCGACACCAACCTGTCCGCTGCCGTGCGCCTGACACAGCGCCTGCTGAAAGGCATGATGAAACTGCGCCGCGGCCGCATCATCCTGGTTGGTTCGGTCGTGGGCTCCACCGGAAACGCCGGGCAGACCAACTACGCCGCCGCAAAAGCCGGCCTTGCGGGATTTGCTCGCTCCCTGGCGCGCGAGGTCGGCAGCCGCAGTATCACCGTGAACACGGTCGCACCGGGTTTCATCGATACTGACATGACCCGGGAACTGGGCGATGACACCAAACAGGCCCTGCTCGGACAGATTCCGCTGGGGCGCCTGGGGGCGCCGGAAGAGATCGCCGCGGCCGTCGGTTTCCTGGCCTCCGAGGAGGCCGGGTACATCACCGGCGAGACCCTGCATGTGAACGGCGGGATGTTCATGCACTGATCACGACGGGTCGGCTGCAGGCCGCCCGCACGGCCCGCTGCGCGGATCGCTAGATCGCGGCGGGGCTTTTCTCTAGAATGGCGGACCTTTCAACGAAGCCGCCTCACACTGAAGGGGATTTCTGAACCATGAGTAGCATTGAAGAACGCGTCAAGAAAATCGTTGTCGAGCAGCTGGGTGTCAAGGAAGAGGACGTGACCAACGCGGCCGGCTTCGTCGACGACCTGGGTGCGGATTCGCTGGACACGGTGGAACTCGTCATGGCGCTCGAGGAGGAATTCGAAACCGAAATCCCCGACGAGCAGGCGGAAAAGATCACCACCGTGCAGCAGGCGATCGATTACATCAACGAGCACATGAAGGACTGATTCGACGCCTCCGGGCGCCGATCAGGACGACGCGAACGGGCCTTCCTGCGCGCAGGGCGGCCCTTCGTCGTTGCGCTGAGCGCGTAATTTCAGTCTTTCGAGGAGAACACATTGGCTAAGCGACGTGTCGTGATTACCGGACTGGGGATCGTCTCCCCGGTCGGATCCACTATCGACAAGGCCTGGAGCAACATCAAGGCCGGCAAGAGCGGCATTTCCCCCATCGATGTCTTCGATGCATCGGACATGCCGGTGAAGATCTCCGGCGCGGTCCGGGACTTCGAAGCCAATGACTACGTCCCGCCGAAAGACCAGAAGAAGATGGACACCTTCGTCCTTTACGGGATCGCGGCGGGGCTTCAGGCCCTGGATGACTCCGGTTTGGAAGTCACCGAGGAGAACGCCGAGCGGATCGGGGTGGCCATTGGCTCCGGGATCGGCGGGCTGCCCTATATCGAACGCTCCTACGGCGCGTACCTGAAGGGCGGGGCGCGCAAGATCTCCCCGTTCTTCGTGCCCAGTGCGATCATCAACATGGTGGCGGGGAACCTGTCCATCATGCGCAACCTGCAGGGTCCGAACATCTCCATCGTCTCGGCCTGCGCCACCGGTACCCACAACATCGGCGACGCCGCTCGTATGATCGCCTATGGGGACGCCGATGCCATGGTCGCCGGCGGGGCCGAGATGGCCACCACGCCACTGGGCATTGGCGGCTTTGCCGCCGCCCGCGCGCTGTCCACTCGCAATGACGACCCGGAACGCGCCTCGCGTCCCTGGGACAAGGACCGCGATGGCTTTGTGCTGAGCGATGGCGCCGGTGTAATGATGCTCGAGGAGTACGAGCACGCGAAGGCCCGCGGGGCCCACATCTACTGCGAAGTGGCCGGCTTCGCCTGGAATGCGGATGCGCACCACATGACGCAGCCGGTCCAGGATGGTTCCGGTGCCGCCAAGTGCATGCATCGTGCCCTGAAAGATGCCGGTGTGAATCCGGAAGAGGTTGGGTACATCAACGCTCACGGGACCTCGACCCCCGCAGGTGACCTGGCGGAAACCCAGGGCCTGAAGAAGGCATTCGGCGATCACGCCTACAAGCTCATGGTCAACTCCACCAAGTCGATGACCGGCCACCTGCTGGGTGCCGCCGGCGGGATCGAGGGCGTGTTTACCGCCCTGGCGCTGCGCGATCAGGTGTCACCGCCGACCATCAACCTGGAAAACCCGAGCGAAGGGTGCGACCTGAACTACGTGGCCAACGAGGCCCGCGAAATGAAGACCAAGGTCGGCCTGTCGAACTCCTTCGGTTTCGGGGGCACCAACGGCACCCTGGTGTTCCGCAGCATCTGACGTTGCGGCGCCGCCATGGCGGTCCATGAACTGGCCGCCGGGGTCGACTTTGCGGCCCTGGCGCGGCGATTCCCAGAGCGCTATCCCCACCTGCTGGAGTCGGCACTGATCGGGCAGGCTCCGGCTCGTTTTTCCATCCTGTTCGCCTTCCCCGGCCGCACGTTGTCCAGTGCGGCCGGAGAGGACGTGCTGGGCGTGCTGGATCAGGATCTCTCGAGCACACCACCACTCGACCCCGAAGACGCCGCATATGCCCACCTCCCGTTCCTCGGGGGATGGTTCCTGTACGCCGGGTACGAACTGGCCTGGCGCATGGAGCCGGCCCTGGGTGATTGCCGCTCGGACCCCTGGCTGCCGGATGCCCTGGTGACCTATTTCCCGGCGGCACTGGTCCACGATCACCACGAGGGGACGACCTGGTTCGTCGACGAGGCAGGCGATTACGCGCGTTTGGAGCGGGTGGAGTCGGACTGCGCGACAGTCCGGGGCCAGCCGAGTCCCGCATCCGAGCCGCTGCCCGCCCTGGCCCTTCAGGAGGAGGACGCCCAGCGCTATCGCGACGCAGTGATGAAGGGCCTCGAGTACATCCGGGCCGGCGACACCTTTCAGGTCAATCTGTCCCGCGAATGGCGTGCCACCGCCGCGCAGCCGCTGGATCCGGCGGGGCTGTACACCCGCCTGCGCGAGGCCAATGCCGCGCCGTTTGCCGCGTGGCTGCAACTCCCCGGTGCTCACGTGATCAGTTCCTCGCCTGAACGGCTGGTGTCGGTCGAAAACGCCATGGTCGAGACCCGGCCGATTGCGGGGACCCGTCGCCGCGATCCGGATGCGGAAGAAGACCGGCGTCTTTTCAGTGAGTTGACGTTCAACATCAAGGAACGCGCCGAGCATGTCATGCTCGTGGATCTGGAACGCAATGATGTCGGGCGGGTGGCCGAGATCGGTAGCGTGCGCGTGGCGGAGCTGATGACCATCGAGAGCTATCGCCGGGTGCATCACATCGTCTCCAGCATTGTCGGGCGCCTGCGCCCGGGCACCACCACGGCCGACATCCTGCGCGCGGTCTTTCCGGGCGGCACCATCACCGGCTGCCCGAAGATCCGCAGCATGCAGATCATCCAGGAACTGGAACAACAGGCCCCGCGTGGGGCCTATACCGGAGGCTGCGGGTACGTCAGCCGCCACGGCCGCATGGATACCAATATCCTGATCCGGACCCTCGTCGTTCGGGGGAACGAACTGCGGTTTCGGGCGGGGGCGGGCATCGTCGCGGACTCCGATCCCGAGCGCGAGCTGGAGGAGACCCGGCACAAGGCACGCGGCCTGCTGGAGGCGCTGCAGGGGGCGGGGGAGAAGAGCCCATGATCCTGGTGAACGGCGAGCGCGAGGGGCGGGTATCGCCATTGGATCGCGGGCTACTCCTGGGCGACGGCCTGTTCGAGACGCTACGGGTGCGACAGGGCCGACCACAGCTATGGCCCTACCACTGGGCCCGCCTGACGCGCGGGCTGGAGCAACTCGGGTTTCCGCAACTCGGCGAGACCGAGGTGCTGGACGAGATTGCCCGAGTGGCGACCCTGCCAGCCTGCATGGTGCGCCTGACGGTGACCCGGGGTGAGGGGCCACGGGGCTACGCGCCGCCTGCGGCACCGGTACTGACTCGGATCGTCAGTGCCGGTCCGGCGCTGGACGACGCCGCCCCCACTGAACGCGAATCCCTAAGCCTGGGTTGGGCCATAGTGCCGATCGGCGTAAACCCGGCGCTCGCGGGCCTCAAGCACACCAGTCGCCTCGAGCATGTGATGGCCCGGCGCAGCTGGCAACCGGGCTGGGACGAGGCAATCCTCCACGATGCGCTGGGGCGCGTGGTCAGCGCCACGCAGGGGAATCTCTGGCTGCGCGAAGGGCGTATCTTGCTCACCCCGCCGGTGGATCAGTCCGGGATCGCCGGTACGCGACGCGCCTGGGTCCTCGAGCATGCCGAACGGTTCGGGTTCGAGGTGAGCGAGGCGTACCCGGACCCCGCGCGTATCGAGAGAGCCGATGCGCTCTATGTCAGCAACGCGCGTATCGGGATGACCCCGGCCGTGCTGTCCGAAGGGGACAAGCGGGGGCCTGCGTGGCAGGATGATCCGCTGTATTCAATGGGAATTGCATTGCATGAAGCGGATTAGCCTCGCTGTCCTGGCGCTCCTGGTCGTTCTGGCCCTGGGCGCCGCCTGGTGGCTTAGCGAACACTACCAGGCGCAGCTGGATACGCCGATGGCGCTGGACGCCTCGGAACGCTTTCAGTTGGAACCGGGGCAGGGGTTGCGTTCGGTGAGCAGGACCTTTGCCGAACGCGGCTGGGTGGATTCTGCCTGGGTGCTCGAGGCCTATGGACGGCGTCAGGGCATCGCGCCGCGTCTCCAGGCAGGAGAATACGCCGTGACGCCGGGCATGACCCCGCGCGAACTGATCCATGCGATGGCTCGCGGCGAGGTGGTACAGCATCGCCTCACGTTCCCGGAGGGCTGGACCATCCGCCAGGCGCTGGCCGCGCTGCGCGAGCACCCGGAACTCATCGGGCCCGCGGAATCGGTCGGGGTCGACAACCTGCTGGAGGCACTGGGGCTCGAGGACCTGGGACACCCGGAGGGATGGTTCCTGCCGGACACCTATTTCTTCGGCTCCGGAACCGAGGCCCTGACGGTGCTGCAACGCGCCCACCAGGCGATGCGCCTGCACCTGGACCGCGCCTGGGAGGACCGCATCGAGGACCACCCGGTGAGTTCGCCCTATGAACTGCTGATCCTTGCCTCCATCATCGAACGCGAGACCGGGCGCGGGGACGAGCGTGAACGGGTGGCCGGGGTGTTCGTGAACCGACTCAAGCGCGGCATGCGCCTGCAGACCGATCCCACCCTGCTGTACGCGCAGGAGCCCGGCGTACAACGCCTGACGCGCGCCGAACTGGACCGCGATCATCCCTACAACACCTACACCCGTGCCGGGCTCCCGCCAACGCCCATCGCCCTGCCGGGGCGCGCGGCCTTGCAGGCGGCGGCACGTCCGGCCGAAACCAATGACCTGTTCTTCGTCTCGCGCGGCGACGGCAGTCATCATTTCTCCGAGACCTATCGTGAACATCGCGAGGCCGTGATCCGCTACCAGCTGGGCGGGGATGGCAGCCGCTACGGCATACGCAACCGGTAACTGGAGACGCCCTGCACATGGAACGCTCGCCCCATCCCGGCCATTTCCTGGTCCTCGAAGGCATCGAGGGCTCGGGCAAGACCACCCAGATCGAGCGTCTGGACACCGCGCTGCGCGCTGCCGGACATCCGGTGCGCAACACTCGGGAGCCGGGCGGGACCGCGCTCGGCGAACGCCTGCGCGGCCTGCTGCTGGACCCCGATCTGCCGGGCATGTGTGCCGAGTCCGAGCTGCTGCTGATGTTCGCCGCGCGGGCCCAGCACCTGCACGAGGTGATTCGGCCGGCTCTGCAGGCCGGCGATTGGGTGCTTAGCGACCGCTTTACCGATGCCTCGTTTGCCTACCAGGGGGCCGGGCGGGGACTCGGCTCCCAGCGGATCGCGCAGCTGGAGGACTGGCTGCAGGGCGATCTCCGCCCGGATCTGGTAATCCTGCTGGACATCGACCCAGAGACCGGGCTTGATCGCGCCGTCCAGCGCGGCCGGCGAGACCGCATCGAACGCGAGGCGCTGGACTTCTTCGAGCGCGCACGCCAGGCGTATCGGGAACGCGCCAAGCGAGCGCCGGGACGCTATCTGGTCGTGGATGCATCCGCGGACCCGGACACGGTAGCCGAGCGCATCCTCGCGGGCGTGCGCGAGCGCCTGCCGTTGCACGCGCTGGAGGGTTAAGGGGGCCATGGCTGCGCCAGTCACCGACGATATGCTGCCGCCCTGGCTGCAAAAGCCGTGGGAGGCGCTGGCGCGGCGCGGGCGCGAAGGGCGCCTGCCCAGCGGTCTACTGGTCCATGGCGCTCCGGGCGTTGGCAAGGCACTGCTGACGCGGGCGCTGGTCCAGGCCCTGCTGTGCCAGCGCGCGACGGGCACCGAGCCGCCGTGCGGCGAATGCAACGGCTGTCGCAGCTTCCTTGGTGGTGTACACCCCGAGGTGATGACGCTGGAGCCGGAGGAGGCGGGCAAGGAAATCCTGATCGCGGCGGCCCGCGAGGCGATCGAGTTTCTCTCGCTGTCCGGTTCGGGCGGGCTGCGCAGCGTGATCATCCGCCCGGCCGATGCCCTGAACACGAACGCGGCGAATGCGCTGCTGAAGACCCTGGAGGAACCCCCGCCCAGGGCCATGCTGATTCTCGAGGCAGCTCAGCCGGCGCGCCTGCCAGCGACCATCCGCAGCCGCTGCCAGATGGTCGAAATCGCCACGCCGGGGCCTGCCGAAGCAACGGACTGGTTGCGCGGGGCCGCCGATGACCCTGCGGCAGTGGACGAGGCCTATGCCGCCAGTCTCGGGCGTCCGCTGGCCGCCCGCGAGATCCTGACCGACCCCGACCGTATGGCGCGCTGGGAACAGGACCGCGAGGCCCTGACCCTGCTACTGCGTCGCCCCGGGGTGACACCGATGGCCAGTGCCATGCAACGCAGCCTGCCGGAATCCCTGATCCCGCGAATCCAGGCTCTGCTGGTTGCGGCCCAGCGCCTGCTCGTCAACGGCGAGCCGGATGCGTTTGGCCGGCAGTTCCCGCGCGATCTAATCGAGGACTTCGCCCGGCGCATGGGGCCGCGGCGGCTGGCTGAACTGTCGAGTCAAGCGCTCGGCTGGCAACGCCAGGCCTCGCGCCAGCTTAACCCGCAGCTGCGCATGGAAGACATCGCATTGAGCTTCCTCGAGCAGTAAGGCGTCACTTGCCACGAGTACAGTCGGGGTGGCGCGGTATCGGTGCGATGGGCGATACTGCCAGACCCAGTACGATTTCAGGTCACACGGAGGGTCTATGGCCGGGCAGGGCATGCTCACCTTGGCAATCAAGGAAAAACCCGCGCTGTATGCGGCATACATGCCGTTCGTGACCAATGGCGGTCTATTTATCCCGACCGACAAGGCCTACAAGCTCGGAGACCAGGTCTTCCTGCTGCTGTCCCTGCTGGAAGATTCGGATCGCCTTCCGACCCCCTGCACGGTGGTCTGGATTACGCCGCCCCGCGCCCAGGGCAACCGGCTGCGGGGCATCGGCGTGCAGTTCAACAAGTCGGACAAGGGTGTGACCCACCGCCGCATCGAGGAACACCTGGGCGGCATGCTGAACTCCGACCGCAAGACGCATACCTTCTAGACGTCTGAAAGTGCCGTCTTGACCGACGCTGCGTCGGGACCTTGCATCGCGCACGAACACCCGCTTGCCACCCCTTCGCGACGAGCCTGGAACCGTCAGCGCACGTTCGCGGCACCGGTCTCGCGGATGGCCTCGCCCAGAGTTTCCAGCGCCTGGTCAATCTGCGCCTGCGTGAGGTAGAAGTGGGGCGCAAAGCGGATCCCGCCGCCTCGCATGGCACACAGGATGCCGCGCCCCTGAAGCCTCGCGTATAGCGCTTCCAGGTCATCCACCGGCGGTCGGAACGTCAGGATGCCGGCACGCCGGCCGCGCGGTGTCAGGATTTGGCAGCCGTGCGCACGCAGGCCTTCTTCCAAATGTAGCCAGTGCTCGCGGATCTCGTGGTCGATGCTGTCCAGCCCGATCTCCAGCAGAAGGGAGAGACTGGCGTGCAGGGCGTGAATTCCGAGCATGTTCGGACTGCCCGGTTCGAAACGCCGTGCACTCGTGGCGGGCTCGATCCCCGGGTTCGAGAAATCGCCGGCATGCGCCAGCATGTTCCAGCCATATTCCTGCAGCGTCAGCCGTTCGCGGATCTCCGGGTTTACGTAGAACACCCCGATTCCCTCGGGCGCCAGCATCCACTTGTGGGCATCGGCCATCACGAAGTCGGCATGGCAACCCGGGGCATCGAAGGGCAGGGCGCCCAGGTGCTGGATCGCATCAACACAGAACAGGATGCGCCGCGAGCGCAGTTCCGCACCCAGCGCCTGGATGTCGACCCGCAGCCCGGAGTCGTAGCGCACAGCACTGGTGGCCACCAGGCGGGTCCGCGCATCACATGCGGCCAGCAGGTCGCGCTCCGGTTCCTCGCCAATGGCGACCTCGCGCGCCTCGATGCCGAAACGCTCTGCGGCGGCCAGCCAGACGACACGATTGGACGGGAACTCGTGCGCCGGGAACACCACATTGTCGCCCGGCTGCCAGTCCAGGCCGAAGGCCACCATCGACAGCGCCTCGGACGTGTTCTTCACGAAGGCAATGTCCTCTGCGGACGGCGCCCCGATCAACGCCCGTGCGAGTTCCCGCGTCGCGTCGATTTGCTGCAGCCACTGCAGGTAGTCACGCGAGCCATGGGCCACGTTCTCCCGGGCGAAGCGGCAGACCGCGTCCTCGGTGCGCCGGGGCCAGGGGCCCACGGCGGCATGATTGAGGTGGATGATCCCTTCCTGTGGAAACTCCGGGTGCATGCGATCCTCCTTGGCGGGAGCCAAAGGGTAACCCAGTCAGGCGAGGCTTAGAACACCCGGAGAGACGCAGCCGAAGGAGCCCGCCTGCGCACCCGGCGCATCAGCCGCGCCCGGGAACTGGTTGTGAAAATGCGCTCAAGTTGTTAATTTACCGGCTTCTGAAGGTCCCGCTACCCCGCCCATCGACAGCGGCACGGGTCAGCATCTTACTCGCAGCTCTTCCGGACGCCGTTCGCGTGCGAATGGTCATCCCGTATTCCTAGAGCTTGAGCGCCCCGAACGTCCCGGGATACACGCGCATCCTCGCCCATCGCTGCGGCGAGGCACTCCAATTTCAGTTTGTCGGCACAGGAGTCGCGGATGAATTCCGTTGTCCAGTTCTATCGTGATCCCCAGCTTGGTGCGGTCGAGCCGCGCGAGTTCCGCGTCTTTAATGAACGCTCGATCGAACGCATCCCGGCCCTGGCCAGCCTGCCCGAGGCCATACGCTTCGAGATGCAGGTCGTTGCCAGCGTTCTTCCGTTCCGGGTCAATGACTACGTGATCGAGGAGCTGATCGACTGGAGCCGGGTTCCCGACGACCCAATCTTCCAGCTGACCTTTCCGCAACGGGACATGCTGGCCCCCGAGGCCTTCGAGCGCATGGCCGTTCTGCATCGCCAAGGGGCAGGGCGGGCCGAGATCCAGGCCCTCGCGCGCGAGCTGCGCGAGGAGCTCAACCCGCATCCAGCCGGGCAGATGGAGCTCAACCGCCCGAGCGAGGAAGCGGGCGAGGTCATCAACGGCCTCCAGCACAAGTACCGTGAAACCGTGCTGTTCTTCCCCGGCCAGGGCCAGACCTGCCACAGTTATTGCACCTTCTGCTTCCGCTGGGCCCAGTTCGTCGGTGACAAGGAGCTGCGCATCGCCAGCACCGATGCCGCGTTGCTGCACGACTACCTGCGCGGCCATCCGGAGATCAGCGATCTTTTGATGACGGGTGGCGACCCGATGGTAATGAAAACCAAGCACCTGAAGGCCTATCTTGAGGCCTTGCTGGAGCCCGATCTGGCCCACATACAGACCGTACGGATCGGCACCAAGGCCCTGACATTCTGGCCTTACCGATTCGTGACCGACTCGGATGCGGACGAACTGTTGCGTCTACTGGAACGGCTGGTCGAGGCGGGCAAGCACGTGGCCCTGATGGCGCATTACAACCATCCGAACGAATTGCGGACCCCGATTGCCCACGAGGCCATCCGCCGTGTGCGCGACACCGGCGCCGAAATTCGCGCCCAGGGGCCCTTGCTCCGGCACATCAATGACGACGCCGAGGCCTGGGCCAATCTCTGGCGCGAACAGGTACGCCTCGGGATTATCCCGTATTACATGTTCGTAGAGCGTGACACCGGGGCGCGACGCTACTTCGAGGTCCCGCTGGCGCGCGCCTGGGAGATCTACCGCGAGGCCATGAAACAGGTCTCGGGGCTCGGGCGCACCGCCCGCGGCCCCTCAATGAGCGCCGAGCCCGGCAAGGTGGAGATCCAGGGCGTTGCCGAGATCCAGGGCGAGAAGGTCTTCGTCCTGCGCTTCATCCAGGCACGCAACCCCGACTGGGTCCAGCGCCCGTTTTTTGCGCGCTACGATGACCAGGCCACCTGGCTCGATCAGCTCAAACCCGCCTTCGGCGAAGATCGCTTCTTCTTCGAGGACGAGCTGATGGCGATGAAGGCCGAATCGGCTCACTGAGTCCGCCTCAGCCGGGCGGGTTTGGCACAATGGACCTCATGGACAACAACACGCTCAAGCAACGCGACCTGCGCACCCTCTGGCATCCCTGTACCCAGATGAAAGACTACGGCGAGGAGGGGACCCTCCCGCTGCTTCCGATCCAGCGGGGGGAGGGCGTCTGGCTGTACGATTTCGACGGCAATCGCTATCTGGATGCCATCAGTTCGTGGTGGGTCAACCTGTTCGGTCACGCCAACCCCCGCATCGGCAATGCGGTGAAGGAGCAGCTCGATCAGCTGGAGCACGTCATCCTCGCAGGCTGCACCCACGAGCCGGTGGTCGAGTTGTGCGAACGCCTGATCGACATCACCCCCGAAGGCCTGAACCGGGTGTTCCTGGCGGACAACGGCAGCGCCGGGGTCGAGGTCGCGCTGAAGATGAGCTTTCACTACTGGCGCAACGTCGATCGCCCGCAGAAGACCCGATTCATTCGCCTGTCCAACAGCTACCACGGCGAGACCCTGGGCGCCTTGTCCGTGAGCGATGTACCGCTGTACAGCGCAACCTACGAACCGCTGATGCTGGACGTCATCACCGTGCCGGCACCGGATTGTTTCGACCGCGAAGACGGCGAAACCTGCGCCGATGTGGCGCGTCGCCAGTTCGACCACATGGAACAGGCGCTGGCGGAACATGCCGATGAGGCCGCCGCAGTCATCGTGGAGCCCCTGGTCCAGTGCGCCGGCCACATGCGCATGTACGACCCTGAATACCTGCGGCTACTGCGTGAAGCCTGCGACCGTCACGGCGTCCACCTGATCGCCGACGAGATCGCAGTCGGCTTCGGGCGCACCGGCACGCTGTTCGCCTGCGAACAGGGGCCAATCACGCCCGATTTCATGTGCCTGTCCAAGGGCCTGACCGCCGGCTATCTGCCCATGGCCGCCGTGTTGACCACAGATACCATTTACCAGGCGTTCTACGACGATTACGAAAAGCTCAACATGTTCCTGCATTCGCATTCCTATACCGGGAATCCGCTCGCGTGCAGGGCCGCACTTGCCACACTGGACATCTTCGATTCCGATCCCGTTCTCGAGAGAAACCGGGAGCTTGCCGCCCATATCGAGAAACGACTTGAACCCTTGCGGGAACATCCGCATGTCGCCGACGTGCGCCAGCACGGCATGATTGCGGCGGTGGAACTGGTGCAGGACAAGTCCCGACGCACCCCGTATCCGTGGCAGGAACGTCGCGGACTGCACATCTATCGCCACGGCCTGACACGCGGTGCGCTGTTGCGACCGCTGGGGAACGTGAGCTATCTGATGCCGCCGTACGTGATCACCGAGGAACAGATCGACTTCCTCGTCGAGGTGATGACCGAGGGGATCGAAAAGGCCGTGCGCGCCTGAGGTGCGGGATCAGGCCTAAACGGGAACGGGATTGGGCCTGGCGCAGGCCGCGTTCATGACTTCGGTGGGAGCATCCCGGTCATTCCGCTCGAGACACGCCCATCTTCAATGTCGCATAATACATATTATGTTAAATCGTGGATAAGGGACTGTGCTGGTCGCCTTAGCGAGTCCCTGGACCATGCGCGTGCGGTAGCCCGGCGCGGGTTCTCTCCCCGGCCGGACTCCGGATTGTTAACGCCTTGGAGTCAGGAAAGACTGCTGATCACGCGCGTCAGGATCTGTTTCACCCGGGCCATGCCGACATCGAGATTCGCGGCGATGTCGTTCATGGTGATCTCGCCTTCGGCGCGTCCGGCCGCCCAGTTGGCGATTACGGCACAACAGGCGTAGTTCAGCCCCAGTTCACGCGCCAGTGCCGCCTCGGGCATGCCGGTCATGCCCACCAGATCGCAGCCGTCGCGTTCCAGGCGATCAATCTCCGCGGCCGTCTCCAGGCGCGGTCCCTGCGTGGCCCCGTAGGTCCCGTGCTCCACGGCCTCGATACCCAGGTCGTCAATCGCGCGGATCAGCGTCTGGCGGACGCTGTCGCTATAGGGCCAGGTCATGTCGATGTGGGTGACCTCTTCCAGGTCTTTCCCCTCGAAGAAGGTATTCGCCCGTGACCAGGTGTAATCGATGATCTGATCGGGGATCGCGACCATACCCGGCTTCATCTCTTCGCCAATCCCGCCGACTGCAGCCACGGCCACCACGTTGTCGATCCCGGCATTTTTAAGCGCCCAGATATTGGCGCGGTAGTTCACCTCGTGCGGCGGGATGGTATGCCGGGCCCCATGCCGTGGCAGAAACACGATCTCGGTGTCGTTCAGGCGGCCGAACACCAGCGGCCCCGAGGGTTCGCCATACGGCGTGTGCATTACCTGACGCCGGGTGATCTCCAGATCTTTCAGCTGGGTCAGGCCGGTGCCGCCGATGACGGCGATACGGGGTGTGGACATGAGCGCCTCGGACGTCAGTGGTTTATTGGTCGGCCACGGCGAAGATGCCGGGCGCATTGCGCAGATAGTCCTGATAATCCATACCGTACCCGAACAGGTAGCGGTTGGGGGCCTCCAGGGCGGCGTAGTCGACGGTGATCGCCGGGTCCCGCTCCGGGTTGTGCTTGTCCACCAGGACGATGGAGATCACCTGCGCCGCACCCTGCTCCTCGCAGAACGTCTTGATTCCCTCCAGGGTGATCCCGCCGTCGAGGATGTCATCAACGACGACGACGGTACGGTCCTTGAGCGACGCCTGCGGACGTGCCAACCAGTGCAGCTGATCGCCGCCGCGCGTGCCACCGCGATAGCGCGTGGCGTGCAGGTAATCCACCTGCATGGGAAACGACCAGCGGGTCAGCAACCCGCCCATCAGCACCACGCCCCCGTTCATTACGCCCATGACCAACGGATTGCGGTCCTTCAGCGAGGCGGCCGTGCGTTCCGCCAGGCGGTCGATCGCCGTCTCGACGGCATCGCGGCTGAAGAGGCAGTCGGCGTCGCGCAGCGTGGCTCGGGCCTGTTCCGGGCTCATGGCATGTCCTGAGGGTGTCGATGCGGGGAAATCATGTCCGAGCCCCGAACATTCGGCAAGGTTGGCCTCGCCTTTTCGGAGCCCGGAAACGCAACCGGCCGGCACAAGGGCCGGCCGGCTGAAAACGAACGTCGATAACCTTAGTAGGTAAAGGTGACCGTGTCGTCGTCCATCGCTTCGGAGATGACGTAGGCGCCGCCCACGGTTTCTTCGATCTCCGGAATCAGGTCGTTGCCCCACAGATCCAGCGTCGGGGTGCAGACCTTCATTACGACGCCGGCTTCGTGGGCGTCCTTCATGAAGTCGTAGACGCTCTTGCTGGAGCCTTCCTGCACGAACAGGTTCTCGGCAACGCCCTTCTTGGCGAGCTCGCCAGCACGGCCGGTCATCACGATTTCAACGTCGTATTCCATGGCGGCAGCCACGGTGGCCTGGAAGAACGGGGCACCCAGTTCGGAAGCGTTGCTCGGGTCGGTGTTGACCATGACGATCATGAGCTTATCGGCCATTTTGGATCTCCAACTTCAGTGGTGAGTGTGAATATTACTAGCTGCTCAACTGCAAACCGGTGGCGCATTATAGGCGGCTCGGCACGCGGGTGCCAATGCGCCCTTTCCATGGGGTTATGCCGTGGCGATCTGGCTAGCTTGAATCCAGTGCGTCAACTGCGCGCGCAATGCGACGAGACGCTGTGGATCAGGCTCCATTGGGCGCGCGCGCAAGCGTTCCAGTCGGCGCCGCGATTCAGGTGACAGCGGCTGATCCGCCTGGGCGGCAAGGATGATGTCGGCTTGTTCCGGCTGGTTGCAAATCAGCACCATGTCGCAGCCGGCCGCACGTGCGGCCGCAGCGCGCTCGGCGGGCCCGCCAATGCCCTCCGCTCCAGCCATGGCGAGGTCGTCGCTGAGGATCGCCCCGCGGTAGCGCAGTTCGCGGCGCAGGATGTCCTGCAGCCAGACGCGCGAGAAGCCCGCGGGATGTTCATCCACCTGTGGGTATACGACGTGGGCCGGCATGATGGCCTCGAGGTCCCCAAGCACCGGGCGAAATGCCTCCAGATCCTGATTCTCGATCTCGGAGAGTGGACGGTCGTCGACCGGCAAGGCCACGTGCGAATCCGCGGCAACAGCCCCGTGACCCGGGAAATGTTTGCCCACGGCCGCCATGCCGGCCGCGGACAGGCCCCGGATCAACTCGCCGGCCAGGCGCGCGATCACGTCCGGGTCATAATGGAAGGCACGATCACCGATGATCTCGCTGATGTCGAGGTCGCGATCCAGCACGGGGGTAAAGCTGAAGTCGATGTCCACCGAGCGTAGCTCGCGCCCGAGAAGTTCGCCGGTCGCATGCGCGAGCTCGCAGGCCTTGTTGCGGTCGTAATCGTGGACATGGCCCAACTGACGCATCGGCGGGATGGCGGTGAAGCCATCGCGCAGCCGTTGCACCCGCCCGCCCTCCTGGTCCACCGCAATCAGGATGCCGGGGCGCTCGGCGCGAATGGCGGCGACCAGCGCGCTCGCCTGCTCCGGAGCGCCGACGTTGCGGGCGAACAGGATCACGCCGCCGGTGGCGGGATGACGCAGGCGTTCACGGTCTTCGGGAGTCAGTTCGGTACCGGCGACATCGAGCATCACCGGACCCAGGGGCAAGGGGTCGTTCTTGGACATTACTCAGGGGCTCGATTCGGCGCTCCCGCGGGAGCCATCTTTTCAGGATAGCGAGGCTTCGGGGAGAAAGGCGAGTGCCTTGAGCTTTTCGATGCGGTTGCGAATGCGGGCGGCCTCCTCGAACTCGAGGTCGCGGGCCTTGGCAAACATCTCTTGTTCCAGGCGCTCGATCTCCTTGGTCGCATTCTCCGGCGCGCCCACGTAATCGGCGCCCTCCTCCGCCACCTTCCGGCCTCGTCGGCCACCGGCGCCGGGCATCGCGTTGCGCGCCTCCAGGATGTCCGCAACGTTCTTGCGAATGCCCTTGGGCGTGATCCCGTGGGCCTCATTGTGCTCGATCTGCTTGGCCCGGCGGCGCTCGGTCTCGTCGATCGCGCGCCGCATGGATCCGGTCACCTTGTCGGCGTACAGGATCGCCTTGCCGTTGACGTTGCGCGCGGCGCGGCCGATGGTCTGGATCAGCGAACGATCGGAGCGCAGGAAGCCCTCCTTGTCGGCATCCAGGATCGCCACCAGCGAGACCTCCGGCATGTCCAGGCCTTCGCGCAGCAGGTTGATCCCCACCAGCACATCGAACTCGCCCAGGCGCAGGTCGCGGATGATCTCCATGCGCTCGACGGTATCGATATCCGAGTGCAGGTAGCGCACGCGTACCCCGTGCTCGGACAGATAATCCGTCAAGTCCTCGGCCATGCGTTTGGTCAGCGTGGTGATCAGGACGCGCTCATTGCATTCGACCCGATCGCGAATCTCGGAGAGCGCGTCGTCCACCTGGGTACCGGCCGGGCGGATCTCCAGGATCGGGTCCAGCAACCCGGTCGGGCGCACCACCTGGTCCACGATCGCGTCGGCATGCTCACGCTCATAGGGCCCCGGGGTGGCGGAGACGTAGATCGTCTGCGGCTGCAAGGCCTCGAACTCCTCGAAACGCAGCGGCCGGTTGTCCAGCGCCGACGGCAGGCGAAAGCCGTATTCCACCAGCGTCTCCTTGCGCGAACGGTCGCCCTTGTACATCCCGCCCACCTGCGGGACCGACACGTGCGACTCGTCGATCACCAACAGCGCATCCTTGGGCAGGTAGTCGAAAAAGGTCGGTGGCGGCTCGCCCGGGGCGCGGCCGGAGAGGTAGCGCGAGTAGTTCTCGATGCCGTTGCAGTAGCCGATCTCGAGGATCATCTCCAGATCGAACAGCGTGCGTTGCTCCAGCCGCTGCGCTTCGACCAGCCGGTCTTCCTTGCGCAGAAAGTCCAGGCGCTCCTTCAATTCGTCGCGGATGTGGTCCACCGCCCCCAACAGGGTTTCGCGCGGCGTCACGTAGTGGGTCTTCGGGTAGATCGTCAGGCGCGGGACGGTGCGCAGCTGCTCGCCGGTCAGGGGGTCGAAATACGACAGGCGTTCCACCTCGTCGTCGAACAGCTCGATGCGCACGGCCTCGATGTCCGATTCCGCCGGGTGGATGTCGATGACTTCGCCGCGGACGCGGTAGGTCGCTCGGCGCAACTCCGCATCGTTGCGGGTGTACTGCAACTCCGCCAGGCGCCGCAGCAAGTCGCGCTGGTCAATACGCTCGCCGCGCTCCAGATGCAGCACCATGGAGAGATACTTGCGCGGATCGCCCAGGCCGTAAATCGCGGAGACCGACGCCACGATGATCGCATCGCGCCGCTCCAGCAACGCACGCGTGGCCGACAGGCGCATCTGCTCGATGTGGTCGTTGATCGACGCGTCCTTCTCGATATAGGTATCCGAGGACGGGACGTAGGCCTCCGGCTGGTAGTAATCGTAGTAGGAAACGAAATACTCCACCGTGTTGTTCGGGAAAAACTCCTTGAATTCCCCGTACAATTGGGCGGCCAAGGTCTTGTTTGGCGCCAGGATGATGGTGGGGCGCTGGATATTCTCGATCACATTGGCGATGGTGAACGTCTTGCCCGACCCGGTGACCCCGAGCAGGACCTGATGTGCCAGGCCCGCCTCGAGGCCTTCGGTCAATGCCGCGATCGCCGCGGGCTGGTCGCCAGCCGGCTGGTATTCGGACACCACCTGGAATTGTTCGCCTTCGCCTGGCTGCACCTTATCCTCCGCGCCTGATTTCAGTATCATTTCGCACCCGACCGCCCGCGCGGCCCTTCGCCCCGATCACACAGAGGCCCCACCTTGGAAATCGAGCTCTCCGACCGCGTCCAGCGCATCCAGCCCTCCCCCACTCTCGCCGTCAGCGCCCTGGCCGCCCAGCTGCGAGCCGAGGGTCGGGATATTGTCGGGCTGGGGGCCGGAGAACCGGATTTCGATACCCCCGAGCATATCAAGCAGGCCGCGGTCGACGCGCTTGCCCGCGGAGAAACCAAGTACACTCCGGTGGACGGAACGGTCAGTCTCAAGGCCGCCATCATTCGGAAATTCGATCGCGACAACGGCCTGACGTTCACCCCCGACCAGATCCTGGTCTCCTCCGGCGGCAAGCAGAGCATCTTCAACCTCTGCCAGGCCCTGCTGAACCCGGGCGACGAAGTGGTGATCCCCGCCCCCTACTGGGTCTCCTACCCGGATATTGCCCTGCTCGCCGGCGCCCGCCCGGTGGTCGTCAGCGCAGAGCAGGAAGCCGGCTTCCGCATCACCGGCGCACAGCTGGAAGCGGCGATCACCCCGAACACCCGCCTAGTGTTCCTGAACAGCCCGTCCAACCCCACAGGTGCCGCCTATTCGGCCGAGCAACTGACGGAACTGGCCGAGGTCCTGCGGCGCCATCCGCGCGTCGTCATCGCCACCGACGACATGTACGAGCACATCCTGTTCGGCTCCACGCCGTTCGTGAACATCGTCAACGTGGCCCCGGACCTGCTGGACCGTACCGTGGTCCTGAACGGCGTTTCCAAGGCCTACGCGATGACCGGCTGGCGTATCGGCTACGCCGGTGGACCGAAGAACCTGATCGCGGCGATGAAGAAGATCCAGTCGCAAAGCACCTCCAACCCGACTTCCATTGCCCAGGCCGGGGCCGAGGCCGCACTCGATGGCGATCAGGACTGCGTGGTCGCCATGTGCTCCGCCTTTGCCGAGCGGGCACGTCGTGTGGTCGACGGCCTCAATGCCATCGACGGCATCGAGTGCCTGATGCCAGACGGTACGTTCTACTGCTTCCCGCGCGTCACCGGATTGATGCAGGCCGCGGACATCGATACCGATGTGGCCCTGACCAAGCAGCTACTGGACGAGGTGGGGGTGGCCCTGGTGCCGGGCAGCGCCTTCGGGGCCCCGGGCCATGTTCGCGTCTCGTTCGCCACCAGCGTCGCTCAGCTCGACAAGGCCCTGGAACGCCTGCGCCAGTTCGTGGCCAACCACAGCTGAGGCCGCGAACGGCGGTAAAACGCGAAGGGCGGCCAGATTTTCCTTGACGCCCCCGCCCCGCCCCATTAGCATTTGCGCCCAATTCCCCGGTAGCTCAGTTGGTAGAGCGGGTGACTGTTAATCACTAGGTCGGCGGTTCGAGCCCGTCCCGGGGAGCCAGATACAGGAAAAGGGCCAGGTCATTGCGACCTGGCCCTTTTTCGTGGTGCGTACAGCGGTGCCGATTACTCGGGATCGTGTTCGATGGGCTCCAGAGAACCAATATAAATCGCGATGGCGCGGCGATCGGCATCGGTCAGGTGGGCAGTACCGTGGTCGATCACGTCGGCCATGCCGCCGCCGGCAAAATCGCCGTCGCGGGTCAGGCCCATCTCCAGATAGCGCGCGATATGCCGCTCCCCCCAGCGTCCGATGCCGGTTTCGCGATCCGGGGTGATATTGGAGGCAACGTCCCCGTCGGGCAGTCGGGCGCCGGCCCCAATGCGCTTGAGGTCCAGACCACCGGTCCGCGTGCGCGGAGTATGGCACTCCATGCAGTGTCCAAGGGCGTTGGCGAGGTAGGCCCCACGGTTCCATTCGTCCGACTGCTCGGGGTCCGCCTCGAAGGTGCCCGGTTCGAAATGCAGCCACTTCCAGCCCATCAGGGATGACCGGAACTGCGCATACCAGACCAGGTCATGCGGGGTGTTTTCCCGAGCGACGGGCTCCACCTCGGATTGCAGAAAGGCCCACAGGGCTTCTACGTCTCGCGGCTGCATCTGGGTGTACGACGTATATGGAAAGGCCGGATAGTAGTGGCGTCCGTCCGGGCTGCGGCCCTCCAGCAGGGCGCGCTTGAAGTCCTCCTCCGACCAGCCCCCTATACCGTCCTCCGCATTCGGGGTGATGTTCGGACCATAGAACACACCAAATGGGCTCTCGATCGCCCGCCCGCCGGCCAGGAATTCCCCGTCTTCGGCCGTGTGGCAGGTCACGCAGCCACCGGCTCGCAAGACGTACTCACCGTAGGCGATCTGCTCGTCGGTGCCCGCGGACGGGTCGTGCTCGCCAATCTGCACCCCTGCCTGCACCGTGGCCGCCGATCCAACCAGAAAAAGGGCTGACAGGCAGGCTGTCAGCCCCTTGTTACCTGCTACCACTGCGGATTACTCGCGGCGGAAGTCGTCGTGGCAGGCCTGGCAGGACTGTCCGAGGTTGCGGAAACGGATGGCGTACTCGTCTTCGTCACCGGCTTCCACCGCTGCGTGCAAGGCCTCGGCGGCCTCGACGGTGTCATTGGAGAGCTCCTCGAAGCGCTCCCAGTCGCCCCAGATCTCTTCCTTGGCATCGGTGTCCGGGAAGTCGCTTCCCTCGGGGAAGAGGCTCGGGATGTCCTGACTGAGCGCCACCAGCTGACTGGTATGCATCTTGAGGTTGTCGCCAAACTCGGCGCCGTCCACGACCACGGCGGCAATGGCGCCCACGTTGCCACCAATGGCGCGCATCACGCCTTGGCGGTAATCGATGGTGGCCTCGTGTTCATCGAAAGCGTGAACAGTACTGCCGGCACCCAGCCCGAGGGTGAGTGCGGCGGCCACGGAGGTGGCGGTAATCAGGCGTGCGACGTTTTTCATGGTGCTTCCTCCCTGTAACAAACAAGAATTCGCCGATATCGGGCGAACCGGATATTCACGGTGACTATAGACGGCCGAACGGCCCAATTTCCATGAACGAAAATGATCACCCATGGCGGATGCGGGCTTTTTCCGATTGACCACAATCCTTGCGCGGGGTTCCCGGACAAAGCCGGTACAATCGAGTTACCCCCACTCAGCGCGAAAAAAGATGATCGCAAACCCCGACTACCCCGCCGACCAGACGGCCCTTCGCGAAGCCGTCATACACACCGGCATGGAGACCAATCGTCGCAGGCTCAACCAGGGCACCTCGGGCAATATCAGCGTGCGCTGCGGCGAAGGCATGCTGATTACGCCCTCGGGCATCGCGTACGAGGCGTTACAGCCGGACGACCTGGTCTATATCGATGCAGACGGACAATGGGTGCCGGGTCGCAAGCCCTCCAGCGAATGGCACTTCCACCGCGCCATCCTGCAGGCGCGACCAGAGCTGGGAGCGGTCGTCCATGTCCATTCCGTCCATGCCAGTGTCGTGGCGATCCAGGGACGCGACATCCCCGCGCTGCACTACATGATCGCCGCCGCCGGCGGGAACTCCATCCGCTGCGCCCCGTACGCCACGTTTGGAACGGAGACCCTCTCGCGGCTCGCGGTGGCGGCCCTGCGGGACCGCACGGCCTGCCTGCTCGCGAATCACGGGATGATTGCCACCGGGACGGACCTGGAGCGCGCCTTGTGGCTGACCGAGGAGGTTGAACTCCTGGCACGGCAATATGTGCTGAGCCTGCAGATCGGAGGGCCGCAATTGCTGGATGACGCGGAGATGGATCGCGTCCTGGAAAAGTTTCGCCACTACGGGCCGCAGCGCGACCGGGATTAGGCGCGCGCAGACAGCGCCACGGTCAAAGGCCGGGGGTGACACCTTCCCCATTGGCCAGCGGGGCCGAGCGCGGGGCGAAATCGACCCGGTCTCGGGTTTCCAGATAGTGCTGCAGGGCCCAGGTCACCGACGGGAAGGCGCGCTCCTCCGGCAGTTCATCGAATCGGAACAGGCCGACCTCTTCCGATTCAGGGCCCGGGGCAATCGCATCGCTCAGCAAGCGCGCCCGATAGATCATCTGCACATGCCCGATGTGCGGGACGCTATAGACGCCCAACAACTGTTCGATTTCCAGATCGGCCCGTGCCTCCTCCCAGGCCTCGCGGCGGGCCCCCTCGGCCGGGCTTTCCCCCTTTTCCATGAACCCCGCCGGCAGGGTCCAGAAACCACGACGCGGCTGAATGGCCCTTCGGCAAAGCAATACGCGGTCTTCCCAGATGGCCACGCTGCCGACGATGATTCGCGGGTTTTCGTAGTCAACGAAGCCACAATGGTCGCAGACACGCCGTTCGCGATCATCGCCTTCGGGGATAAGGTGGTGGAAGCTGGCGTCCAGCCTGTTTTGATTGCGACTCATGGCGGTACCGTTAGGGGCGTTATAGCTTTAAATACAAAGTCGTACAGTGCCATGCGGTGCACCAGAGAGCCGAGCTCGAACACGCGCCGGTGGCCGCGGTCCACAATAGAGGCTTGCGCACCGAGGCAGTACAGAGGCGAACATGACCACACGCACACGCTTTACCGTTGGTGAGCTCATTCACCATACCAAGTTCGATTACCGGGGTGTGATCGTCGATGTGGATCCGGTGTACGCCGGGTCGGACGAATGGTACGAAACCGTGGCCAAGAGCCGCCCACCCAAAGACCAGCCGTGGTATCACGTGCTGGTGGACGGCTATTCGCACAGCACCTACGTGGCCGAACGCCACCTGGAGCCGGATACTCGCGGCGAACAGATCGAACACCCCGCCCTCGGGCAGTTCTTCGATCGTTTCATGAACGGCCGCTACTCGCGCCACGGCGAGCCCGGCGCCCACTAACCCACAACTGCAGGGAAGACCATGGCACAGGACAACCGCCGCAGCCGCGTCGTCACCGAAGGGCCCCGCCGCACGCCCAACCGCGCCATGCTGCGCGCAGTCGGCTTCGGCGACGACGACTTTCAGCGCCCGATCGTGGGCATTGCCAACGCGCACAGCACGATCACGCCCTGCAACATGGGCATTGGTGCCCTCGCCGCCCGCGCCGAACAGGCGGTGCGCCAAGCCGGGGGCATGCCACAGACCTTCGGTACCATCACCATCTCCGACGGCATCTCCATGGGGACGCCGGGGATGAAGTACTCGCTGGTCTCGCGCGAGGTCATCGCCGACGCCATCGAGACCGTAGTCAACGGCCAGAGCCTGGACGGCATTCTCGCCACCGGCGGCTGCGACAAGAACATGCCCGGGGCGATGATTGCCCTGGCCCGTCTCAACGTGCCGGGCATCTTCGTCTACGGCGGAACCATCAAGCCCGGGCACTACAAGGGTCAGGACCTGACGATCGTCAGCGCCTTCGAGGCCGTGGGCCAGCATGGTGCCGGCAATCTGTCCGACGAGGACCTTCAGGGCGTGGAACGCAACGCCTGCCCCGGCGCCGGCTCCTGCGGCGGCATGTTCACCGCCAATACCATGTCGAGTGCCTTCGAGGCCATGGGCATGAGCCTCCCCGGTTCGTCCACCCAGGCCGCCGAGGACCCGGAAAAGGGCGATTCGGCCGCCCGGTCGGCCGAGGTCCTGGTAGCGGCCATCCACGCGAACCGGCGCCCGCGCGACATCCTGACCCGCGAGGCCTTCGAGAACGCCCTCGCCGTGGTGATGGCCATCGGGGGCTCCACCAACGCAGTACTCCACCTGCTGGCGATTGCGCATGCCGCCGAGGTCCCCCTGGACATCGACGACGTCGAGCGCATCCGCCGCAAGGTCCCCGTGCTGTGCGACCTGAAGCCTTCCGGACGCTACGTGACCACCCAGTTCCATGCGGTGGGCGGCACGCCCCAGGTGATGAAGATGCTCCTGAATGCCGGGCTCATGCACGGTGAGTGCCTGACGGTTACCGGGGCCACCCTGGCCGAGACCCTGGCGGAGATCCCCGATACGCCCTCCCCGGATCAGGAAATCATCCGCCCGCTAGAGCGGCCCCTGTACCCACACGGGCACCTGGCCATCCTCAAGGGCAATCTCGCGACCGAGGGCGCGGTGGCCAAGATCACCGGACTCAAGCGGACCGCCATCGCCGGCCCCGCGCGCTGCTTCGACTCCGAGGAGGCCTGCTTGGATGCCATCCTCGACGGCCAGATCCAGGCCGGCGATATCCTCGTCATCCGCTACGAGGGGCCGCGTGGGGGTCCCGGCATGCGCGAGATGCTCGCGCCGACCGCCGCGATCATCGGTGCGGGCCTGGGCGATTCCGTTGGTCTGATCACCGACGGGCGCTTCTCCGGCGGGACGTACGGAATGGTGGTTGGACATGTTGCCCCCGAGGCCGCGACCGGCGGCACGATTGCGCTGGTCCGGGACGGGGATACGATCGAGATCGATGCCGGAGAAAACCGGCTCACGCTGCAGGTCGACGAAGCCGAGCTGGAACACCGCCGCGCGGCCTGGGAGCCGCCGGTGCCCCGCTTTGACCGCGGGGTCCTGGCGAAATACTCGCGTATCGTGGGCTCGGCCAGTCGCGGTGCCGTAACCGACGATTTCACCTGACGGCGGGGAGCAAAAGAGTCCGATGACGCACCCGGACCCCCGCCACCCCGACTTCAGCATGATGCCGCCGGTGATCGGCTTCCTGCTGATCGCCAACGTGGGCCTGTTCCTCACCATGCCGTGGCTGGGTGACTGGTTGATCACCCATTTCGGGCTCTGGCCCATCGGCACGCCGGCCACCGTCCATCAGGACGGCAGCTGGATGCGGGTGCCCGACTTCCAGCTCTGGCAGCTGGTCAGTTACGGCTTTCTGCACGGCGGTCCAGTCCATTTGTTCGTAAACCTGTTCGCCGTATGGATGCTGGGCGTGCAGATCGAGAACGCGTGGGGTTCACGCACCTTCGGGACCTACTTTCTGGTGTGCGTGATCGGCGCCGGGCTGGTGCAGCTGGTCATCACTGCCCACGGCAACGGTGACATGATCTACCCGACCATCGGGGCCTCGGGCGGGGTATTCGGGGTTCTGCTCGCGTTCGGGATGATGTTCCCCAACCAGCGCCTGTTCCTGATCTTCCTGCCCATCCCGATCAAGGCCAAGTATTTCGTGATCGGCTACGGTGCGCTGGAGCTGTACCTGGGGATCTCCGGCACGCTCGCCGGCATCGCCCATTTCGCTCATCTGGGCGGGATGGCCTTCGGCTTCCTGCTGATCCAGTACTGGCGCGGGCGCCTGCCGATCCGGCCGCGTCAGCGCCGTTTCTGGTGGTGACAGGACCCGCAGAGGCTCGGCGTCTCCCTAGCGGTTGCGAAGATACTCGGCGAAGTCGTCTTTCAGCTCCGGGTGGTTCAGAGCGAGCTCCACGGTCGCCTCCAGATAGCCCAGCTTGGAACCGCAATCGAAGCGGCGCCCCTCGAAGTTGAAGGCCGTTACCCGCTCCAGCTCCAGCAACCGCGCGATGGCATCGGTCAGCTGGATCTCGCCGCCGGCCCCTGGCTTTTGTGTGGCCAGCATCTCGAATATTCTCGGGGTCAGGATGTAACGCCCCACCACCGCCACGTTCGACGGGGCCTGGTCCGGATCGGGCTTCTCGACGATCCCCTTCACATCCCAGCTGCGCGGGCCGGTCTTCACTGGATCGATGATCCCGTACTGATGTGTGCGGTCACCCGGCACTTCTTCCACCCCGAGCACGCTGCACCCGTGCTCGGCGTATTGCTCGACCATCTGCCGCGTTGCCCCGCCATTACTTGACTCGATCAGGTCGTCCGCCAGGATCACGGCAAAGGGTTCGTTACGCACAATCGGATGGGCGCAGGCCACCGCGTGGCCGAGACCCAGCGCATCGGACTGGCGCACATAGACGCAGGTCACGTTCGGCGGAACGATATTGCGCACCTGCTCCAGGAGCTCTGTCTTGCCGCGCTCCTCCAGCTCATGTTCCAGCTCGTAAGCCTTGTCGAAGTGGTCCGGAATGGAGCGCTTGTTGCGCCCGGTCACGAACACCAGGGTCTCGATCCCCGCTTCCACCGCTTCCTCCGCTGCGTACTGGATCAGCGGCTTGTCCACGATCGGCAGCATCTCCTTCGGATTCGCCTTGGTGGCCGGCAGAAAGCGCGTACCCATGCCGGCAACCGGGAACACGGCGGTACGGATCGGTGGGTGATTCTGGCTCATTCCATCTCCTGGGCGCTCAATAACGAACCCCTGGCCCACGCGTCCTCACGGACCCATTGACCAGGGGCTGGAACCGGGTGGCAGCACGCGCTGCCACCCACTACGCTACAACGTTACTCGACGACGATGCGGTCGAGATTCATCTCCACGGTGCGTTCACCAATTCCGGAGACCTCGGTCAGTGCCTGCACCGAAGCGAACTCACCGTGTACCTCGCGGTGCTCCACGATCGCCTGGGCCTTCACCGGACCGACGTTGTCCAGCAGCGCGGCCAGCTCTTCGGCGGATGCGCCATTCACGTTGAGCGGCTGGCCTCCCGAGGCCGTAACCATCACCAACGGCAGGACGCAAAGGCCCGCCAGGGCCCAGCACTTCGCGCATTGAAAAAGCTTCTTCATGAAAACGCTCCTTATCTTCATTGAACGATCGGTGCATCCAT
Source organism: Thioalkalivibrio sp. ALMg3 (assembly GCF_000381225.1). Classification (NCBI taxonomy): domain Bacteria; kingdom Pseudomonadati; phylum Pseudomonadota; class Gammaproteobacteria; order Chromatiales; family Ectothiorhodospiraceae; genus Thioalkalivibrio; species Thioalkalivibrio sp. ALMg3. The sequence goes on along the minus strand of NZ_KB906220.1, from coordinate 155,612 downwards.
GCACCAACGGCATCCTAGCGGGATTGATGCCCTGCGAAAACCCCTCCAATCCACGCCGTCATTCCCTCTTCCCCAATCGTGTGATGAAGGCCTCCATGGCCATGCTCGGGTCCGCGGCACGCGTGATCGGCCGGCCGACCACGATGGCGCTGGCCCCGGCCGAGATCGCCCGCTCGGGGGTCATCACCCGCTTCTGATCGTCCCCGCCCGCGTCCTCCAGCCGAATTCCGGGCGTTACCAGCAACGGATCCTCGCCGAGCAGGCGGCGCAGCATGGCGGCCTCCTGCGCCGAACAGACCAGCCCTTCCAAGCCCGCCTTGCGCACCGCCAGTTCGCCCAGCAGACGCACCTGCTCGGCCGGTTCGCGATTCACGCCGATCTCACGCAAGGTACCGGCGTCACTGGAGGTCAGCACCGTTACGGCCAGAAGTGCCGTCGTGTCATTCGTCTCGCGCACCGCCGCGTGCGCGGCGCGCATCATCTCCACACCGCCGCTGGCATGTACGTTAATCAACCAGACACCGGTCCGCGCCGCGGCCCGACAAGCCGCCGCCACCGTATTCGGGATGTCGTGGAACTTCAGATCCAGAAAGACGCGAAAACCCAGGCCGTGCAGACGGTGCAACAGTTCGGGCCCGGCGACCACGAACAGCTCAAACCCGACCTTCAGCGCGCACTGGGCTGGATCAAGCTTTCGGGCGAACGCCAGTGCGGCTTCGGCTTCGGAAAAATCGAGCGCCACAATCAGGCGCGTTGCAGGTTCCGGAATCGGATTCATGAACGGGGACTCCCTTCGCGGATTAGCGCCTCCTCGGCGGCCTCCGTCGTCTGGTCAATGTCGAAGTCGAGACCGCGCAGCGTATCCCAGCGACGACAGCTTGGGCACTGCCACACATGCGCACGCCCTTGATAGCCACAGTTCACGCACTGGTACAGATGCTGGCTCCCGAGCTGGTCCGCCAGGGCCTTCTCGAATGCTGCAAACTCCGTGCTGTATTGCTGGACCGCCGGGAGAATCTTCATCCAGCGCACCGCCTCCAGCAATCCCGAGGTCGGCACCGGGCGCTGTGCCAGGATCGAACCCAGCTCCATCAGCGCGGCATCCAGTCGGCCAGTGCGTCGATAAAGACGCATCAGGGCGATGCGCGCCATCGTGATCCCACGGTTGCGCGCAAGATCGTCGAGGAGCTCCTCCAGCTGACCTAGACGATTCTCCCCAGGCAGCTCCTGATGCAACCGCTCGATACGCGGTACCAGCAAGGGCGCCAGCTGCGGGGTACGCGCCACCGCATCGCGTCCGAATCCGATCGCCTCGCGGATCTCGCCCTTGCGTGCCGCGATCTCCGACTGGATCAGCAATGCCCGCGAAAGCCCCGGCACCAGGCCCTCGGCCTGCTCCGCGCGCGCCCTGGCGCTTTCCCAGTCACCCTTGTCCAGCGCGATCTGGGCCAGTTCGCAATGATAATGCGCGATCCTCTGATGCTCGTGCGCGACCCCATGTTCCTTCAGCCGGTCGCCCACCTCGATCGCACGCTCCCATTCCCGCTGGGTCTCGTAGACCTGACGCAGGCCTTCCAGTGCGGCGACCGCCTGATGCGGCGAATCCGCCAATTCGCGAAACACCGCCTCCGCCCGATCCAATACGCCGGCCAGGAGAAAATCCTCGCCCAGTTCGCACAGGGCCTGCGCCCGCTGCGCCGCGGGCAGCGTGGGCCGCGCGACCAGGTTCTGATGGATACGGATGGCGCGATCGACCTCGCCCCGACGCCGGAAGAGCCGGCCCAGGATTACATGGGTCTCGAAGGTTTCGTGATCGACTTCCACCATTTCGATGAAGGCCTGAAGGGCATCATCCGTGCGGTCGTCGAGGAGGTGGCGCACACCTTCCAGGTAGCGATCCAGTGACGGCTCCCGTTCCTCACGGTCTTCCGGCACGCCGTAACGCGCGAGCCACCAGCCACTCGCAGCCGCAATAGGTAGCAGCAACCAGAACCAGTCGTCGATCATGAGCGAGAATGGTTCCCGGATGAGAAAAGGAACGTGCGGGGCGTCAGTGGCCGCATGCGCGCCACGTGACTAGTAGAAATCCCGCATGGGTGCGGTACGCAACTGCTCGACCTCGACCTTGAGGGCATGGTTCTGTTCGCGCAGGTCTGCAATCTTTTGACGCAACCGGCGCAGCCGCAGCCAGAGTACGAGCGAAGCCAAAACGACCCCGAACAGGGCCGCAATCCCGAGGAACACCACGAGCGGCGCCTCGATCTGCACACCGGGTAACGCAAGGGTCACCAGGTCTTCGTTCAATACAACAAGAATGCCAACAGCGGACGAAATCACGATAAGCGCGGCAAAGGCCACGGCATTGCGAATCTGCTGTCGACGTCGGTCGTCCACGGACGGTCCCTAGTCGTTTCCGTCGATGGAGCCGTTTACCCGTTCGCGCAATTCCTTGCCGGGCTTGAAATGGGGGACATGCTTACCGGGCAAGGCAACACCTTCACCGGTCTTGGGGTTGCGTCCCAGCCTTGGGGGCCGGAAATGGAGGGAAAAACTGCCGAAGCCCCGAATCTCTACCCGCTGTCCATTGGCCAGCGCATGACTCATCCGTTCGAGTAATGCCTTGACCGACATCTCGACATCCCTGGCAGGCAAATGTGGCGATTTCCGGGCGAGGTTCTCGATCAATTCCGATTTGGTCATCTGGCACTCGTCACAGACAGGAAGGAAACCCGGTTTCCCGGAACAAAATGGCCCACGGCACCTTCCGGCACCGTGGGCCGCTGCAGAACGGACTTAGTCGTTCTTGTCCATCTGCTCCTTGAGCAGATCGCCCAGGGTAGTACCGGTACCGGCATTGCTGCCGTAATCGGAGACCATCTCGGCTTCCTCGGCACGATCCTTGGCCTTGATCGACAGGCTGATGGCGCGGGTCTTCTTGTCAACGCCCATGAATCGGGCTTCGACGGTTTCGCCGACCTTCAGCACGGTGCTGGCATCCTCCACACGATCCTGGGAGATGTCGGCGGCACGCAGGATGCCGTCGATGCCGTCGGCCAGTTCGATCACCGCGGCCTTGGCGTCCACTTCCTTCACGGTACCGGACACGATGCTGCCCTTGCTGTGCTCGGCCACGAAGTTGGCGAACGGATCGCGGTCCAGCTGCTTCAGACCCAGGGAGATGCGCTCGCGCTCGGGATCCACGGACAGGACCACGGCCTCGACCTCGTCACCCTTCTTGAAGTTGCGGATCGCCTCTTCGCCGGCCTCGTGCCAGGACAGGTCGGAGAGGTGGATCAGGCCGTCGATGCCGCCTTCCAGGCCAACAAACACACCGAAATCGGTGATCGACTTGATCTGGCCACTGACCTTCTCGCCCCGGTTGTGGTTGGCGGCGAAGTCATCCCACGGGTTGGACTGGCACTGCTTCATGCCCAAGGAGATGCGGCGGCGCTCTTCGTCCAGGTCCAGGATCATTACCTCGACCTCGTCACCGATGGCAACCATCTTGCCCGGGTTGACGTTCTTGTTGGTCCAGTCCATCTCGGACACGTGCACCAGACCTTCCACGCCGTCTTCGATCTCCACGAAGCAGCCGTAATCAGTGATGTTGGTGACCTTGCCGAAGATCCGGGTGCCGGTCGGGTAACGACGGGTGATGTTTTCCCACGGATCCTCGCCCAGCTGCTTCAGGCCCAGCGACACACGCATGCGCTCGCGGTCGAACTTCAGGACCTTGACCTCGACTTCCTGGCCGATCTCGACCACGTCGGACGGATGCTTGACGCGCTTCCAGGCCATATCGGTGATGTGCAGCAGGCCGTCGATGCCGCCCAGATCCAGGAACGCACCATAGTCGGTCAGGTTCTTGACGATGCCCTTGACCTGCGCGCCTTCCTGCAGGTTCTTCAGCAGCTCTTCGCGCTCGGCGCTGTATTCCTGCTCGACCACGGCGCGACGCGACACCACCACGTTGTTGCGACGGCGATCCAGCTTGATGAGCTTGAATTCCAGCTCTTTGCCTTCCAGATACGCGGTATCACGCACCGGACGGACATCCACGAGTGAACCCGGCAGGAACGCCCGGATATCGCCCAGCTCGACGGTGTAGCCACCCTTGACCTTGCCGGAGATCTTGCCGGTGACGTACTGCTCTTCTTCCATCGCACCTTCGAGACGGTCCCAGGCCTTGGCTCGCTTGGCCTTCTCGCGCGACATACGCGTCTCGCCGAAACCGTCTTCCGGGGTTTCGAGGGCCACTTCGACGACATCGCCGACCTTGACCTCGAGCTCACCCTCTTCGTTCATGAACTGCTCGGTGGGAATGACCCCCTCGGACTTCAGGCCGGCGTTCACCACGACGACTTCCGGGGTGACCTCAATGACGGTGGCACTGAGGATGGCACCCGGCTGCATCTGGGTGTAGGCCATGCTCTCTTCGAGCAGTTGCGCGAAACTTTCACTCATGGATTTGTGAACCTGTGGTTTAACAAATGCTTGCAGATACTTCCTGCAACCAGTTCTAGACGTTTATGATCCCGCTTCCGACGGCTTATTCCGCGGGGCGGGGGCTTTGTTCCGGGAGTACGTCCCGGAGGCGTTCCAGGATCATGTCGACCACGCCGACGATGTCCAGGTCCGTGGTATCCACTTCCCAGGCATCTTCGGCGGGCTTGAGGGGGGCCACGCTGCGTTCGCGATCACGCCGGTCGCGGGCCTCCATCTCGTCCTGAAGGGCGGAGAGATTAGCACTAAGTCCTTGTTCCTTCAACTGCATGTATCGCCGCCTGGCCCGCTCCTCGGCCGAGGCCGTCAGGAAGATCTTCAGGTCCGCTTCGGGGAACACGACCGTGCCCATGTCGCGCCCGTCGGCGACCAGCCCCGGGGCCTTCGCGAAACCGCGCTGACGCTCCAACAGCGCCTCGCGCACCGCCGGAATCGCAGCCACCTGCGAGGCGTCACTGCCCGTCTGCTCCGTGCGCAGCAGTTGGTCCACGGGTGCACCTTCCAGCAGCGTGGTCACGGCCGTGGCATCCCGATTGACCTCGAAGTCCACATCCAGACCCGCGGCCAGCCGGGCCAGTGCCTCCTCGTCGGTCAGTTCCACGCCGTGCTGCCGCGCAGCCAGCCCCAACAGCCGATAGAGGGCTCCGCTATCCAGAAGATGCCAGCCCATCGCCGCCGCCACGCGCATGCAGACCGTGCCCTTCCCTGCACCGCCGGGGCCATCAATGGTCAGTACCGGAATGGCCGTACTCATGCCGCCTCCAGTTGCAGTCCAGCCTCACGCGCCAGCGCCACGAAGCCGGGGAAAGAGGTCCCCACGTTGGCGCAATCGCGGATGCGGATCGGCGCTCGGGCACGCAGCCCGGCCATCGCGAACGACATGGCGATGCGGTGATCGCCATGACTGTCGACCTCGCCCCCAGTGAAACCGTCACCGCCCTGGATGCGAATGCCATCCGGCTGCACTGCGCAGTCTACGCCCAGCGCGGCCAGACCATCGGCCATCACCTGGATACGATCACTTTCCTTGACCCGCAGCTCCTCCGCGCCGGTCAGGACCGTCTCGCCCTCGGCACAGGCCGCGGCGACGAAGATGGCCGGGAATTCATCGATTGCCAGTGGCACCAGGTGCTCGGGGATCTGGATCCCCTTCAGAGTGGCCGCCTCGACCTCGAGATCGGCCACGGGCTCGCCACCTGCCTCGCGCTCATCGAGGACGCGGATCTCGGCGCCCATCAGACGCAGGATGTCGATCACGCCGGTGCGCGTCGGGTTGATCCCCACATGTTCCAGGCGCATGCGCGAGCCGGTGGCAATCGAGGCACCGACCAGAAAAAATGCCGCCGACGAGATATCCGCTGGCACATCCACCGGGCTTGCGACCAGGCGACCGCCGCCCTCTACACAGGCACGGGGTCCGTCGCGCTCCACGTGATAACCGAATCCGGCCAGCATCCGCTCGGTGTGATCGCGGGTGGGCGCCGGCTCGGTCACGCAGGTCCTGCCATCCGCCCAAACACCGGCCAACAACAGGGCCGACTTCACCTGGGCACTGGCGACTTTCAATACATGGTCCGTACCCCGCAACGGGGCCCCGCCATGTACCCGCAACGGTGGCGTCCCGGTCGCGCTGGTATCGATGTGCGCACCCATGTGCGCGAGTGGGTCGGTGACTCGGCGCATCGGGCGCCCGCTCAGGGAGCGATCACCGACCAGCTCGCTGTCAAACGCCTGGCCGGCCAGTACGCCGCACAGCAACCGCATCGCGGTCCCCGAGTTGCCCATGTCCAGCGCCGCTGCCGGGGCCTTGAGCCCGTGCACGCCGGCACCCTGAATGCGTACATCGCCTGGACCGGTACGTTCGATCGCCACGCCCATCGCACGAAACGCCTCCAGTGTCGCAATACAATCGGCCCCCTCGAGGAATCCGGTCACACGCGTCTCGCCCTCGGCCAGCGCACCCAGCATGATCGCCCGGTGGGAGATCGACTTGTCGCCCGGCACGCGGGCGCGGCCCGAAAGCTGCCCTCCGGGCTGTACGGTAAAGGTATTCATCGATTTTCAGGTATCCAGTTGTGCGTCCGCGGGGTCGCAAAGGCGATCGCGGGTTTCCTTGGCGTGTTCAAAGCTCTGTTCGATAGTCGCGGCATCGCCGTGTTCGATGGCGCTGCGCAAACCCTCCAGATCGGCCTGGTACTGCCCGATCACCTCGAGGATGGCGGCGCGATTGGCGAGGCAGATATCCCGCCAGACCACCGGATCGCTGGAGGCGATGCGCGTGAAATCGCGAAAGCCCCCGGCGGCGTAATGAAAGATCTCGTCGCGCTCGCTCATGTTCGCAAGCGACGACACCAGTGTGAAGGCCAGCACATGGGGCAAATGACTGGTCGCGGCCAGCACCCGGTCGTGGTGCGCCGGAGTCATGTACTCGACCCGCGCCCCGGCGGCCTGCCACATCGCGGCCACTCGGTCGGTCGCAAGCGCATTCGTGGCATCGACCGGTGTCAGGATTACCAGGCGCTCACGGAACAGGGTGGCAAAGGCCGCCCCCACCCCGCTCTTCTCGGTCCCCGCAATCGGATGGCCGGGGACAAACGCGCGCGGGACCTTGCCGAAGCCGGTACCCACCGCATCGATTACGGCCTGCTTGCTGCTGCCCACATCGGTCAGCGGGCTGTCTTCGGGCCACGCCGCAGCCAGGTCGCGCGCCAGTGGCTCCATCGCCCCCAACGGGACGGCGAGCACGCCCAGGTCCGCGCCCTCGGCGGCCTCGGCGACATCGGTGGTCCAGCGATCGATCACGCCCAGGCGCTGCGCCTCGCGCAGGTTGTCTGCATTGCGCGAACAACCCACGATCTCGCGCACGGCCCCCGCCTCGCGCAGGGCCAGGGCCAGCGAACCGCCGATCAACCCAACGCCGAAGATGACCAGCCGTTCGATCACGCCAGGGCCTTTTTCAGGGCCGCGAGAAAGCGGTCATTGTCCGCACGGGTCGAGACCGTGACGCGCAGATGCCCGGGGAGACCGTAATTCTCTACCGGGCGCGTAATCACGCCGTCGCGCAGCATGGCGTCATATACCGGGCCCGGGTCGCGGCCGGTATCGAAGGTCACGAAATTGCCCACCGACGGAATCACACGCAAGCCCAGCTCGCGCAGGGCGGCGCTCACCTGGCGAACCCCCTCCCGATTGATGGCCACCGACTTTTCCACATGCTCGTGGTCGTCCAGCGCGGCCAGGCCGGCCGCCTGGGCAATCGCATTCACATTGAACGGCTGGCGCACTCGATTCAGCAGGTCCGCGATGGCCGGCGAGCTAACCGCATAGCCGAGGCGCAGTCCGGCCAGGCCCTGGATCTTGGAGAAAGTCCGGGTGACGATCAGGTTCGGATAGCGATCCAGCCATTGCGTGGTGTCCGGATACTCGGCCTCCTCGACATATTCGAAATAGGCCTCGTCGATAACGACCACGGTCGTGACCGGCATCGCGGCCACGAAGGCTTCGAGCGTCGCCGCATCCAGCCAGGTGCCAGTCGGGTTGTTCGGGTTGGCCACGAACACGACCCGCACATCGCCATCCACCCGCGCCTGCATCGCGTCAAGATCGTGCCCGAAGGGCTGTTCCGGATGGTCGGCGGGCAGCGCCGGGGCCACTCGGGCCACGGCATCCACCGCCTGAGTCACCAGCGGATAGACCGCAAACGCGTGGGCAGAAAACACGGCAGCACGCCCCGGCGCCAGCCAGGTCCGTGCAACCAACTCCAGCACCTCGTTGGAGCCATTGCCGAGGGTAATCTGCTCCGGGGTCACGCCATGGCGTTCGGCCAGACGTGCCTTCAGCTCGAAGCCATTGCCGTCGGGATAGACATGCGCATCGGCCAGCGCCACGCGCCCGGCTTCCACCGCAAGGGGCGACGGGCCCAGCGGATTCTCGTTGGACGCCAGCTTGACTGCCTGGGTAATCCCCAGTTCGCGTTCCAGCGTGGCCACGGGCTTGCCCGGCTGGTAGGGGCTAAGCCCCTGGACGCCAGCAACCGCCAGAGTCACCGGATCAAACGCCGGGCCGGCCGTAGCGGATACGGAAGGATTGGATGCCATGCGGAAACCTCGGGGATTCAGGTGGCGGCCTGGGGATAGCTCCCCAGCACCTTGACGGTATCGGCGCTTGCGCGCAGCTGCTCCAGACATTCGCGGATCAGCGGATCCTGCTGGTGGCCGACCAGGTCGAGAAAGAACACGTAGTTCCACGGCGTGCAGCGCGACGGGCGCGATTCGATACGGGTCAGGCTGATACCCGACTCCGCAATCGGCTTGAGCAGCGAATACAGCGATCCCGGACGATTGGCGGTCGTCAGCATCACCGAGGTGCGATCCGCGCCACTGGGTTCCGTGGTGCCGGAACCGATAATCAGGAAACGTGTGGTGTTGTCGGCGCGATCTTCCACGTGCGGCGCCCGCACCGGGATCTGGTAATGGTCGGCCGCGGCCTGGCTGGCGAGTGCCGCCACGGTCGGGTCCTGCGCCGCAATCTCGGCTGCGCGGGCGTTGCTGGAGACCGCCTCGCGTTCGGCGTTCGGCAGCTCCGCGTCCAGCCACTGGCGGCATTGCGCCAGCGCCTGGGCGTGGGCCAGCACGCGCCGGACCTGACCGAGATCTTCGGCGTGCGTCAGCAGATGGTGGTGAATCGGAGTCACGACCTCACCGCAGATCTGCAGCGAAGAATCCATGAAGCAGTCGACCGTGTGGGTTACCACCCCCTCGGAGCTGTTCTCGATGGGCACCACGCCGAACTGCGCGCGACCGGTCTCCACGGCGTCGAACACGGCATCGATAGAGGCCAGCGGCTGGGTCTCGACCGCATGGCCGAAATGCTTGCGCGCCGCCAGATGCGTAAAGGTGCCCACCGGTCCCAGATAGGCCACATGGAGCGGATGCTCCAGAGCCAGGCATTCGGACATGATTTCGCGGAACAGCCGGGTGATCGCTTCGCCGGATAGCGGGCCGGGGTTCTGCTCACGCACCCGGCGCAGGATCTCGGCTTCACGCTCCGGACGATAGAACACCGGATTGCTCTCCTGGCTGCGCTTCACCCGGGCCACGGCCTCGGCACAGCGGGCACGCTCGCTCAGCCGCTCGAGCAGCTCGGCATCCAGCGCGTCGATGCGCGCCCGCAGGGCAGCCAGATCTTCCTGGCCGTCGGCGGGCTGCGACGAATGCGGGTCCCCGGCCACGATCTACAGCACCCGCGCCCGCAGCACGCCGTCGATCTCATGCAGTGCATCCAGGGTCGCCTGGTCCGGCTGGCCATCCACATCCAGCAGGGTGTACGCAATGTCACCGCGGGAGTCGTTCATCAAGTGCAGGATGTTGATGTTGGACTCACCCAGGGTATGCGAGATGCGCCCGACCCGGTCCGGCAGGTTGCGATTGACGACGGCGATCCGGGTGTCTCCCTTGCGATCCAGCACCAGGGTCGGGAGATTCACCGAATTGACCACGTTGCCGTTTTCCAGATAATCACGCAGCTGATCCGCGATCATCACCGCACAATTCTCCTCTGACTCGGTCGTCGAGGCCCCCAGATGCGGCAGGGTGATCACCCGCGGGTGCCCCATCATGGCCTGCACCGGGAAATCGGTGATGTAGGCGTGCAGGCGTTCGGCGTCCAGCCCCTCGTGCACAGCGGCGTCGTCCACGATGCCCTCGCGCGCCAGGTTCAGCACCATCGCCCCGGGATTCATCCCGCTCAGGTTCTTCGCGTTGACCAGGTTGGCGGTGTTCTCGGTCAGTGGCACATGCACGGTGACCGCATCGGCCCCCTCCATCGCGGCTTCCACCGAGCGCGCGCGCTCGATGCCGGAGTCCAGACGCCATGCGTTCTCGACCGTCACCTTGGGGTCGAAGCCCACCACCTCCATGCCGAGCGCCCGCGCGGCATTGGCCACGCCAACACCGATCGCACCCAGGCCGAGCACAGCCAGGCGCCGGCCGGGCAGTTCAAAGCCGGTGAACTTCTTCTTGCCGTGCTCCACCGAGGACATGAAGTCCTCCTTGGTGGGGTCCAGCCCCTGCACGTAGCCTGCCGCCGGCAACAGATTGCGCGCGGCCAACAGCAGACCGGCAATCACCAATTCCTTCACGGCGTTGGCATTGGCGCCCGGGGCATTGAACACCGCCACCCCGCGCTCGGACAGCGCCTCCACCGGGATGTTGTTCACCCCGCTACCGGCGCGCCCGACGGCCAGGACGGAATCCGGGATATCGACCGAATGCAGGTCGAACGACCGCAGCATCAATGCGTCTGGCTGGTTGATGTCCGACGCGACCTCGTAGTGGTCGCGCGGGAAGCGGTCCAGCCCACGCACGGCGATGTTGTTGTAGGTCTGAATTCGGTACATCACGACCTCCTGGCCCGGTAGTTACGCCCGGCGACCACGATTCGACAGGATCAGGCGTGGCGGTTCTCGAAGTCCGCCATGAAATCGATCAGGGCATCCACGGAGCTTTCCGGCACAGCGTTATAGATACTTGCGCGCATCCCGCCCACCGAGCGATGTCCCTTCAACGAGGACAGGCCGGCCGCATCCGCCTCGTTGAGGAACGTCCCGTCGAGGGAATCGTCCGCCAGGATAAACGGCACATTCATCCACGACCGGGCCGTGGGCTCGACCGGGTTGCGATAGAAGGCGGAGTTGTCGATGTACTGGTACAGCTTGGCGGCCTTGCGCTGGTTGGTCTTGCCCATGCTCTCCAGGCCGCCCTGCTCCAGCAACCATTCGAACACCAGCCCGGCCAGGTACCAGCCAAAGGTCGGCGGGGTGTTGTACATCGAATCGTTCTTGGCCTGCAGCGCCCAGTCCAGCACCGCCGGCACGTTGCCCTTGTCGCGCTCCAGCAGGTCATTGCGCACGATCACCACGGTCAGGCCAGCCGGACCGATGTTCTTCTGCGCCCCGGCATAGATCACGCCGAACTTCGACACATCGATCGGACGCGACAGGATGGTGGAGGACATGTCCGCCACCAGCGGTACGTCGCCCACATCCGGAATTTCCGGAAACTCGACCCCGCCGATGGTCTCGTTCGGGGTGTAGTGCACGTAGGCGGCGTTCGGATCCAGGTTCCACGAGGCGCGATCCGGGATCGAGTCGTACCCGCTCGCTTGCGAGCTGGCCACGATATTCACCGGCCCGTACTTCTGAGCCTCCTTGATTGCCTTGCCGGACCAGGCCCCGGTATCGATGTAGTCCATACCCCGGCCATTCGCCAGGTTCATCGGGATGGCGGCAAACTGCCCGGTCGCCCCGCCCTGCAGGAACAACACCGTGTAGTTGTCGGGGATGTCCATCAGCGTGCGCAGGTCCTGCTCGGCCTTCTCGGCCACGGCCATGAAGGGCTTGCCGCGGTGGCTCATCTCCATCACGGACATCCCGGACCCGCGGAAGTCCAGCAGCTCGTCACGCGCCCGTTCGAGCACCGCCTGAGGCAGGGCCGCCGGCCCCGCGCTGAAGTTCATCACTCGCGTCATGCCTGTTCTCCATCGTCACTGGATTCGGGACCCGTCTCCGGGTCCGTCCCGATTTCCGATTGACCGGGCTCTTCATCGTCTTCGACGCCGTCCTCGCCTTGCAACTGGGCGACCCGGGCGAGCTCGACCAGGTTTTCGTCTTCATCGAGACGGATCAGACGCACGCCCTGCGTGTTGCGACCGATCAATGGAATCTGGTCGATCGGTGTCCGCACCAGCGTCCCGCCATTGGTGATCAGCATGACCTCGTCGTCGTCCAGCACCCGTGCTGCCCCGACCAGCAGGCCATTGCGGCCCTCGGTCTGGATCGCGATCACGCCCTGGCCACCACGGCGATGCACCGGGAATTCGTCGAAACGGGTGCGCTTGCCGTAACCGTGTTCGGTCGCCAGCAGCGCCGATCCCTCGTCGACATTCAGCAGCGCGATCACCCGCTGGTCATCCTCCATGCGCACGCCGCGCACGCCGCAGGCCGTCCGCCCCATGGCGCGCACGTCGCTCTCGTGGAAACGCACGGCCTTGCCGGCCGTGGTCACCAGCATCACGTCGAGGGTGCCGTCGGTCAGGGAGACATCGACCAGATGATCTCCCTCGCGCAGATCCACCGCGATGATGCCGGAGGCACGACGGCGCGAGAAATCCGTCAGCGGGGTCTTCTTCACCGTTCCCTGCGCGGTCACCATGAACACATAGTGATCCGGGTCGTACTCGCGCACTGGAAGGATCGTGCTGATGCGTTCATCCGCTTCCAGCGGAAGCAGATTGACGATCGGCTTGCCGCGCGCGGCCCGCGACCCCTGCGGCAACTCGTAGACCTTCAGCCAGTACACCCGGCCGCGGCTGGAGAAGCACAGGATCGTGTCGTGCGTATTGGCCACCACCAGCCGGTCGATGAAATCCTCTTCCTTGAAGCTGGTCGCCGCCTTGCCGCGACCGCCCCGGCGCTGGGCGCGGTAGTCGGCCACGGGCTGGTACTTCACGTAGCCGGCGTGCGAAAGCGTGACGACCACGTCTTCCTCGCCAATCAGGTCCTCCAGCGTCAGGTTGGCCTGGCGCGCGCGGATCTCGCTACGGCGTTCGTCGCCGAACTGCTCGGCCACCCCCAGCAGTTCGTTGCGGATTTCCTGTTGCAGGCGGTCGCCCGACCCGAGGATATCCAGGAGGTCTTCGATCAGCTCCAGAAGGTCGCGGTATTCGTCGAGGATCTTGTCCTGTTCCAGCCCGGTGAGCCGGTGCAGACGCAGATCCAGGATCGCCTGGGCCTGGGCCTCCGACAGCCGATAACCATCCTCGCTCACGCCATATTCCGGCGCCATGTCCTCGGGACGCGAGGCACTGGCCCCGGCGCGATCGAGCATGTCGCTGACCACGCCCAGCGGCCAGGCGCGCGCCAGCAGCCCGGCCTTGGCCTCGGCCGGGTTCGGCGCGGCACGGATCAATTCGATCACTGGATCGATATTGGCCAGCGCAATCGCCAGGCCTTCCAGGATGTGGGCGCGCTCGCGCGCCTTGCGCAGATCAAAGATCGTGCGCCGGGTCACCACCTCGCGGCGATGACGCAGGAAGGCCCGCAGCACCTGGCGCAGATCCAGCACCTTCGGCTGGCCATCTACCAGCGCGACCATATTGATGCCGAAGACATTCTGCATCTGGGTGTGCATGTAGAGGTGGTTCAGGACCACCTCGGCCATCTCGCCACGCTTGAGCTCGATGACCAGGCGCATGCCGTCCTTGTCCGACTCGTCGCGCAGCTCGGAGATGCCCTCCATGCGCTTTTCCTTCACCAGCTCGGCGATCTTCTCGGTCAGACGCGCCTTGTTCACCTGGTAGGGCAGCTCGGTGACGACAATCGCCTCGCGCTGGCCGCCTTCCAGCGGCTCCACGTGCGAGCGCGCCCGGATCAGGACCCGGCCGCGACCGGTCCGATAGGCCTCGCGCACGCCATCGATGCCGTTGATGATGCCGGCGGTGGGGAAATCCGGCGCCGGCACGTGTTCCATCAGGCCGTCGATGGAGATATCGGGGTCATCGATCAGCGCCACGCAGGCGTTGACGACCTCGCGCAGGTTGTGCGGCGGGATATTGGTCGCCATCCCCACCGCGATGCCGGCGGAACCATTAACCAGCAGGTTGGGAAACTTGCTCGGCAACACGGCCGGCTCGCTCTCGGAGCCGTCGTAGTTGTCGGTAAAGTCGACCGTTTCCTTTTCGATATCGGCCAGCAGCTCGGCCGCGATGCGCGCCATGCGCACCTCGGTGTAGCGCATGGCCGCCGGCGAGTCGCCGTCGATGGAACCGAAGTTGCCCTGCCCGTCTGCGAGCATGTAGCGCATCGAGAACGGCTGCGCCATGCGCACGATGGCGTCGTAGACGGCGGAGTCGCCATGCGGGTGGTATTTACCGATCACGTCACCGACCACACGCGCCGACTTCTTGTACGGCTTGTTGTAGTCGTTGCCCAGCTCGCGCATCGCGTAGAGCACGCGGCGATGGACCGGCTTGAGGCCGTCACGGACATCGGGGAGGGCCCGGCCCACGATTACGCTCATCGCATAATCGAGGTAAGACTGCTGCATCTCGTCTTCGAGATTGACCGGAAAAACTTCCTTGGCAAATTCAGCCATCGAGGGTTACGCCGTCCGTCTGAACAAGCTCGCGATGATACCACAGGGGTAACCACTGGGGGCGCCCTTTTCTCCCCTCAAAACGGTTCTCCGAGGCTCTCAGGCCCGACACCGGCCTGTGCCGGGCCCATTTTCCCGGGTGTCAGGCCCCGGTCGTGGCGGATTCCGCGGCCGCGGGCTCGCGCAGTGTGGCCAGGCGCTCCCGCGTCGGGGCCTCGACCACACCGCGTTCGGTGACGATGGCATCGATCAGGTCCGCCGGGGTCACGTCAAAGGCCGGGTTGTATCCGCGCGCACCGTCGGCGGCCACGCGCTGGCCGGCCAGCGCCAGCACCTCGTCCTCGCCGCGCTGCTCGATGGGGATGCCCGATCCGTCTGCCATCTCGAAGTCGATGGTCGCCACGGGCGCCGCAACCATGAAACGCACCCCGTGGGCCCGCGCCAGCAACGCCAGGCCATAGGTGCCGATCTTGTTGGCGGTATCGCCGTTGGCGGCAATCCGGTCCGCCCCGACGATCACCCAGCCCACCCGGCCGGAGCGCAACAGGCTGGCCGCCGCACCCTCGCACAGCACCTGCACCGGAATACCGTCGTGCACCAGTTCCCAGGCGGTCAGTCGGCTGCCTTGCAGCCAGGGGCGGGTCTCGTCGGCAAACACCTCCTTGATACGCCCGGCATCCCAGGCGGCCCGGATCACACCGAGCGCGGTGCCATAGCCCCCGGTTGCCAGCGAACCCGTATTGCAGTGGGTCAGCACGCCACGCCCCGGCTCGATCAATTGCGCACCCAGGGCGCCCAATTGCCGATTGCCGGCAATGTCCGCCTCCAGCATCCGCTCGGCTACCGCCCGGGTCTCGCTCACGGCCGCATCTACTGACTGGCTGGCGGCCACGACCGCCTGCATGCGATCCAGCGCCCAGAACAGATTCACCGCTGTCGGGCGCGAACCGCGCAGGGTCTCGATATCGGCGGCCACCCGCGCACGCCAGTCGTGCTGACCTGCCGCGCGCTGGCAAGCCAGCACCACACCGAATGCCGCCGTGATGCCGATCGCCGGCGCCCCGCGCACGACCATGTCGCGGATCGCCACGGCCACGGCGGGCGCGTCCTGATAGGTTTGCCAGACGCTCTCCTGCGGGAGGCGGCGCTGGTCCAGCAACTGGAGCGCGCCCTCGCGGAAGCGGATGGGACGGATGTTGTCGGAATGTTCGCGATTCATCCGGTCATTCTACCAGCGTGTCTCGTCCGTCGGCGTGGGGGGTGCAACCCTCCTGCCCGCGCAAGGGTGGCAAGGGCGCAGGCTGCCAGAGCCTCCGGTGGCGGGCTCGATGACCGGGCCCCACCTCCAGCTCCGAGTTCGCTTCCAGGCGCAAGGCGCCATGCAGCCCGGTCTCCTGCAGTGGCACACAGGCCGCCTTCAGACGTTCGCGGACAGCGGCCTCCAGACCGCGCCCGCGCCCATCGGTACTCGCCCAGGCGATGCGCGGCGGCGCATCCACCAGCCAGCCCCGGCTCAAGCTGCCCGTGCCAGCCCCGCGCGGCAGCACCAGAAGATCACTGGCACGCCCGTCCGGCACATCACGCATCAGCACTGCCTCGCCCAGTCCTCCGAGCCCGCCCGTCAGCAGCAGACGGACGCCACCGGCCGTCTCCACCGCCAGCACGCAGGAGGCCGAGGCGCTGCCATCCCATCCGGGCGGCGGGTGCAGCACTTCGAATCGCACCGCGTCCCATTCCCAGCGCTCTCCGACCTCGCACGCCCGCTCATCGGCCTCTGCCGGCACCCGTCGCAGGGTCTCGACCACGGGTATGGAATCCCGGACCCCGGCGCTGCCTCCGGCGTGCGCGGCGTGTTCGTGGCTGAGGATCATGCGATCCAGCCGGCGCACCCCCTCGGCCCGAAGGGTCGGGACCACAATCTGCTCACCCGCGCTGTAGCCACCCGCACGCCCGGGACCCGCATCGAACAACAGGTTGTGGTTACGCGTCTGCAGCAAGGCCGACTGCCCGTTCCCGACATCCAGCAGGAGGACGTGCACGGCACCCGGCTCGATATCCGGTCGCATGGGCAAGGCCAGCGGCATGCCTGCGAGCACGACCCACAGGGCACCCAGACGCAGCCGCGGCTGCAAGGCCACGAGCACCGCGAGCCCGCCCAGCAGGCTCGCAGCCAGCGGGACCCGCCGCTCGTCCACCAGCACGGGCAATCCGGACAGGAGATCCAGCAACCCGACGAGCAGAGCCAGTACGCCGTCGCCCGCGTGCAGGAACGGCTGCCCCAAGGGGTCCCACAAGGCGGCCAGCCCTGCCCCGACCAGCAACACCGGCAGCACCAGCAGGCTGATCACGGGCACTGCCACCAGGTTGGCCACCGGCGCGACCCACGAACCCAACTGGAACCAGGCGAGACTGAGCGGGAGCATCGCCAGTGCCAGCATCACCTGGATACTCCCCGCCTCGCGCCAGCCCGGACGCCCCGAGCGCCCCTGCAACAACAGAAGAATGACCGCGACCGCGCCAAACGAAAACCAGAAACCGGGGGCCAGTACACTCGTCGGCTGCCACAGCACGACCGCGATCGCGGCTAGCATCAGACCTCGCCAGGCGAACGCCTCGCGGCGCCACAACAGGGCCGCCATGAAGGCCGCGAGCATGATCAACGCCCGTTGGGTCGGGATGCTGAAGCCGGCCAACGCGGCATACACCGCAGCCCCCGCCAGACCGGCCAGCGCCATGAAGGCCGCCTTCCGCAGACCCCGTTGCAGCGGCAACAAACCGCTCCAGACCAACCCCGACAGCAACCCGACAAAACCGGCAACCAGCCCTACATGCAAGCCGGAGATCGCCATCAGGTGGTTGGTTCCGGTGCGCAGAAAGGCCTGCCATTCCGGCGCGGTCATCCCCTGACGGTCGCCAATGACCAGGGCCTGCACCAGCCCCGGATGGCGCAACTCCGGGGCCGCGACTTCCAGCCGCCCGCGCAGCCAGCCGCGGACGCGGTGCAAGTCGGCCCGCCAGGGCCGTGCCGGTGCGGCCGACACTCCGTTCCCGATCGACTCCAGATCAAGCAACGTCGCGGAGCCATGCAGGCCCTCGCGGTAAAACCACCCCGCGCGATCGAATCCGCCAGGATTCGCGGGCCCTTCGGCCGGGCGCAGGCGCAGGATCATCTGGCCGCGTGTGCCTGCCTCGACCTCAGGCCGCGCCGGATACGCCGTCACCAGGAGTTCACGGGCAGCGAATTCTTCCGGCCCCGCGATGACCGCCTCCACCGTGACCCGGAACCGGCTGCGATGCCCGGCGTGTTCCGGCAAACTGGTGACCGTGGCAAGAACGGTGACCTCTTCTCCCGCAAGCGAAGGCGCCAAGGCCTCCTCGAGCCAGAGGTTCGCGGTCATGGAGACGCTCCCCCACGCGACCACCCCACCCAGCGCCATCGCCCATGGCACAGTGGCCCGGTAGCCGTAGCGTCGCAGGCCGGCGCTAGCGCCTGCGGTGACCACGAGCAGCGCGAGCAGCAGACCCGGGGCCATCGGAAGCGGCTCCGGTACCCGGTGTAGCCACCACGCCGTGACCAGAAGTCCGAGGGTGAAAGCGGTCACGTTGAGGCCCTGAACGCCCGGCCAACCGCGTGGCCCAAGACCCACGTGCCGGGCGACACGGGCATTCGCCGGCCCAAATCAGCGAGAATGGAACCCACATGCGCGGTCGCGAGCCCGCGCCAGGCGCACCATCGGCAACCCGGAACATGGCAAGACACATCATCAAGAAGATGTTTCCAGGCATGGAGCGCATGCGTGGGCACAAGGCGCTCGCCCCGCTGGGGCCGCGTCTGGGGTCGCCGGATCTGTGGCATCTGAACCGCCGCTCCGTGGCTGGTGCGTTTGCCGTGGGGCTCTTCGTGACCTTCCTGCCACTGCCCATGCAGATGCTGATCGCGGCGGCCGTGGCCATTATCGTCCGCGTCAATCTGCCGATTTCGGTGATCCTGGTCTGGATCTCCAACCCGATCACCATGCCGCCCATGTTGTATACGGCCTACACGATCGGGCGCAAGCTTCTGGACGAACCCCGTCGCGATATCCGCCTGGACTGGAGCTGGGAGTGGTTCAGCACGGAGTTACTGACCATCTGGCAGCCCCTGCTCCTGGGGAGCGTCCTGCTGGGCTCGGTCGCGAGCCTGTCGGGTTATTTGCTCGTCCGCTTCCTGTGGCGGCTGAACGTGGTCCAGCGCGTGCGCAGCCGCCGTTATCTGCGGCGGTTGCGCAAGGAACTGGCGGAACGCGAAGCCGCGGAACGCAGCGAAGAGGAAAAATCGAACAAGAAGCAACCGCCGTTGGACTGATCAACCGAGCCCGTTCAGGGTCCGATGCTGCCAGGCGCGCGGATGCGCGCTGCACGGGGGCCTATTCGTGGACCGCCGCCAATTGGCCGTCGAAGACCTCCGGCTCGAGGTGTCCCTTGACCAGCTGGACCGAGCGGTCCAGCTCGCGCGCCAGGGTGATGTCGTGGGTAACCAGGGCCAGCGCGGTGCCGGTGGAGCGATTCATCGCGCGCAGCAGCTCGAACACCTGCGCTGCCCGCTCCTGGTCCAGGTTCCCGGTCGGCTCATCCGCCAGGATGGCCGAGGGTCGGGTGACCAACGCACGGGCGATCGCGACCCGCTGACGCTCGCCACCGGAGAGCTCCGAAGGCTTGTGCTCCAGGCGGTGACCCAGATCCACCTGCTGCAGCCAGTGGCGGGCCTCCTCCCGCGCCTTGCGGTTGGACATCCGCCGGATCAGCAGTGGCAGGGCCACATTCTCGGCGGCCGTCAGTTCCGGCAACAGGTGGTGGAACTGATAAACGAACCCCAGATGCTGGTTGCGCAGGTGCCCGCGCCGCGCCTCGCTCATGCGGGTCCAGTCCGTGCCCAGCAAGCGCACCTCGCCGGCCGTCGGCCGGTCCAGACCACCGAGCAGGTGCAGCAGGGTGCTCTTGCCGCTGCCCGAGGCACCGATGATCGCGGTCTGGTCCCCCGGCTGCAGGGCGAAATCGACCCCGGTCAGCACGGCCACATCCAGCTTGCCGTCGCGGAAACGGCGTTCCACGCCCAAGGCCTCGAGGACCGGGGTCTCGTGGTCAGTCATAGCGCAGCGCCTCCGCCGGCTGGGTACGGGCCGCGCGCCAGGCCGGGAACAGTGTGGCCACGACCGTCAGCAGGAAGCCCAGAATGCCGACCCGTAGAACATCCGACAGTTTAAGTTCAGATGGCAAGTCACTGATGTAATAGACTTCGGCGGACAGGAATTCGACGCCCACCAGCCGCTCGATAAAGGGCACGACGACATCGATATTGGACGCCAGCGCGACCCCGGCCGCGGTACCCAAGAGGATGCCGATCGCCCCGATCACGACCCCCTGGACCATGAAGATCACCATGATGCCTGCGGGCGACAACCCGAGCGTTCGCAGGATCGCGATATCCCCCTGCTTGTCGGTCACCAGCATGATCAGGGTCGAGACGATATTGAAGGCTGCGACCGCCACAATCAGCGAGAGGATGATGAACATCACCATCTTCTCCATCTGGATGGCGCGGAACAGATTCGCGTGCTGACGGGTCCAGTCGGACACCCGGAAAAGCCCGTCCAGCTGCGCCGCCACGTCGCGTGCAATCACCCCGGCCTGCATCATGTCGGTCAGCCGCAGCCGCAGCCCGGTCACCTGATCGCCCATCTGGAACACCGCCTGGGCATCCTCCAGATGGATGAAGGCAGTCCCCCGGTCGTATTCATACATGCCGACCTCGAACAGGCCGGACACCTCGAAGCGCCGCATGCGCGGCATCACCCCGGCCGGCGAGACCGAGGCCTGGGGAGCCATCAGGATGATCGAATCTCCGACCTGCACACGCAGTTCCGCCGCCAGTTCGCGCCCGAGCACGACGCGATAGCGACCGCCCTCCAGGCTCCCCAGCTCGCCGCGGATCATGTGCTCACCGATGCGCGCAACCCGTTCTTCCGCCTCCGGCTCCACACCGCGGATCAACGCCCCGGAGATGTTCCCGCGCGCACTCAGCATCGCCTCGCCCTGAACATAAGGGGCCGCGGCCACCACCCGGTCATCGATCTCCGGCGCCTCGCGCTGCAGGCGCTCCCAGTCACGCAGCCCTCCGTTGGCCTCACCGATGGTCGCATGCGAGGCCATCCCCAGGATGCGCTCGCGCAATTCGCGCTCGAACCCGTTCATCACCGACAACACGGTGATCAGCGCCATCACGCCGAGCACCAGCCCGATGATCGACACCACCGAGATGAACGAGATGAAGTGGTTACGCCGCTTGGCACGCGTATAGCGCAGGCCGATGGCAAGGGTCAGGGGGCGAAACATCGCGAAAGCATGCCAGAGATACCGGGTCGCGCCTATAGGGGAAGCCTCGGGGGAGGCATGGCGTCGCGGTTGACGCTACCATGGAGCCATCCAGCAAACGGAGAGTTGGTCATGCCAGGGAAATGCAACGCAGCGAACCCCACCTTGAAGTCCGGCGCACGCCGGGGCAGCACCGTGCGCGCCGCGGCCAGCGCCCTTGTACTGGCGCTTTTCGCCGGGGCCTTGGCCACCGCCTCGGCCGACATCCTGCGCAGCCCCGAAGGGGGGTTCACCGTAAAGGAACGTGAAGGGGCCCCAACCCGTGGTCAAAGCCAGTCAGCGGTCATCCGCCAGCACGGCGAGCCGGAACAACGCCACGCCACCGTGGGCGATCCGCCGATCACACGCTGGGACTATGCCGACTTCTCAGTGTTCTTCGAGGGCGAGTACGTCCTGCACAGCGCAGTGCGCAACGGATCCCGCTCCGACCGTCCATGAGTACCGGGGACGCCACCCCGGTGCCGCCCAAACGCCGCCTCCCCGCCGAGTGGGAGCCCCAGGGTGCGATCCAGCTGACCTGGCCGCATGACGCCACGGACTGGGCACCCGTCCTGGATCAGGTGCACCCGGTATTTGCCACCATTGCCGCGAGCATCAGCCAGTACGAGCCGGTCATCATCGTCGCGCGCGATCCCGAGCACATCGAGGAGATCTCCGGCTTCCTGACCGAGACCGCCATCCGGCCCGACCGGCTGTGGTTTGCCCTGGCCTCGAGTAACGACACCTGGGCGCGCGACCATGGCGCCATCACGGTATTCGACGGCAATCAGCCACGCCTGCTGGACTTTACCTTCAACGGCTGGGGCGGCAAATACCCCGCCGATCTGGACGATGCGATCACTCGGGCCCTGGCCAGCCAGGGCGTATTCGGCAGCTGTGTACCGGAACCCACCGGGCTGATCCTCGAAGGCGGGTCGATCGAATCCGACGGCGCCGGCACACTGCTCACTACAACGCGCTGCCTGCTCTCCAGCACCCGCAACCCCGATCTGGATCGCACCGGGCTGGAACAGCGCCTCGGCGAATGGCTGGGTGCCGAACGGATCCTCTGGCTGGAACACGGGCAGCTGGAGGGCGACGACACGGATGCCCATATCGACACGCTGGCCCGCTTCTGCGCCCGCGATACGATCGCCTACGTCCAGTGCGACGATCCGCAGGACCCCCATCACCCCGAACTGCAGGCGATGGAACAGGAACTCCGGGCCCTGCGCCAGACCTCCGGAGAGCCCTACCGCCTGATCCCGCTCCCTTGGCCGGCCCCCATCGTCGAGGACGGCCGACGGCTGGCCGCCACCTATGCGAACTTCCTGATTCTGAACGGTGCGGTGCTCCTTCCGGTCTACGATGATCCCGCCGATGCCGTCGCCCGAGACCGGCTCGCCGGGGCCTTTCCGGGACGCGAGATCGTGGAGATCGACTGCCGGGCGATCATTCGCCAGGGGGGCAGCCTGCACTGCCTGACCATGCAATACCCTGCGGCCGCCCTCGGCATCCCGCAGGAATAACCTTCTGCACCGAGCACCCGCCATGCCCAACGACCCATTATCCGTCGCCCTGATCCAGCACCGCGATGCCGGGAGCGTCGACGCCAATCTCGACGCCACCGCGGCCGCGGTCACCGAGGCCGCCGCGAACGGTGCCCGCCTGGTCGTATTGGCCGAGTTGCACACCGGCCCCTACTTCTGCCAGACCGAGGACCTCGCCACCTTCGACCTTGCCGAGGCGATCCCGGGCCCGAGCTGCGAGCGCCTGGGCGCAATGGCACGGGACAACGGCGTGGTCCTGGTCGGCTCCCTGTTCGAGCGTCGCGCCCCGGGCCTCTATCACAACACCGCAGTGGTCTTCGAAACCGACGGCCGCCCGGTTGGCGCCTACCGCAAGATGCACATCCCGGACGATCCCGGCTATTACGAGAAGTACTATTTCACCCCGGGGGACACCGGCTTCGTCCCCATCGACACTTCGGTCGGTCGCCTCGGGGTCCTGGTCTGCTGGGACCAGTGGTACCCGGAGGCCGCCCGCATCATGGCGTTGTCCGGCGCCGAGCTACTGATCTATCCCACCGCCATTGGCTGGGACCCGCAGGACACGCCCGAGGAACAGGCCCGGCAGCAGGACGCATGGATGACCGTCCAGCGCGGCCACGCCGTTGCCAACAACCTGCCGGTGATCGCCTGCAACCGCACGGGGCACGAACCGGACCCCTCCGGACACGCGCCCGGGGCGAACTTCTGGGGCACAAGCTTCGTCGCGGGGCCCCAGGGCGAGATCCTGGCCCGCGCCGGCGAAGCGCAGCCGGAGATCCTCACCGTCGAGCTGGATCGCGGCCGGACCGAGGCCGTACGCCGCCAGTGGCCTTTTCTCCGCGATCGCCGCATCGATGCCTACGGCCCGATCCTGCAACGCTACATCGATCCCACCTGAGGTGATCAACACCCACTAGCGCGATCCGCCCCAGGTAATCCCCGGCCTTCTCCGTGATCTCCATGCCCTCCGCCGCAAAAACGCCCTTCAGCCTCACACAGCACAAACCGATTCGTCAGGGCGTCCTCTGGCTCACGCGCACCCGTCAGGCGGAATCCGTATAATCGCGGCCCTTTCCGCCCCTCCCGACCGAACAACAGGCCCATGTCCGAACAACGGCGCAACCCGCTCCATCCCGGCCGCCTCCCCGGCTCCGGCTTCGAGGTGTGGTCGGGGCTCAATGCCTCGGCGGCGACGCTCGCACTTTCGCGGAACGCCGGCGAGTTCGCCCGGCCACTTCTGGTGATCACGGAATCCAACGAGGCGGCCGACCGCTGGCAGGAAGAGTGGGAGTTCTTCGCCGGCGACCACGACCTGCCGCTGCTGCGCCTGCCGGACTGGGAGACCCTGCCGTTCGATGTCTTCTCCCCGCACGAGGACATCATCTCCGAACGCCTGCGCACGCTGTACCACCTGCCGGGGCTGGAACGCGGGATCGTGTTGATGCCGGTCTCGACCCTGATGCAGCGCCTGCCGCCGCGCGACTGGCTGACCACCCAGGGCCTTTCGCTGCAAACCGGCCAGCGCCTGGACCGCATGACCCTGCGCGAGAACCTCACCGAGGCCGGGTACAGCGCCGTTCAGCAGGTCATCAGCCATGGCGAATTCGCCGCCCGCGGGGAGATTCTCGACCTGTTTCCGATGGGCGCGGACGAACCCGTGCGCATCGAGTTCCTGGATGACGAGATCGACTCCCTGCGCCGCTTCGACCCCGAGTCGCAGCGCTCCACCGAAAAGGTCGAGCGACTGGAGATCCTGCCCAGCCACGAATTCCCGCTGAACGATACCTCCATCAGCGAATTCCGCACCCGCTACCGGGCGCATTTCTCAGGCGATCCCGCCAAGCACCCGATCTACCGCGACATCAGCGAGGGCCTGGTCCCGCCGGGTATCGAGGCCTACCTGCCGCTGTTCTTCGAGGGCATGGACACGGTGTTCGACTACTGCCCCGAGGTCCAGATGGTGCAGGTCGGCAACATCGCCGGGGCAGCCGAGGAGTTCGCCCAGGAGATCCATGACCGCTTTGAACAGCTCAGCCATCAGTATGATCGACCGCTGCTGCCGCCCGAACGGCTCTACCTGGACGTCGACGGCCTGGCCGGCGCACTGCGCGAGCACTCCGGCATTGCCTTGGGCGACCCGGCCGCCCCGCTCCCCGCGGGACGCGGCGCGGACATCGCATTTGCCTGCGACGCGCTGCCGGAACTCGGCATGCAGCAGGGCCGCGACGATCCAGCCCAGCCCCTGAAGGTCTTTGTCGAGGGGCAACAGCGCGTGCTCCTGACCGCGGAATCCGCCGGTCGCCGCGAGGCCCTGCTGACGCTGTTGCGGGACCAGGCCGTACCCCATCATGCCGTGGACGACTGGGACGCCTTCCTCACCGCCGAACCCGGCCTGTACGTCACCGTGGCCGCGCTCGGCGAGGGCTTCGTGCTGCCCGAGGGTGTGGCCGTCGCCCCCGAGGCCGCCCTGCTCGGAGAGCGCGCGCGCCAGACCCGCGGACGCAACCGCACCACGCGGGACGCAGACGCGGTCATCCAGAACCTCAGCGACCTGACCATCGGTGCACCGGTGGTCCACGAGGAACAGGGCGTCGGCCGTTATCTCGGGCTGCAGACCCTGGACTTCAACGGCCAGCCTTCGGAGTTCCTGACGCTCGAGTACGCCGACGAGGCCAAGCTCTATGTCCCCGTGTCCTCGCTGCACCTCATCAGCCGGTATACCGGCGCGGATGCCGAGCACGCCCCCCTGCACCGGCTCGGCAGCGAGCAATGGGGCAAGGCGCGCAAGAAGGCGGCGGAAAAGGCGCGGGACGTGGCCGTCGAACTGCTCGACATTCATGCCCGGCGCGCGGCGAAACAGGGCACGGTCTTCGCTACCGACACCGCCGAGTATCACGCCTTCGCCGCCGGGTTCCCGTTCGAGGAGACCCTGGATCAGCAACAGGCCATCGACGCCGTGCTCGCGGACATGGCCGACACCCGCCCCATGGATCGCGTGATCTGTGGCGACGTGGGCTTCGGCAAGACCGAGGTCGCGATGCGCGCCGCCTTCGTCGCGGTGCAGAACAACAAGCAGGTCGTGGTCCTGGTCCCGACCACCCTGCTCGCCCAGCAGCACCACCAGAACTTCACCGACCGCTTCGCCGACTGGCCAGTCCACATCGAGTCGCTGTCACGCTTTCGCAGCGCCAAGCAGCAGGCCGCCGTACTGGAGGGCCTGAAAGACGGCAAGGTCGACATCGTGATCGGCACCCACAAGCTGCTGCAGGCCAACCTGGACTTCTCGAACCTCGGGCTGGTGATCGTCGACGAGGAACAGCGCTTTGGCGTGCGCCACAAGGAGGCGCTGAAGAAGATGCGCGCCGAGGTCGACATGCTCACGCTGACCGCCACGCCGATCCCGCGCACCCTGAACATGGCCCTGGCCGGCCTGCGCGACCTGTCGGTGATCACCACACCACCGCGCGACCGCCTGGCGATCAAGACCTTCGTCAACGAATGGAACGACGCCATCATCCAGGAGGCCTGCCTGCGCGAGATCCGGCGCGGGGGCCAGGTGTACTTCGTGCACAACGAGGTCAACACAATCGAACGCACTGCCCAGGGCCTGCAGGAGCTGTTGCCCGGGGCGCGGGTCGGCATTGCCCACGGGCAGATGCGCGAGCGCGAACTGGAACAGGTGATGCTCGACTTCTATCACCGGCGCTACAACATCCTGGTGTGCACCACCATCATCGAGACCGGCATCGACGTCCCCACCGCGAACACCATCATAATGAACCGTGCGGACAAGCTGGGCCTGGCACAGATGCACCAGTTGCGCGGCCGCGTCGGGCGTTCCCACCACCGCGCCTACGCCTACCTGATCACGCCGCCTGAGAAGGCCATGTCCGCCGACGCCAAGAAACGGCTGGAGGCCATCGCATCGCTGGAGGACCTGGGCGTCGGCTTCACCCTGGCCAGCCACGACCTGGAGATTCGGGGTGCCGGCGAGCTGCTCGGCGACGAGCAGAGCGGGCAGATCCACGAGGTTGGATTCTCGATGTACAACGACCTGCTCAACCGCGCCGTGAATGCCCTGCGCTCCGGCAATATGCCGGAACTCGAAGGGCCCGCGGCCACCGGGACCGAGGTGGAACTGGGCCTGCCCGCCCTGCTCCCGGGCGACTACGTACCCGACGTGCACACCCGGCTGATCCTCTACAAGCGCATCAGCAGCGCACCGACCTCCGATGCCCTTCGCGAGCTTGAAGTCGAACTGGTGGACCGTTTCGGCCTGCTTCCGGACCCGGCCAAGGCCCTGTTCGAGGCCGCCCGTCTGCGGCTGAAGCTGACCCCGCTCGGGATACGCAAGCTGGAACTGGGCCCTGCTGGCGGACGCCTGGTTTTTGGCCCGAGTCCCAATCTGGACATCGCGGCCCTGATCCAGCTGGTGCAATCCGATCCGCAAATGTACAAACTGGATGGCCAGAAGGCCTTCCGCTTCTTTGCGCCGATGGAGACACTGGAGGCTCGGGCGCAGGCCGTCCTGCGCCTCTTGAACACCATCAGCCCCGAACAACAGGCCGCCTGAATGCGCAACGACCCATCCGAATCCCACAACCCCCTTCGACGCCGCCTGCTGGGCGGACTGGCCGCCCTGCCCCTGGCTGGCGCCACGGGACCGGCCCTGGCACAGGCCGGGCGCCAGTATCGCATCGAACTGGTGATCTTCGAGCATCGCACGGACGAGAGCCGTCGGCTGCAGATGGAGCTCGCCGCGCCGCGCGAGGCCATGCTCGGCGAATCCGAACTGGGCGGGCGGATCTATCGCGACTCACGCAAGGGCTTTGAACTGCAACGCGTGGTGCGCCGGGTGGAGGACTCCGGCGCCGGGCGCATCCTGGCGAGCCTGGCCTGGGATCAGACCGGACGCGACCACGCCTCCGCCCCCTGGCTGCGAGTGCAGCAAGGACGGCGAATCGGTACGCGTGATCTTCTGCGCGACGAGGCCGACCGGATGCCGCGTCCGCTCATGGAGGAACAGGACGAACGCTTCGAGCTGGAGGGCCGACTGCGTATCTGGGTGGGGCGATTCCTGCACCTGGAGACCGACCTGATCTACCACGTCGAGGAACCGCAGGGGGACCAGCCGCCGCGCGCGATAACGGTACGCGGCAGCCAGCGCATGAACTCCGGCGACGAACTGTTCTACCTGGACCATCCGGTGATCGGCATGATCGCCCGCGTCACCCGCATCGATCGCAGCTGACCCGCAGACTGGGAGGCCGGCCAGCGCGCCTCAGCGCCACTGCGGCGTGGTCTCCCAGCTCATCCATTGCTGGAAGGCCGCCATGCCGAGGTCTTCGAACAGCAACTGCAGCGCGCTGCGCCGCGGCTTGAACTCCACCATCTTCTCCACACCGATCACGTCGCGCGCCACGCTGCGGTCCGTGCCGATGCCATCGATCAGGCCGAGCTCCACCGATCGATCGCCCGTCCAGATCAGGCCGTTGAACAGATCGTCGTGTTCGACCAGACGATCGCCACGACCGGCACGCACCACCTCCACGAACTGCTCGTGCACGCCCTGCAGCACCCCGTCGAGGTGATTCACATGGTCATCGTCCAAGGGCAGGAACGGGTCCAGGAACCCCTTGTTCTCGCCGGCGGTGAACAGCCGTCGTTCCACACCGATGTTGTCGATCAGATCCACGAGCCCGAAGCTGTCCATGCGCACGCCGATCGAACCCACCATGCTGGCCTGGCTGGCATAGATCTCGTCCGCCGCTACCGCGATGTAATAGGCCGCCGAGGCGCCCACATCCCCAATGACCGCATACACGGGGATATCCGCGTGCTTCTCCTTTAGCCGCAGGATCTCGTCGTGCACGTTGGCGGCCTGCACCGGGCTTCCGCCCCCGCTGTTGATACGCAGCATTACCGCCTGGGTGCCAGCCGCCTCGAAGGCCTCTTTCAGCACCTTGGAGATGTCCTCGGCATTGGCCGCCGCGCTGGAGGCAATCAGCCCCTCGACTTCGACCACGGCCACGTGTTCGGTGGGCTCGCGTTCGCTCTCGAACATCCCCGAAAGCCCCAGATCGCCGCCGCGCACCAGGATCAGCAGCGCGACCAGGTAGAAGAAGAACAACAGCTTGAAGAAGATGCCCCAGCGTCGGGCCCGGCGTTGCTCGATCACCTGTGCCTGGACCAGGTTCTCCAGGGCCTCGCGTTCCCAGCCCGGTTTGTTCTCGTTCGCCCAGCCCATCGTCATTCCTTTTCTAAGTTGTACCTTCAGCCCGCCGGAACGCCTCAAGCAGCGATTCCAGATCCGGCTGCAAGGCCAGGGGGGATTCGTCACTCAGGCGTTCCGGCGAATGCACCCCGTGGGTGACAGCCACGGCCGGTACTCCAGCATGCCGCGCCATTTCGAGATCATAAACGCTATCACCGACCATGCGCGTGCGGGCCGGTTCCACCCCCGCGCGCCCCATCACGGACTGGAGCATGGACGGATTCGGCTTCGACGGGTATTCATCGCCCGTGGCGGTTGCCATGAAGTACCTGCCCAGACCGGTCGCCTCCAGGGCCTGGTCCAGTCCCCGTCGCGATTTGCTGGTCGCCACGGCCAGCAGGATCTCGCGCGCATCCAGCCAGTCGAGCAGGTCGCTCACGCCGGCGAACAGCGGGGTCTCCGGGGCATCGTCAGCCGCCAGATAACACTCGCGATAGGTGTCGGAAAAGTGCTGCACGAAGGCATCATCGGCGTCCGGGTAGAGCTCGCGGACCGCTGCCTGAACCCCGAGCCCGATAATATTGCGCAGCGTCGCCTCGTCCCGCACCGGGGCACCGGTATCCTTCGCCGCACGCTGCAGGCAGTGCACGATCCGGCGAGGCGAGTCCATCAGCGTTCCATCCCAGTCAAACACAACCAGGCGCAGGTCGCCCTCCTCCGGTGGCAGCAACGGGGTCATCATGCGTCGTCCTCGCCTCCGGCATCCAGGCTCGCGAGCACCGCGGTCAGCTCGTCCGGCAACGGGGCGGAGAAGATATGTCGCTCGCCGTCCGCCGACTGGTATGCCAGTGCCTGTGCGTGCAGGAACAGCCGTTTCAGCCCATGGCGCCGCAGGCTGCGATTGGCATCCGGCAAGCCGTAGTCGTGATCGCCCCCCACCGGATGGCCGATCGACTGACCGTGGACGCGAATCTGGTGCGTGCGGCCGGTCCCGATCTTCACCCCCGCCAACTGGAAGGCACCGTGCGCCTCCAGCGGCACAAAGACGCTCCGGGCTTCCCGTGCCCGCGGCCCGTCGCTGTCGGTCTCGCCCGCACGCATCCGGCGGCGGCCGTCTTCCTGTCGGCCACTGGCGACCGGGGCATCGCATTCGATGGTCTGTCCGCCCGCGAACTGCCCCACCAGCAGCGCCAGGTAGCGCTTCTCGACCCGCCCTTCACGCAACGCGGCATGGAACTCTTGCAGCGCCGAGCGGCGCTTGGCCAGCAGCAGGCAGCCACTGGTCTCGCGATCCAGGCGGTGCCCCAGTTCCAGCTCGATATCCGGCCGTAACTGGCGCATCGCCTCGATAATGCCAAACGCCAGCCCGCTCCCGCCGTGCACCGCCAGGCCGGACGGCTTGTCCAGCACCAGCACATCGTCATCCTCGTGGATAATCGCCCGACGCAACCGGTCCAGTACCTTCGGCGGGATCTCGCTGCTGGCCGCCTCCGGTCGATCCAGATCCGGCACCCGGACCTCGTTGCCGACCGCCAGGCGCTTGTGGGCCTTGGCCCGGCGCCCATCCACCCGCACGGCACCCTGACGGACCAGGCGGTAGATCAGGCCCTTGGGCACGCCCTTCAGTTCGCGGAGCAGGAAGTTGTCGAGCCGCTGACCGTCACCACGCTCGGTGACCTGGAAGGTACGTGGGCCGGAGGGTTCGCGCGTTGCTTTCATGGCGCGGGATGCTACCGGAGCCGCGCTCACCGGGCTACTGCACCCATCCCCCTTGCGGGCGGAAAAACTTGCCCGGACGGGGGGTTATGCCCTACATTGGCCCACGGTACGTTGCTGTGCTACGCCTGCAACGCGCCTCGAATCACCCGCCGCTTCGATCCACAGGCTGAACGCAGCCTCCGGTCGAAGGGCCATCGCCACAAAGCGACACTGTGACGCTATTTCTTCTAACCCAGTCCTGTCTCCCCGGCTACGCCTCCCGCAGGCGACTGATCCCGTGGTTGCTGGTGAACACCTGGCTGGCGCGTTGGCTTGTGCTACGCGCCGCCGCTGCGAGCACGCGTGCGCAAGCGTTGCCGTGCCGCCGCTCGATCGCCGCACCCCGGACCCCGATCTTCCCCGCCGGACGCCAGGACGCCCTACCGAGTCCAATGCATGAAACGCATCCTGATCAATGCCACGCAGCCGGAAGAGTTGCGGGTCGCCATGGTCGACGGCCAGCGGCTGTACGACCTGGATATCGAACTGCCTTCGCGCGAACGCAAAAAGGCGAACATCTACAAGGCCAAGATCACCCGCGTCGAACCGA
Organism: Thioalkalivibrio sp. ALMg3; assembly: GCF_000381225.1. Classification (NCBI taxonomy): domain Bacteria; kingdom Pseudomonadati; phylum Pseudomonadota; class Gammaproteobacteria; order Chromatiales; family Ectothiorhodospiraceae; genus Thioalkalivibrio; species Thioalkalivibrio sp. ALMg3. Next base: position 124,496 of record NZ_KB906220.1, on the reverse strand, counting down.
GCCTGGAGGCCGCGTTCGTCAACTTTGGTGCTGATCGCCACGGCTTCCTCCCGTTCAAGGAGATCGCTCATTCCGCGGTTGGCGCCCCTGCCGACAGCGACAAGCCAATCCGCGACTTCCTGAAGGAAGGCACGGAACTCCTCGTCCAGGTGGAAAAGGAAGAGCGCGGCAACAAGGGTGCCGCGCTGACTACCTACATCAGCCTGGCCGGCCGTTATCTGGTCCTGATGCCCAACAACCCGAAGGCCGGTGGAGTCTCGCGCCGCATCGAGGGCGAAGACCGCGCCTCCCTGCGTGACGCACTCTCCGGACTGACGATGCCGGACGGCATGGGCGTAATCGCCCGTACCGCGGGCGTCGGGCGTACCACCGAAGAGCTCCAGTGGGATCTGGATTACATGACTGCCCTGTGGGCGGCGGTCACCGAAGCGGCGGAAAAGGCCAAGACCCCGGCGCTGATCCACCAGGAAAGCAACGTCATCATCCGCGCCCTGCGCGACCACATGCGCAACGACGTCGGCGAGGTCATCATCGATGACAACGACGTTTACCAGCAGGCCGAGGAATTCGTTCGTCTGGTCATGCCCAACAGCCTGCGCAAGCTCAAGCGCTACGACGACCCGGTCCCGCTGTTCAATCGTTACCAGATCGAGAGCCAGATCGAGAGCGCATTCGACCGCGACGTCACCCTGCCCTCCGGCGGTGCGCTGGTCATCGACCACACCGAAGCCCTGATCTCCATCGACGTCAACTCTGCGCGCTCGACCAAGGGTGGCGACATCGAGGAGACCGCCTTCCACACCAACCTGGAGGCGGCGGAAGAAGTCGCGCGCCAGTTGCGCATCCGCGACCTGGGCGGCCTGATCGTGATCGATTTCATCGACATGAACGCCAACAAGCACCAGCGGGAGGTCGAAAACCGCCTGCGCGAAGCGCTGGAGATGGATCGCGCCCGGGTCCAGGTCGGGCGCATCAGCCGCTTCGGCCTGCTGGAGATGTCGCGCCAGCGCCTGCGTTCATCGCTGGGGGAATCCAGCCAGAACACCTGCCCGCGCTGCCAGGGTCACGGCCAGATCCGTAGCGTGGAATCCCTCGCCCTGTCGATCCTGCGATTGATCGAGGAAGAGGCGATGAAGGACCGCACGGGCCTGGTGATGGGTCAGGTCCCGGTCGACGTGGGCACCTTCCTGCTGAACGAGAAGCGCGAATCGATCAACGACATCGAGGAGCGTCACAAGGTCGACATCAGCATCATCCCCAACCCGCAGTACCTTACTCCACGCTTCGAGGTCCGCCGCGTGCGCGGCGACGAACGCGAAGAGGCGATCAGCGACCGCGGCTCGCACGAACTGGTGGAGACCACCGAGGACGAGAGCGATCCGCATCAGGAGCGCCGCAGCAAGGTCGAAAAGCCACTGGTCCAGGGCGTCAAGATGACCGGGCCGGCCCCGGTCAGCGACAGCGCACCCTCCGCTCCAGAGACGTCACAGCCGGTGGCGAAGCCCGGATTCTTCACGCGCATCTGGTCCTCGCTGTTCCCCAACGCGCGTCCGGCAGACGGACCGGAAGATGAACAGGAAGACAGCCGCAAGGGCGGAGGTCGCGGGCGCGCCGGCGAAAGCAACCGCGGCGGCAAGGGCAGCGGCCGCGGGGGCAGTCGGAAAAAGGCCGACAACGGCGGCCGCAATACCGGCGACAAGCGTGACGAGACCGACAAGGGCAAGAAGGGCGCACCCGACAAGACGGATAGTGCCAAGGGCAATGGCACCAAGCCCGATGGTGCCAAGGGCCGTTCCCGTCGTGGCGGCAAGAAAGATGCCGATGCCGCGAAGGGCACGAGCAACGAATCGCCGAAACAAGCCGCCGAAGGCCGGACGCCTGACACCAGGGGACCCGAGAAGTCCGCAGACTCGAAACCGGCCGAGAAGCCGGCCGAGAAACCAGCACGGGACAAGGACGAGGCCGCCACTAGCGAAGCCGCGGACACTCCTGCGGGTAACGGACCGGAGAAGTCGGACGAGGATGACGGCAGCAAGGGTCGCAGCACCCGTTCCCGCCGTTCCCGTCGCGGTGGCCGGCGTCGTGGCGGTCGTGGACGTTCTGGCGAAAACGCCGGCGAAGCCGGCACCGATGGTGCGCAGAACACTGCAAACGAGGGTTCCGCTCCGGAATCCGGCAGTGATACGGCCGCCCCGGATTCGGCCGCCGCGGCCGACACCGGAAAGGCGCACGCTGAGACGCCCAAAGAAGTTCAGAACCCCGAGTCCTCTGCCCCAACCCGGGACGGTGGCGAGAGCACCCCGCCACCGGAAAAGGCCAGCCCCGACGATGGCGTCCCCAAGGACGCCGCACCCGCCAAGGGGCGTAGCCGCGGTGGTCGCGGCCGCAAGCCGGCCCCGGCCTCCGCAGACACCTCCGCCGGCGAAGGGACTCCGGGCTCCAGCGAGCCGAACACCCCGACGGAAAGCCAGCCGGCCGTTTCCGATTCCCGGGAACCGGCCCCAAAAGCCGAGCCGGCTGCGAAGCCGGACACGGCGGACACCACAGGCCAAAGCGACAAGGCCCCGGCCAAGCGCCCGGCCCGGGCCAAGAAGACCGCAGCCGATGCCGGGGATGCCGCGAACAAGACCGATGCGACCCCGACGGACCAGCCGGACACCGCTCCCAAGCCAAGAACCCGCCGGCCAAAGGCCACCAAGGCGGAGACCACCCCCACCGATGAAGGGGCCGCTGCTTCAAGGCCGGATGAAGTGAAAGCAGAAAAGCCCGCGGAGGCGAAAGACGACAAACCTGCCGCGCCCAAGCCCACTGCCGAGCCAGCGGAACCGGCCGGCGAAAGTCCGAACCGCAAAGGCAACGACTGACAGGACGAGGTCCCGCGTCCAATGAAAAAGGGCCCGCCTATTGGCGGGCCCTTTGTCGTTCCGGCCTCGGGAAGCCGAATGGATGATCTTCCAGAAGGGTCATACCGATGCCTTTGGCTCGGCTTGAACGCGACCCTGCGCCAGTCGACTCCGGCAGCGACTCCTGCGCCCGGTCCGCAACGCGTCCGGCAGTGCTGTCAGGAGGCCTTCAACGTGTGGCGATCGCGGATATGTTCCAGCAACCCATCCGCTGCAGCTTCCACCAGGTCCATGACGTGCACGAACCCTTCGTCCCCGCCGTAGTACGGATCCGGCACTTCGTGTTCGCCGAACTGTGGCGCAAAATCCAGAAACCGCAGCAACTCCGCCCGCGCATCTGCCGGACGGATGCGCTCGGCATTGCGGTAGTTCGCGTCGTCCATAGTCAGGATGTAATCGAACTCCAGGAAATCCTCGGGCTCCAGCCGGCGCGCGCGCAGATGTTCCAGATCGTAGCCGCGCGAGCGCGCCTCCTGGCGGGCCCGGCTATCCGCCTTCGCCCCCACGTGATACCCGGCGGTTCCGGCCGAATCCACCTCGATGGCCTCGTTCAGTCCGTGTTCGCGCACCCGCGCCTCGAACACCCCATGGGCCATCGGCGAGCGACAAATATTGCCCAGGCAAACCATCAGTACACGTATCTTCGACATCGCTCCACAGTCCGAATCGCGAAAGGCATCAGGATAACAAACCGGGCATCCTGGGCGGGCCGTTTCATTCCGCGCCCTCCGGTATGCCATGCTGAGGCTTTGCATCACGAGATCCATTGATGGTCGACCTTGGCGGTCCGCGCATTCCCGGCTGGACACCCCCCGGCAATGTGGCCAGTGGGGCGGGCACCGGAACGCGACAATCCCTCCAGACCGGAACGCGCATCGAGGTTCGTGTCCTGGACGTACTTGCCGATCGCGGGGTGCGGCTGCGTCTCGAACCCTCCCCGGGCCGCAGCGGCGCATCGACCGCGACACGCCCCTCCCCCCCTGCCACGGTGGTCGCCGCCCAGCTGACCGGCGCATTGCCCACGGCCTTGTTGAACCGACCCGGATCGGGCGCTTCCGGCACCGCCATGCTGGCCGAGATCACCCGCACCGAGCCACGCCTGGAGGTCCGCCTGCTCCCCCTGACCATGGATCGCGCCGCACCCCGCCCCGCCAGTAGCGGCTCAGCGCCCAACCCGGCCCAGCAGTGGCTGGGACAAGAACTGCGTCTACAGCTCCCCGGGGCTCGCTCACTGGGGCCGGCTCTGCATGGCCTGCTGACCCAGCCCTCCGGGACCGGGGCGCCAGCCACGAGCGCCATGCCCGGGGCCCAGGCCGCACCCGCACTGCACCGTATCCTGGAGCTCCTGCCCACGCCGGGCCAACTGGCACAGCCCGAGACCCTGCGCCAGCACGTCCAGCAATCGGGACTCTGGATGGAGGCCATGCTGGGGCATGCCGGACGCGGTCAAGGCCCGATGCATCCATTCGCGGCAGATCTCAAGGCCCAGCTGCTGCGTGCCGCAGACCAGGTTCGCCAAGCGGCGGACGCACGCCCTGCAGCGCAAGCACCCCCCGCCACCGCCTCGGCTCCCCCTGCCCCGGCCGCCCTGTCCGGCCTTCTGGAGGGCCTCCTGAAACGTGTCACGTCGCTCCAGCTCCAGTCGCTGCAGTCCTTCGCAAGTGACGAGCCCGGCAACAGTCGCTGGTTATTCGAACTTCCGCTGCGCAGCGAGCAGGGTATCCACGGTGTTTTCGGCGAGATCCACCGCGAAGGCGGAAGCGACGACGAAGCCGAAGCGCCCTGGTCGATTGTGTTGACGCTGGATATCGGTGACCTCGGCCCGACGCGGATCGCCCTGGCATCGCGCAATGGGGGCGTCAGCGTGCACTTCACCGCACCCGAGGCCGATACTGTCACGCGACTGCGCAGCGAAATGGCTTATCTCCGCGATCGGCTGGGCGAGCGCGACCTGACGGTGACGGGGCTGTCGGTACGTCAGGGCGAGGTCGATACGGACCCGCGCCCCACGAATTCGCATCGCATGCTGGACGAACAGGCCTGAGCCGATGGCACGAAAGGATCATGGGGACCGAACGGCCGACCGCGGCCGATCACCGGCCAAGGCGGTCGCACTGGAATGGGATCGTCGGCAGGCGCCGCGGATCACAGCCAGCGGCTCGGGCCTGACGGCCGAGGCCATCCTGCGCATTGCCGAGGAACACGGAATCCCGCTGCATCAGGACCCGGCCCTGAGCGAGGCGCTGGCGCAGGTCCCCGTCGGCAGCGAGATCCCGGAAGAGCTCTACATCGCAGTCGCGGAGATTCTCGCCTTTGTGTTCCTGCTGGCAGGGATCACACCCGACGACCGGGGCAGTGGGTATCAGGCCCCCTCGCGCCAGTCCAGACCGGACCGCGAAGGGCCGGACCGGGACTCATGAACGCCCGGCGAACCCGGAACCGCCGGCATTCCCGGAGCCGTGCAGGCTGAACAACAAGTCGAGTTCGGTGGAAGTAAGGCCACAACGCCGACGGACCTCTTCACGACCCAGGCCCTGCTGGATCAGAAGAATCGCCTGCTCGTAGGCACCGCTGTCGCCCTCGCGGGCGCGTAGCTCGCTGTGCTGGTCATGCAGGCGCGCCAGGGCACGCTGTACCGAGGCCTGTGCCTGCCCGTGGGTCGCAACCCCTTCGGACAGAGCCTTCATTGCCCCTTGCAGCGCCATTACCGAGGTGGCCTGACGCTGATAATCCTGACGCAGGGCAACCAACTGCCGACGCAACAGAATCACGAGCCCCACGGCAAATCCGGCGACGATGGTCGCCAGCAACGCAATCAACGCGGCGAGCCAGATCAGCATTCCCTCTCCCATTGCCTGCACACTCCTGAAACCCGGGGCCTGCCGATTGTCGCGTGATTCGTGAGGGCGTGACCAGCCATGGCGAAAAAATCGGACACGGACCCGCGCCCGGACCGAGTGGGTGCCGGTCCCCGGGGAGTTCAAGCGTAGTCGTCGATCAGGCCGCGCCGCTGGCGGCGTTCTTCCTTGCGCGGCGGACGCTGCTGGGTTGGACGCACTGCGGGACGAAAGACCGGATCGCGGTCATGGTCGTCGCTCAAACTGCGCCCGGGAACAGTGGTATGGACCGGTCGAACAGTCCGGTCCGGCTGGAGTTCGTCGACCATGGTTCACCTCCCGGCTTGCGCCTCATGGTCCTCGTCTGTTGACTGTAGACCCGACGTGCGCGGCTACAGTTCGCGCAACTGCGCCCACTCGTCGTCCGATAGCAGCCTGTTCAGGTCCACCAGGATGGTGAGGCCCTCCTCGGTGCTGGTCACGCCCTGAATAAAGCGGCTGCTGTCATCGTTACCCACCTCGGGCGCCGGCTCGACCGAATCCGGGGAGATCCGCACGACCTCCGAGACGGAATCCACCAGAATCCCCACGTTCTGGTTGTCTACATCGATGATCACGATGCGCGAGGCCTCATCCGACTCGCGATCATCCAGCCCCATACGCCGCCGGGCGTCGATCACCGTAACGACATTCCCGCGCAGGTTGATGATCCCGAGGATGTAGTCCGGCACACCCGGTACCGGGGCGATCTCGGTAACCTTGAGCACCTCCTGAACCTGCAGAACGTCGATCGCATAGGTTTCCTCCGCCAGACTGAAAGTCACATACGGAGCGGTGTCGGCCTTGGTCATGGCTTCTACGTCTTGTGCGCTGCTCATGTCATCCTCGATATTCCGTGCCGGCGGGGGCCGCCCTGTGGTGTCGTCTTGACCGGGTTATCGGCCGATTACCGCCATGCTTGAATGGCGCCGGCCGGGATCAGTCCCAGCCACCCTCGTCGAGGGTGCGATCCAGCGCCTCCAGGTCCAGCAACGTCGCCATCTTCTCGCGCTCCACGCCGGCCAGCCAGGGCAGGCGCCGGCGGTGGCTGCGCCAGCGCAACGACTCCGGCTGGATCACCCGGGTACCGTGAATCGCGCGACAGGCCAGCGCGAACCGCGAACCCGCGAGGAACACCACCTGCCGGGCCGTATCCGGCTCGTAGTCACGATCTTCCGGTGTCACCACTGCGGCCAGGTCAATCAGCTGCACCCGCCCCTGCTTGGTATCCGCCAATCCAAGGTACCAGACCGAATGATTCGGGGTGGGCCGCACTTCCAGGCTGTCCAGCGGCGCCACCCCGCCCAGCGCATGTAGCGGCGCCAGCAGGGTCAGGTTGCCAGCCTCGATCACGAGGGCCGAAAACGGCTGCTCGGGCCGCGCATACTCGCGCTCCGCTGGATCGGCCGGTGGGGCTGGTGGGGCCGAGGCCACTACCGGCGCCGGGACGACGTCCACCGCATCGGCTTCACGGACCGGGGCTTCCAACTCCACTACGGGCGCAGCTTCTTCTACCGGCGGCCGTGGCTCCAGGATATCCGGTCGCAGAAGCGGGCGAACGGGCTCCGGCTCGTCCAGCAGGCTGCCGAAGTAGTCGTCCAGCGCCTCCGGCTCGGCCTTCAGGGCCAGGTTGTCGACTATGGAACGGTTCATCCGCGTCGCCTCCGTTCATGGGGTTCGGACAGCCGGCCACCGATGGCCTCCAGCAGATCCGAGTAGGCGAGCACACCCCGGGCGTCCGGGATCATGAAACACAGCGGCTGCCCGGCACTGGAGGCATCGCGGAATTTCGTGTCCACCGGGATTACGCCCGGCCAGACGTCGTCGCCGTACAAACGACGCAGTTCCGACAGGGCCTCGTGCGCCGCGCGCGTACGACGGTCGAACAGGGTCGGAATAATCCGGTACGCCAACTCGGACTTGCGCGATTTCTGTACCATTTTCAGCGTATTGATCATTCGTTCCAGCCCCTTCAGGGCGAGGAACTCGGTCTGCACCGGCACCAGCAGTTCGTCACAGGCGGCCAGCGCATTGACCATCAACACACCGAGCATCGGCGGGCAATCCAGCAACACGTAGTCGTACTGCCCCGAGATCTTCTCCAGCGCGTGACGCAGCACCAGCCCCATGCCACTGCGGGTTCCCAGCTGGCGATCCAGCGTCGCCAGCGCGGTACTCGCGGTCAGTAGATCCAGCCCCGGGAACCGGGTCTCGCGGATCAGTCCATTCGGGTCCGGATCCGCACCCTCGGCGCACTGGCTGAAAAGCTCGTACACCCCGCGCGTGGCGGTCTCCGGATCATGGCCGAAATACGCCGTCAGCGATCCGTGCGGGTCCACATCCACCAGCAGCACGCGTTGCTCCGGGCCCGACAGGAGCCCGCCCAGCGTCACCGTGGTGGTGGTCTTGCCCACCCCCCCCTTTTGGTTTGCAACCGCCCAGACCTTCATGGTGTGTCTCCATCCATCGGGAGCGGTGCGGGCGGAAGATCCTCGCGCAGGCGCTCCGGTTCCTGCGCGCCCTCGGCGCGCGGACGCGCCCCGGGCAGTACCACGATGGACACGCGCCGGTTCTCGGCCCGCCCCTCCGCAGTGTCGTTGCTGGCCGTCGGCCGGTGCTCGCCATAGCCTAGGGCGACCAGATTCTCCGGATCGACCCCGACCTCCTCGAACACGCTGACCACTGCGGCCGCCCGTCCGGACGACAGCTCCCAATTCGACGGATAGATCGCGGTCTGGATGGGCACATTGTCCGTGTGTCCCTCCACATGAACGCGGGAGACACGTGGCGCAAGAATCTCGCCAACCTCTTGCAGAAGACCCTCCGCCTGTGGGTTCAGGGTCGCCGCCCCGGACGCAAACAGGAGACGGCTGGTGATCTCGATCTCCAGCCAATAGGCCTCGCGCGTCACGCGCAGGTCGCCATCCTCGATCCATTGCGCCATCGCCTGTTCGATCTCGCGCGCGGTATCCGCCAGTTCGTCCAGGAACGCCTGCATCCCAGCGTCGTCCGGGCCCTCGTCAAGCATCCCGCTCAAGGCCATGTCGATGGGCTGAGGACCATCCTCCACCAGACCTGGCTGGACCTCGATAGGCACCAGGGCACGCAGATCCTGCGGTGTACGTTCCCGGGCCACGGTGGGATCCCCGACCTGAATCGGGTCGGCCTGCATCGGTGCGCGAAAGGCGTCCACTAGCGACTCGGACAGCACCCTGTACTTGCCGTCATCCACCGAGGAGATGGCGTACATCACCACGAAGAACGCCAGCAGCAGTGTGACCAGATCCCCATAGGGGATGGCCCATGCCTCGTGATTCTGATGTTCTTCCGCCCGCTTGCGTCGCGCCATGGTGACCTCACTCGTGGATGAAGCCACTCAGCTTGCTTTCGATGTTCCGCGGGTTTTCACCTTCCGCAATGGCGATAAGACCTTCCATCAGCATTTGCTGGTGTTGCGAGCGGTTCTGAATAATCGACTTCAATTTGTTGGCCACCGGAAGGAACAGCAGGTTGGCCGAGGCAATGCCGTAGATCGTGGCGACAAAGGCCGCCGCGATGCCCGCCCCCAGCTTGCTCGGATCCGCGAGGTTCTGCATCACTGCCATCAGGCCCATCACCGCGCCGACAATCCCCAGGGTCGGGGCATAGATCCCCATGCTCTCGAAGATCTTCGCGCCCTGCAGGTCGAAGTGCTCGCGGTTGTCGAGGTCGGCCTCCATGATCTGGCGAATGGTCTGCGGTTCACTACCGTCCACCAGCAGTTGCAGTCCCTTGCGGGCAAAGCCGTCGGTCTCCTCGTCGGCCAGCGTCTCCAGGCCTAGCAGGCCTTCCTTGCGCGCGACATGCGACCACTCGACGATCTGCTCGACCGTCGCGCGATTGTCGACCTTCGGTGGCTTGAAGGCCCACGGCAGGATGCGCATACCGTGCATGAAGACCGACAGCCGTGCCTGCACCAGGGTCGCCCCCAGGGTCCCCAGCACCACGATCAGGAAGGCCGCGGCATTCCACAGCGCACCCAGGCCACTGCCCTTGGCAATGCTGCCGCCGAGAACCGCCACCAGCCCCAGGGTAATCCCGATGAGGCTCAGGATATCCATGTCAGCAGAACCCCTTCACCAGTGCGGGCCCGATTTCGGGCAGCGGGTACACATGATCGGACAGGCCGGCCTCGGCCACTGCCGCCGGCATCCCGTACACCACGCAGGTCGCCGCATCCTGCGACCACACCTGCGCGCCGGCGCCCTTCAGCGCCCGCGTGCCTTCGCGGCCATCGGCGCCCATGCCGGTGAGGATCACGGCAAGCACCTGCCCGCGCAGCGCCTCCACGGCGGAACCGAAGGCCGCATCCACGCTCGGCTTGTAGATGGTGCCCAGGGGGCTCTCCGCGATTCGCACATGCGTCTGGCTGCCGCGCTCCAGCGTTGTCTGCATCCCGCCCGGGGCCAGCAGCGCCACGCCCGGCTTCAGCACATCACCGTCCTTCGCCTGACGCACCTCGATATTGCACATGGCGTTCAGACGTTCGGCGAAGGCCGGGGTAAAACTGGCGGGCATGTGTTGCACCAGCAGGATCGGCAGCGGGAAATTCGCCGGGAGCGGCTTCAGCACCTCCTGCAGCGCCACTGGACCGCCGGTGGAGGTACCAATCAGTACCGCGCGCAACTGCCGTAACGGCGTCGGCGGCCGGGAACTGGCAACCGCCGGAGCCGGCTTGCGCGCATCGGCCGCGGCCTGACGGTCGGTCTCTTCGCGGCGCGCGGACGGCCGGGCCTCCCGCGCAGGCGTGGTCGTGCCCGGGGCACTGACAGAGCGCGCCCGGCTGCGTGACAACGAGCGCACGCGGCGCCGAAGCAGCATGCGCGCGCTGTCCTCGTCCCCCGCCATGTCGCTGAAGCGCTTGGGAAGGAAGTCCACCGCCCCGGCCTCCAACGCATCCAGGGTCGCCTGGGCTCCCTCGGTCGTGAGACTGGAGAACATCAGGATCGGAAGCGGGCGCTCGGCCATGATCTTGCGCACCGCAGTGATGCCGTCCATCACCGGCATCTCGATATCCATGGTCACGACATCGGGATCGAGGTCCCGGACCTTGGCGATCGCCTGCTCGCCATTCTCGGCCGAACCTACGACCTCAATGCCGGAATCGGAATCCAGGATCTCGGCGATACGCCGACGAAAGAACCCCGAATCGTCAACTACCAGAACCCTGATCGGCATCCTCAGCCCTCGCTCGAGCGCGACGCGCGGCGCGGTCGACCGGACATTTGCAGTTGCCGCATCAGGATGGTCACCAGGTCGGAGACGTCGAGGATCAGGGCGATGCCCCCATCCCCGGTGATCGTCGCTCCCGCCAGGCCCTTCACGCCTTGCAGATTCTGGCCGAGCGGCTTGATGACCACCTCTTCCTGCCCCACGAGATCATCCACCACCAGTCCTACCTTGCGGTCGGCCGTATGGACCACCACTACGTGGGCATCCTTGCGCACCTCGGGCTCGTGCCCAGGCTTCAGCCAGCGCTTGAGGTAATGGACTGGCAGGGCGTGCTTGCGCACCATGATGACTTCCTGATCATCCACGTAATTCGTCTTGGTCAAATCCAGATCCAGGATCTCGGAGACCGAGGCCAGCGGGATCGCAAAACGCCGGCCGTCCAGAATCACCATCAGGGCGGGCAGGATCGCCAGGGTCAGGGGCAGCTTCACCCGCAGCGTGGTCCCTACGCCGATCTCGGAATCGATCTCGATGGTGCCGTTGAGCTGCGAGATCTTGGTCTTGACCACGTCCATGCCAACCCCGCGGCCGGAGACGTCCGAGATCTCGGTCTTGGTGGAGAATCCGGCCATGAAGATGACGTTGAAGGCCTCGCGATCGGTCATGCGTTCGGCCATCGCGGGCTCCATCAGCCCCTTCTCCACCACCTTCCGACGCAGGGCCTGCGGGTCCATGCCACCGCCGTCGTCCTTGATCAGCAGTGCGATGTGATCACCCTCCTGGGCCGCGCCGAGCACGACCGTACCCTTGCGCGACTTGCCCGCCGCCTCGCGCACATCGGGCGTCTCGATGCCATGGTCCACAGCATTCCGCACCAGATGCACCAGCGGATCGGACAGGGCCTCGACCAGATTCTTGTCGAGGTCGGTTTCCTCGCCGAAGATCTCCAGCTCGATCTCCTTGCCCAGATTCCGCGACAGATCGCGGATCACTCGAGGGAAGCGATTGAAGACCTTCTTCACCGGCTGCATGCGGGTCTTCATCACCGAGGTCTGCAGGTCGGAGGTCACCAGTGCCAGCGAACTGATCGCCTTGCCCAGTTCGTCGTCGACATGCTGCGAACGCAGCATGCTCAGCCGGTTTCGTACCAGAACCAGCTCGCCCACCAGGTTCATGATCTCGTCCAGGCGCTCGGTATCCACACGCACGGAGGTCTCGCCCTGCGGAGCCGAGCGCCCACCGGCCTCGGCCCCGCCGGCGCGGGCACTACCGCCGCCCTGCCCACCGGCAGCCGCCGGTTCCGGCGTTACCGCTTTTTCCGGCTCGGGCGCCACGGCCGCGGGCTCGGTCGGCAGTGGATCCGCAGGGGCGTCCGCAGCCGGTTCGGGCGATGCCGGACCTCCGCCCTTGGCCTGCAACTCGTCCAGCAAATTCTCGAACTCGTCGTCGCTGATCAGATCACCGCCCGAGTCTTCGCTGGCCCCGGCGTCGCCCGGCACGGCCGCGTCCACGGGTGCCGGGGCCCCGTCACCATGCAACGTATCCAGCAGGGCCTCGAACTCGTCGTCCGTGATCTCCTCCCCACCGCCCACCATGGCGTCGCCGGGGGCCGAGGCCTGTGGCTCGGGGACGGGCTCCGGTTCAGGCGCGGGCGGCGCCCCGGCGGTATCTCCGGCGACATCTTCGTTTTTTGCCATGCGCCGCAGGTCCTCGACCACCGCGGCATCGGCGGGGGTCGGGTCCACTCCGGAACGCAGATCCCCGAACATGACGTTCAGGGAGTCCAGCACGCGGAGCATGGTGTCCATCAGATGGCTATCGGCACGGCGTTCGCCGTTGCGCAGCAGATTGAAGACGTCCTCGGCGTGATGACACACCGTCACCAGCGCATCCAGGCTCAAGAACCCGGCGCCCCCCTTGATGGTGTGGAAGCTTCGAAAGACCGCATTCAACAGATCCCGGTCGTCCGGGTTCTGTTCCAGGTCGATGAGTTGCTCGTTGAGCCCCTCCAGCAGTTCCCCGGCCTCGATCAGGAAGTCCTGAAGGATCTCGTCATTGGGGTCGATGGCCATTCAGTCTCTCCGGTCCCGTGGCGCCAGTCGTATGGGGGGCACTGCTAGAAGCCCAGGCTTGATAGCAGATCGTCCACCTCGTCCTGTCCTTGAACGACATCTGCGCTGGAATCTTGAGTCTTGGGCACACTGGGGCCGTGACCCTTGCGGTCCGCCTCGCGGTCTTCTTCGCCACGATCCAGGGACGCCTCGGCCGCTTCGACCTGCTCCATGCGCCCGCTGGAGAGCCGAATCAGGGTAACGAGGTTCTCTTCGAGGTCAGTCACCAACTGGATCACCCGGCGAATCACCTGGCCGGTAATGTCCTGATAACTTTGTGCCATCAGCACCTCGGAGAGCAGCCGCCGCAACTCCTCGGCGTCCTCGCCCGCCTGCCCGAAGAAGCTGTCCAGCTCACGCGCGAAATCGCGGAATTCGTCCACCGAGAGCTGCCGGTTGCGAAACCGCGTCCATTTGGCGGTCAAGTCGGCCGCCTGCTGGCTGAACGACTCGGCGATCGGCAGGCTCGACTCGATGGCGCCCATCGTGGCGTGCGCGGCCTGCTCGGTCATGGTGACCACGTAGTTCAGGCGTTCCTTCGCATCCGGGATCTCCGCCTGCGTCAGCTCCACCAGACGCGAGTCCCCACGGAAACTCTGCAAGGCCTCGTGAAGGTCGCGCGTCAGCTTGCCCAGTTCATCGAAGAGCTCGCGGTCGTAAGGACGCGCAAGATCCTGCACCAGCGCGCGCGCCGCCGCGTCGTCGCCCGCCTCGAGCGTCTGCACCAGTTGTCGGGCCAGCTCGAGCTGGCCGTCGCGTGGGGGGTGTTCCTGTTCAGTCATGAGGAGCCTCTTGCTGGTACGGCGCCGAAGGAGCCGGGTCACGCCCACCCGCGCAAGCGAGACGGACGTCGTCCGTATTCACCACCGGGCGATCCTTAGCCCTGTGCTTCAATACGTTCGAAGATCTTGTCGATCTTTTCCTTCAGCGTTTCGGCGGTAAACGGCTTGACCACATAACCGTTCACACCCGCCTCCGCGGCCTCCACGATCTGGTCGCGCTTGGCCTCGGCCGTCACCATCAGCACCGGCATCGACTTCAGGTTGGCATCCGCCCGGACGGCCTTCAGCAGGTCGATGCCCGGCATGTTGGGCATGTTCCAGTCGGTAATCAGGAAGTCGAAATCACCATTTTGCAGCATCGGCAGCGCGGTGCTGCCGTCGTCGGCTTCCTGCGTATTATTGAAGCCAAGATCGCGCAAGAGGTTCTTGATAATGCGCCGCATCGTGGAAAAATCGTCCACGATGAGAATTTTCATTCCCTTGTCCACACGTCACTCCGGGATTCGTAAGGTGAGTTTTAGAATAACTGCAAAGCCGCGCCGTCTTCGAGCCACGACCCCATGCGCGCGCGCAGCCGAATGACCGCCTGGCTGCGAATCTGGCTCACGCGCGACTCGGTCACGCCCAGAACAGCCCCGATCTCGCGCAGATTCAGTTCTTCGGTGTAATACAGCGAAAGCACCAGGCGTTCGCGTTCAGGCAGATCCCCAAGGGCCTCGGCCAACTCCTCGCGAAACTCGCCAGCCTCAAGGCTACGCGACGGCGAGACTTCCTGCCCCTCGATCACGCGATCGGCCCCGTCATCCCCGCCACCCAGATCGTCCAGTGCAAACAGATGGGCCCCGGCGTGGTCCTTGAGCATGTCGTAATAGTCATCGATAGGCACGTCCAGCTCGGCCGCCACCTCGCTCCCACGCGCCGCACGCCCCTCGCGGGCCTCGACACTCTGGATCGCGGCGGCAATACGCCGGCTGTTGCGATGCACCGAACGTGGCGTCCAGTCACTGCGACGCAACTCGTCGATCATCGCGCCGCGGATGCGGATTCCGGCGTAGGTGGCAAAGGTCGCCCCCTGCCCGCCCTCGAACTGCCGCGCCGCCTCCAGCAGACCGATCATGCCGGCCTGGATCAGGTCATCGACCTGGACCGAGGCCGGTAGACGGGCCATCAGGTGGTGCGCAATGCGATGCACCAGTTCAACGTGATCGGCAATCAGCTTCTCGTGTCCACCGGTCGCGGTGGACGTCGCCTGGTAGCCGGAAAGGCGATTACGCGTCGTCATCATGCGCTCTGCAGCATTCGTTCCACGAAGAACCCGACGCCCCCGTGGTCACCCCCACCGACTGGCCAGCGATCCACCGTGTGTGCCAGGTCGGCAAACGCCTTGCCAGCCGGACTGCCGGGATACTGCTGAACCACCGGCGCCCTTTTCTGCACGGCCTTGCGCAGATGTTCGTCCATGGGGATATAGCCGGCCAGGTCCAGGACCACCTCCGGCAGGTACTTGCCGCAGACGGTATTGAGTTTCTGCATCAGCCGCTCCGCCCCCTCGCGTCCGCTGACCATGTTCGTGACCATGCGGAAACGCCGCAGGCCGTGGTCACGGTGCAGCACCTTGATCAAGGCATAGGCATCGGTAATCGAAGCCGGCTCGTCGCAGACCACCACCAGGGTCTCCTGTACCGCCCGGCAGAACGAAGTCACCGACTCCTGCAGGCCTGCGGCGGTGTCCACGATCAGGACATCCAGCGGCCTGCGGTAGGCGCTGAAGGCATGGATCAGCCCTGCGTGCTCCGCCGGCGTGAGGTTCGCCATCGCCGCGATACCGGAGGCCGACGGGACCACCTTCACCCCGTCCGGCCCCTGGACCAGGACATCGTCCAGGCTGTCCACCGCGCCGGTCACCAGATCATGCAGGGTGCGCTCCGGGCGCATCCCGAGCAACAGGTCCACGTTGGCCAGGCCCAGATCCGCATCGAACAGCATCACCTCGCGGCCCAACCGGGCCAGGCCGACCGCCAGATTGACCGACACGTTGGTCTTCCCGACCCCGCCCTTGCCCGACGCGACCGCAATGACCTTCAACGGCTTGTTAGTGCGTGGCATAACGCCCCTTTCCAACCGGCTGAATCAGTTCCAGTGTTGCCGGCTCGGTCCCCTGCGCCGGGCGCAGCGGCGCGCGCGAGCGTCGCGGCGGTTCCATTTCGGCCAGCCGTTCGGCAGCCCAGGTCTCACGGGCATTGCCACCCGCCCGCGCGCCCTCCGCGTCGTCGTCCAGCGCCAGGCGGGTCAGATACCCCGTATCAACCCGGTGAAAATCCTCGGCGATGCGCTGGCCATCGCTCACGAACCCAAGTCCCAGGTGCTGATCCAGCAGGACCGACAGGACCTCGCCCAGCTGTTCTGCCTCGTCCAGCTTGGTCAGCACCAGCGCCGAGGGATCCGCCTTGCGAAACGCGTCCAGCACCCGCCGCAACGTACTGCCCTGGGTCGTGGCCGACACGACCAACCAGCTCTCGGCGCGGATATCCGGCGGCAGATGCGCGAACAGCGACTCCTCCTCCACCGTGCGCGGCGCCTGCCCAGCAGTATCCACCAGGATCAGGTGGCCATCGTCCACGCGCCGCGCCAGATCGCGCAGTTCGCGCGCATTCTGCAACACGCGCACCGAGATCCCCGCCATCTGGGCGAAGGCTTGCAACTGCCGTGTTGCACCGATGCGCTGGCTATCGAGGGTCACCAGCGTAACCGAATCCGGTCCCATCCGACGGATCTGGCGCAACGCGATCCGTGCCAGCGTGGTGGTCTTGCCGACACCGGTCGGACCCACCATCGCCAGCAGCCCACCCTCGTCCAGGATCGCCGGGCGATGCGTGGCAATCGCGCCCGAAAGCCGCGCGCGGAGACGCTCCCAAGCCTGCTCGGGGGAGCTGTCATCGAGGATGCTGCCCGCCAGGCTGCGCGCCAGCGATTCACTAAAGCCGCGGTCGATCAGGCGGACCTTGCATTCTGCCGCCAGCGGATGACGGGCCGCCCAGCGAGCCTCGTCACTCTCCGCATACTGACGCGTCATCAGGCTGCGCAGGTCACGCAACTCCTGGCGCATCGCGGTGAGCTCGGGATCGGCCGGCCAGGAAGGGGCCGCCGAATTCGGGGCGCGGTCGGCAGTACGCGCCTCGCGGGCCGGCTTTGCAGCCTCCGGCTCGCGCACCGGCTCCGAGGACTCGCCATCCTCCAGGGCGGCGACCACCTCCAACCAGCCATCCACCCGGCGACTGGAGAGGATCACGGCATCCTCTCCCTGTTGTTCGCGCACCTGACGCATGGCGTCGCGCATGTCCCGGGCCCGATATCGTCTGACATTCATGCTTTGATCTCCTGCGCCGCTCGCGCGGCGGAACCCCTATGTCTCATGCGGACTGCTTCGCCGTTTCTTCCTGACCGACCGTGGCCACTACCCGAATCCGCCGGTTGTCGGGGATCTCGGTAAACGCCAGGACGGTCAGGCTGCGAACCGCGCCGCGCAACCAGCCGGCAATCCAGGAACGGATCTCCGGTGCCACCACCAGGATCGCCGCTTGACCGGCTGTCTCCTGGCGGCGCGCCGCGTCCGCAACCGAACGCTGCAACCGTTCCGCCAGCCCGGGCTCCAGTCCAACCGTGCCACCCGAGCTGCCCTGCAGGGACTTATGCAAGAGCTGTTCCAGCGATGGGTCCAGGGCAATCAGTGGCAGCTCATCCTCCGGTCCCACAAGGTCCTGGACGATGGAGCGCGCCAGCGCGACGCGCACCGCTGCGGTCAAAGTGCCGGGATCCTGACTCTTCACCCCGTCGTCTGCCAGGGTTTCGGCGATCGTGCGCAGGTCGCGGATCGAGACCTGCTCGGCCAGCAGGTTCTGCAACACCTTCAGCACGATCGAAAGCGACAGCGTCTTGGGCACGAGGTTCTCCACCAGCTTCGGCGAATGCCGCGCCAGCTGATCCAGCAGGTGCTGTGCCTCCTCGTGCCCGATCAAGCGGTGGGCGTTCTCTCGGAACACCTGCGACAAATGCGTCGCAATCACCGTGGAACAGTCGACTACGGTATAGCCGGCGCCCTGGGCCTGGTCGCGATCCGACGGGTCGATCCACAGGGCATCCAGGTTGAAGGTCGGGTCCTTGGTCGGGGTACCCGGGACGGTGCCGAAGACCTCGCCCGGATTGATCGCCAGTTCGCGATCGGGAAACACCTCGGCCTCCGCCACAGTGACGCCCAGCAGGCTGATCCGGTAGGCGTTCGGGCTCAATTCCAGGTTGTCGCGGATATGCACCGGCTGCAGCAGGAAGCCGAGCTCCTGCGACAGCTTGCGGCGCACGCCCTTGATCCGGCCCATCAGCTGGCCGTCCTGGGTGCGGTCCACCAAGGGGATCAAGCGGTAGCCGACCTCGAGGGAGACCAAGTCCACCGGCGGGACATCTTCCCAGGTCAGGTCGCGATCCTCCGAACGAGCCCCGCCTTCGTCCTCCTGCGGGATGCGCTCCACTTCCACCTCGGCCTCGCGGCTCCGGCGCTTGAGCAGGTAGGCCCAGCCAAAGATCAGCGCCGCCAGCCCCAGGAACACGGCGTTCGGCATGCCCGGCACGACGCCCAGCGCGCCGATCACGCCACCGGCGACGTACAGGACCCGCGGGTTGGAGAACATCTGCCCGTACACCTGCTGGCCCATGTCCTGGCTGCTGGTCACGCGGGTCACGATGATCGCGGTGGCGGAGGACAGCACCAGCGACGGGATCTGGGCAACGATGCCGTCGCCGATGGTCAGCAACACGTAGTTGGTCGCGGCATCGCCGATCGACATGCCGTGCTGCACCGCACCGATGGTGAGCCCGCCGATGATGTTTACGAACAGGATCAGGATCCCCGCGATGGCATCGCCGCGGACGAACTTGGAGGCACCGTCCATGGAGCCGTAGAAGTCCGCCTCGCTAGCGATCTCCTCGCGGCGCTTACGCGCCTCTTCCTGGCTGAGGATCCCGGCATTCAGGTCGGCGTCGATCGCCATCTGCTTGCCCGGCATGGAATCCAGGGTGAAGCGTGCGCTGACCTCGGACACGCGCCCGGCCCCCTTGGTCACCACCACGAAGTTGATGATGATCAGGATCGCGAACACCACCAGCCCCACGGTGTAGTTGCCGCCGACCACGAAGTCGCCGAAGGCCTGGATGACCTTGCCGGCGGCATCCGTGCCGGTGTGGCCTTCCAGCAGGATCACTCGGGTGGAGGCGATGTTCAGCGCCAGACGCAGCAGCGTGGCGACCAGCAACACGGTCGGGAAGACCGCGAATTCCAGCGGCCGCGGGGTGTACACCGCAACCATGATCACCACCAGCGACAGCGCGATATTGAAGGTGAACAGCACGTCCAGCGCCAGCGGCGGCAACGGCAGCACCATCATCGAGAGCATCGCGATCAGCAGGATCGGCGCCCCCAGCCCCCACTTGCCCACGTTACCCAGACGGTCAAAGAAGGCCATTAGCGATCCCTCCTCTGGCCGCGCTGCTTGTCAGGATCCAGATAGTCCTCGGGCACTGGAAGGTCATCCGGCATCTGCGCGTCGGCATCGGCCCGCTTGAGCTGGTAGACGTACGCCAGGATGCGGGCCACGGCCACGAACAGACCGTTGGGCACTTCCTGGTTCAGATCGGTGGTGAAGTAGATGGCGCGGGCCACGCGCGGAGCCTCGACGCGGATGATCGCGTGTTCGTCCCCGACTGCACGGATCGAGGCGGCCACCTCGTCGACGCCCTTGGCCACCACCTTCGGCGCTGCCATGCGCGAGGCCTCGTAGACGATAGCCACGGCATAGTGGGTCGGGTTGGTGATGATCACGTCGGCCTTGGGGACCTCCTCCATCATTCGCCGCTGCGCCATCTCCTGCTGCAACTGGCGGATCTTTTGCTTGACCTCCGGCTTCCCGTCGGTCTCCTTGTACTCGTCCTTCACTTCCTGCCGAGTCATGCGCAACTGCTTCTGGTGATTCCACATCTGGAACGGCGCATCGATGGCCGCTACGACGATCAACGCCGCGGACACTGCGATGAACGTTCCCAGCACCAGCTGGGCGGCATGGCTAATGCCCTGATGGACCGGTTCGTAGCCAAGCATCAGCAGCCGGTCGGAGAAGGTGGCCAGCACGGCGACCGCGACACTGCTGATCAGTACGAACTTGGCGAAGGTCTTGCCGAACTCCATCAGCCCCTGCCAGGAGAAGATTCGCTTGAGGCCCTTCCCGGGATTCAGCTTGGAGACCTTGGGCGCGGCGGCTTTCCAGGAAAAATTGGCGCCGCCGATCACGATCGGCGCGAGTACCGCGGCCACCACCAGTACGCCGAACAGAGGGAACAGGGTCCGCAGGGTGCGGAAAATCTCGTCGGCCAGATACGGCAATAACAGCGACGAGTCGTAGGCCATTTGGCGTTCGAAATCCAGGCGACTGCTCATCTGTTCAGTAAGTTGCGCCCCCATGTTCGGGCCGTACATCAGCAGGAAGCTCCCGCCCGCCATCAGCACCAGAAAGGTGCTCAGCTCGCGCGAGCGCGGGACCTGCCCCTTCTCCTTCGCCTCGCGCAGGCGTTTCGGAGTGGGCTCTTCGCTTTTTTCCTGTCCGCTTTCGTTCTCGGCCATTTCAGAAGCCCATCCGGGTCTGCATCAGGTTGAAGGCCTCGAACATCAGTTCGCCAAAACGTTCCGGCAGGCCCGGCAGGATCAACATCATCAGCACGAACCCGATCAGGATCATCATCGGGAAACCCACCGCGAAGATGTTGAGCTGCGGGGACGCGCGGGTGATGACCCCCATGGAGATATTCACCAACAGGAGCGACGCAACCGCCGGCAATGCCACCAGCACCGCGCCCACAAACATCGTGGAGCCGAAGGCCACCAGGGCGTAGAAGGCCTCGGCGTTCAGACCGGTCGGGGCGATCGGCATGGTCTCGAAGCTGGTCAACATCAGCTCCAGAGCAATCAGATGGCCGTTCATTGCGAGGAACAGCAGGGTCGAGAAGATGACGAAAATGGTGGAGACCACCGGGACCTGCACCCCCTGGGCCGGATCCATGATGGAGGCAAAACCCAGGCCCATACCCAGTGCGACCACCTCGCCCGCCTGGGTCACGGCCGAGAACACCATCTGCAGAATAAAACCCATGAACACGCCGATCGCGACCTGGTGCAGGGTGACCAGCACGCCCTCAAGGCTCAACGGATCGATATCCGGCAGGACCGGGCCCTGCATGGCCACAAAGATCGCCAACAACAGCGCCAGCCCCATGCGCACCCGCGCATTGACCGTATCCGCGCCGAAGATCGGCATGGCGACGAGCATGGCGCCAATGCGGGCGAACGGCCACAGGACCGCCCCCACCCACAGCACCAGCTGTTCCGCCGCCAGGGCCATGCCTACCCCACCATCCCCGGCGCACCCTCGTAGAGGCGCTCGGTGTAGTCGATCAACAACGCCAGCATCCAGTGCCCGCTGATCAGCAGCGCCGCGAACATCGCCAGCAGCTTGGGGATGAACGACAGGGTCATTTCCTGTATCTGGGTCGCTGCCTGCAGCATCCCGATGGTCAGACCCACGGCCAGCGCCGTCAGCAGCGGCGGCGCGGCCAGCAGGACCACCACGGTTAGTGTCTCGCGACCGATATCCACAACGAGTTCGGGTGTCATCGCGCTCTCCTACACGAAGAAACTGGTGGCAAGGGTGTTCATCATCAGCGCCCAGCCGTCCACCAGAACGAACAGCATCACCTTGAACGGCAGCGAGATAATCAGCGGGGAGAGCATCACCATCCCCATCGACATCAGGACCGAGGCCACCACCAGGTCGATGATCAGGAACGGGATCAGGATCAGGAAGCCAATCTGGAATGCGGTCTTCAGCTCGCTGGTAATGAACGCTGGCACCAGCAGGTTCAACGGGATGTCATCCGCCTCCTCGAATCCGTCGATCCCGTTGATCTCGGCAAACATCGCGATATCGCTTTCGCGGGTATGCATCAACATGAACTCGCGCAACGGCTGCACCCCCGCCTCGATCACCTCCTCCGTCCCGATCTCCTCGTTCACGTAGGGCACAAACGCGGTCTCGTAGATCTCGTCGAGCACCGGGGCCATCACGAACAGGGTCAGGAAAAAGGCCAAACCGATCAGGATCTGGTTCGAGGGCGTCTGGGTCGTGCCCAGGCCCTGGCGCAGGATCGCCAACACCACAATGATCCGGGTGAAGGACGTCATCATGATCAGGATCGACGGCAGCAGGGTCAGCAGCGTCATCAACAGGATGATCTGCAGCGTGACCGAGTAGGTCTCGCCCCCGTCTCCGTTGGTGGTCACGGTCAGGGCCTCGATACCCTGCGCCACTTGGGCCCCGGCGAGGCCCGGCAGGAGCAGCAGGCCCAGTGCCAGCGCGAACCGCAGGAACAGCGCCATCACGACTGCCCCCGCTCGCTGCTACCGGGCGGAGCCCGGCGGGTCACGGCGCGCTTGAGCGCACTGGAGAAGTCCGGGGTCTCGCCTACCGGCGCCACCACGGACTCGCGCATCGTGTGCAGGGTGCGCATGCCGGAAGGCGCCACGCCCACCAGCACCTGTTCATCGCCCACCTGCACCAGCACCAGACGCTCGCGCGTGCCCACCGAGCGTGCCGCGACGATCTCGATCACCTGCGAGCCGCGGTTCAGTCCGCCCTGGGTCCGGCGCAGGATCCAGCCCAGCACCACAATGGCACCGATCACCAGTACCAGACCGCCGATTAGCTGGGTCAGATAGGCCGCGGCCCCGCCACTGCCACCCTCCGCAAGGGCAGTCAAAGGCCAGAGGGTCCCCGTGACGGCCGCCAGGACGAGGGCCGAACTACGCGTATTACGTGGATTCATGGCTATTTGAGCTTGCGGATGCGCTCACTGGGGCTGATCACATCGGTCAGCCGGATACCGAACTTCTCGTTGACCACCACGACCTCGCCATGAGCAATCAGAGTGCCGTTCACCAGCACGTCCAGCGGCTCCCCGGCCAGACGGTCCAGCTCCACCACCGAGCCCTGGTTCAGCTGCAGAAGGTTGCGGATCGGGATGCGCGTGCGACCGATCTCCATGGCGATGGTCACCGGCACGTCCAGCACCATCTCCAGGTTCATCTCCTCGCCGTCGCCCTGCACCACGCCCGACAGTTGTTCAGGCTGCAGCGCCTCCGCGGCCGAATCCGGCTTGTGCTTGCGTTCCTTCTTCTCGGTCTTCGGCGCCGCTTGCGCGGACGCGGCACCCCCACCGCCTTGCGCTTCGTTCAGCAGGGCGTCCGGGTCGGCGGCCTCTTCGTCATCCTTCTGCTCGGCCAGGGCGGACTGTTCCGCCAGAGCGGCCCCCCATTCGTCGGCCAGCGCCTGGTCGTCGCTACCGCCTTCGGTCTCGGCCATGGTTTCAGCGCCCGCGGTATCTTCATCCGCGGTCGGGGTGTCCTGTTTGGGATCGTCGGTGTCAGCCATGCTGCGCCCTCTATCGTTTGATGATGCGTTCCGAAACCTGGATCGCATTCATGCCATTGGATACGCCGAACTTCCCGCGGAACATCGGGATGTCTTCGACCTGCAAGGTGATCTTCTCGGGGAGGTCCACCGGGATGATGTCGCCCGGCTGGATATCCAGTAGCTCGCGCACGGTGACCTCGGTCTCCGCCAGCATGGAGCTGATCTCGACCTCGGCGGTCTGGATCTCCTCCTGCAGCGCGTGCATCCAGCGCTGGTCGACGTCGGAGCGATCCGACTGGATGCCGGTATCCAGCTGCTCGCGGATCGGCTCGATCATCGAGTACGGCAGGGTCACGTGCAGGTTGCCGCCGCCCCCGTCGAGCTCGATGTGGAACTCGCTGATGACCACGATCTCGGTCGGCGAGACGATGTTCGCGAACTGCGGGTTGACCTCGGAGTTCAGGAACTCAAACTTCAGCTCCATCACCGGCTGCCAGGCCTTCTGCATATCCTCGAAGGCCCCTTCCAGCACGCCGTGGACGACCTTCATCTCCATCGGGGTGAAGTCTCGCCCCTCGATGCGGGTGTAGTAGCGCCCGTCGCCACCGAAAAAGTTGTCGACCAGGATGAACACCAGCTTGGGATCGAACACGAACAAACCCGTGCCATGCAGCGGATGCGCCCGCACCAGATTCAGGCTGGTGGGGACAAACAGCGAGTGCATGTACTCGGAGAACTTGGTGATACGGGTGCCGACCACCGAGATCTCGGCCGAACGACGCAGCACATTGAACAGACGGACCCGGAGCTGACGCGCAAAGCGCTCGTTGATCATCTCCAGCGTGGGCATGCGCCCACGGACGATGCGATCCTGCGTGGCAAAGTTGAATTCCCGCGCCTGACCATCACTCGGATACGGGTCTTCGGTCTCGACGTCGCCCTCGTCCACACCATGCAGGAGGGCATCGATCTCGTCCTGGCTGAGGATATCCGTCTGCGCCATAACGGGGCTCCTACTGCATCACCAGTTCGTTGAACAACACGGCCTCGACCGCGTCCGGCGCATCCCGCGAGCGCAGAATCTCGCGGATTGCTTCCTTCAGCTCCTCCGCCAGCGATTCCTTGCCATCACGCGTATTGAGATCCTCGTAACGCTGTTCCGCCAGGATGCCCAGGAGGTCGTTGCGGATCGCCGGCATATGCCGCTCGAACGCCTCGATCACCGGCGCCTCGTGGGTCACCAGGCTCACCTCGGCACGCAGATACCGGATGCGGCCCGGCGCTTCGATGTTGACAGTCATCGGCTCCAGGCTGGTGTAGAAGCGCTCGGGGGGGCCTTCCTCCACCTGTTCGGCAGCCTCGTCGCCCGCAACCAGGAAGAACCAGGCCGCAGCGGCCCCGCCGCCCACCAGCAGGATCACGATCAGCAGCAGCACAAGCAGCTTGCCCATGCCGCCCTTCTTCGGGGTGCCGCCTTCTTCGTCGTCCAGATTGACTTCCTTCTTCGCCATGTCGCACCCGCTATCCGGTAAACCGAGGATTTGCTCTCGGAAAAGACCTTAGCAAGGCAGATGCCAGCATTGTCTTTCTATCGCTTTATCCGATAGTTAGCGACCAATACTGGAGGAGACTGAAGGACACTTCGGGGGAAGGAACGGGCGATAACGTCAAGAATCGGCCGCCCGCCGCGCGGGAAAGACGGATTCTTGGCGGCACTCACGGAAAATCGCTACGACAGCGAAAGGGGCCCGATGGGGCAGGTCACGGACACCGCCCGCCGCCCATCGGATATCGCAAGACCGAGCCCGCGCCGGGCTCGAATCAGGCAAACAAATCCAGGCGCCGATTCAGCATCGAGAGCGTGCTGCCCTCATTCTCGTTGTCTTCGGCCTCGGCCAGCTCCGAAGCGGCCCCGGCGGCTGCCTGGCGCTCATCCTGCTCGGCCTCCTCCTCGGCCGCCTGGTCGGAGACGGTCGCGTCCTCGAGCATCAGCCCGCTCTCGGCGAGGCTGTCGCGCAAGCGCGGCATGGCCGCCTCCAGCACCTCGCGGGTCACCGGATTGGCGCTGATGAACTGGATGCTTGTGCGGTCACCCTCGACCAGCACCCGAATATCCAGACTGCCCAGCTGCGGGGGATGCAGCTTGAGCTCGGTGCGCCCACCCTGTGCCTGGGCGAGCATGCGCACCTGATCGGCCAGCTCGCGGGCCCCATTGGGCTGCTGCAGGAGCCGGGTCAGGTCCAGTCGCGGCAGCGCACGCGCGGCCTCCGCCCCCTCGGCCTGCCCACCGGCGAGAGCCGGCAGGACGCCCCCCAGGGGGTCGGTACGCCCGCGGCGCGACTCGTCGTCCCCGCCCTGGGTCATCCACTGGGCGAGGACATCGAGCACGCCGTCCCGCGACAGCCCGCCCTGCGCGCCCAGCAGTTCGGGCTTCAATGCGGCCAGGCCGTCGCGCCCGCCCGCCGCCTGGCTGGCCTCGACAAACAGGCGCATGACGGCTGCAGGCAGGGGCTTGACCGGCAACGCCTGGCCCTCGGCACCCCTGCGGCCAGAGGCGCCCGCCTCCCCACGGGCCGCGTCCATACGCCCCGGTTCCTGCACTGCCGCCATCAGGCTGGCGACCGGCAAGCCCTTGCCCCCCGCCTCGTCGCCCGCGGCGAAACCCTGCCCGTCGAGTAGATCCTGCAGCCGCGCCAGCATGGCTTCCAGATCGAGCCCTTCCAGCTCGTCCCCGGGCACGCCCAGGTTCGCCAGCAAGGCCTCCATCTGCGGCTCCAGAACCGCGAGGAACCCCTCGCCGTCCTTCCCTTTCAGCCCCTTCAGGCCGTCCAGGTCCTGCAGCGATGCCTCGCCGCCCAGCAATTGCAGCAGCGGCAGCATGCCCTGACCGGTGTTCTGTGTCGCGATCATCTCCGAATCCTCGGTGTGCCGGGTGGATCCCCGGGCCCTTGCCCTAATCGATAGTCACGGTCCATTCAAGAACCTTGCCAACGCGACGCTTCCTCGCGCGCATGAGCCTGCCGCGTGGCCCACATATCCTGTTCGGTTTGCTGGCGCCGGGCGCCGTGTTGCGCCGTCTCGGCCTTCCGGCGTTGCAGCAGCTTTTCCAGCGACAGGCTGTTGCGGTGGCGCTCCAGCCACTCCTGGCGCGCGGTCTCCACCTGCGACTCCGCCGCCTGAATGCGCAGGTCCTGTTGCTCCAGCGCCGAGCGCAACTGGTCGCGCATGCCCGCCAACCACTTGAGGGCGTTGGCGTCATCCGGAAGGGTCGCCTGCAGATACTCGCGCTGATAGGTTTCCAGGCGCTCGCGCTGACCGGCAATGCCATCCAGTTGCTGCAGACGTTCACCCAGCTGGCGGGTGGCCTCGCTCTCCTCGATCCGGCGCAGGCGCAACAGTCGTTCC
The DNA here is from genome assembly GCF_000381225.1 of Thioalkalivibrio sp. ALMg3. Classification (NCBI taxonomy): domain Bacteria; kingdom Pseudomonadati; phylum Pseudomonadota; class Gammaproteobacteria; order Chromatiales; family Ectothiorhodospiraceae; genus Thioalkalivibrio; species Thioalkalivibrio sp. ALMg3. The sequence goes on along the minus strand of NZ_KB906220.1, from coordinate 97,702 downwards.
AGGCGCTTCGGGTTCATGCCGCCCCGCCAACCAGCGCCAGCAGGTCATCCCGCGCCCGGTCAAAACCGACGGCCTCTTCGCGACCCTGCGCCAGATACGCCTCCAGGCGCTCGTGCATCGCCACTGCCTCGTCCAGGTGCGGGTCGGCCCCCTTGCGATAGGCCCCGACCGCGATCAGATCGCGGTTCTGCATATAGGTGGCCGAGAGGCCGCGGAAGCGGCGCGCCGCCCGCTCGTGTTCCGGCGAGATCAGCGACGACATTACGCGCGAGACCGACGCACCGACATCGATCGCCGGGTAGCGCCCGGTCTCTGCCACCTCGCGCGACAGCACGACATGGCCGTCCAGGATCGCGCGCGCGGCGTCCACGATCGGATCGTTCTGGTCATCGCCCTCGGCGAGCACGGTATAGAAGGCGGTAATCGAGCCGCCCCCTACGTCGCCGTTGCCGGCGCGCTCCACCAGTTGCGGCAGGCGCGCAAATACCGATGCCGCATACCCCTTGGAGGCCGGCGGCTCGCCGATCGCCATCGCGATCTCGCGGGCGCCCTGGGCAAAGCGGGTCAGGGAATCCATCAACAACAGGACGTGCAGGCCCTGGTCCCGGAAATGCTCCGCAACCGCAGTGGCCACCCAGGCCCCGTGCTGGCGCAACAGCGGCGACTGGTCCGCCGGCACGGCGACCACCACCGTGCGCGTGCGCGATTCCTCGTCGAGGATCTCGTGGATGAACTCGTTCACTTCCCGACCGCGCTCGCCGATCAGCCCGACCACGATCACGTCCGCCGTCGTGTTGCGGGTCATCATCCCCAGCAGCACACTCTTGCCGACCCCGGATCCGGCGAACAGACCGAGGCGCTGACCACGACCCACCGACAGCAGACCATTGATTGCCCGGATCCCCACATCCAGCGGCTCGCGCACCGGTGCGCGTTGCAGCGGGTTGATCGGCCGCCCGGCCAACAGCCCAAAATCATGGGTGCGGATCGGGCCTTTTCCGTCCAGCGGCTGCCCGTTGGCATCGATCACGCGGCCCAGCAGCCCCTCCCCGACCGGAATCTGACGCTGGTTGTCCAGCGGCTCGATGCGCGCGCCGGGCGTCAGGCCCGCCGCGATTTCCTCAGGCATCAGGAACGTGCGTTCATTCTGGAAACCGACGACCTCGGCCGGCACCGTGTCTCCGTTCTCGCCGTGGATCAGCGCACGCCCCCCGATGGGCAAGCGCAGGCCTTCCGCCTCCAGCGTCAGGCCGGTCAGGCGCGACAGGTGACCCTCCGACTGCGGCGGATTGACCCGCTCGACCCGCCCGCGCGACTGCTGCAGACGATCCAGCAAGCCACTACTCAGCCGTTCCCGGCCCTTGCGGCGGACCTCGTCGATCGGGGTACTCATGAATCCTCCGGGGCCGCGCTGTCCACGGAATTGGCGGATTGGTGATCTTCCTCGTCGGGTGCGCCGTCCATCTCCGGATAGTCGCCATCCCAGAGGGCTTCCACCGCGTGCTGCAGACGCCGCTCGAGACTTGCGTCGACACTCGCCGCGCCCGATTCGAGGCGACAGCCGCCGCGCGCAAGTCCCGCGTCCGGGACCCAGGTGATACGCGCATCCGCCCGCTCACCATAGGCCTCCACCAGCGCCTGGTCGTCCGGGTTCAAGTGCACCCGAACCTCCTGGTTGCGCCCGGGAAGCTGGGCCAATGCCCCCTCCAGGACCGTCCGGATCTGCTCCGGTCGCGTCTCCAGCTCGCTTTGGACGACCTTGCGTGCAAGCGCCGTCACCAGCGCCAGCAACTCCGGCTCCAGGGCATCGGCGGCATCCGCCAGGGGGTCGGCAAGCCCGCCGGCCACGGATTCCAGCACGGCGACCGTCTCCCGCAGTTTCTTGTCCTCACGCGCCCGGGTGGCCTTCTCGGCTTCTTTCTTGCCCAGTTCATGCCCCTCGGCATAACCGCCCTCGAACCCGTTCTTGCGGGCCTCGTCCTCGATCGCCTCGATCTCGGCGGCCGTGGGCAGGCGACGCGGGGGGTGGACCCCATGGTCGCCAATCTCCGGCGGCTCCCACCGCGATGCCGCCGCGTCGGTGTAAAGCCTGGCCGCCGGGGCGTCGGTCACAACATCGCCTCGCTACCACCGCCACCCAGCACGATATCGCCGTTCTCCGCGAGCCGGCGGGCCACGGACAGGATCTCCTTCTGTGCGGCCTCGACCTCGCTGACCCGGACCGGCCCCTTGGCCTCGAGGTCTTCGCGCAGCATCTCGGCCGCGCGCTTGGACATGTTGCGGAAGATCTTGTCCTTCATGTCGTCGTCGGCACCCTTCATGGCGAGCACCAGCGATTCCGTCTGGATCTCGCGCATCAGCGTCTGGATACCGCGGTCCTCGATCTCCACCAGGTTCTCGAACACGAACATCTCTTCCTCGATCCGCGAACCCAGATCGGAATCGGACTCCTTGATCGTATCCATGATCTCCGCCTCCCGTGAGCCCTCCATCAAGTTCATGATGTTGGCCGCCGAACGCACGCCACCCAGCATCGACGTCTTGCTCGCGGCATTGCCGGAAAGCTGACGGTCGAGGATCTCGTCCAGCTCCTGCAGGGCCTGGGGCTGAACGCCATCCATGGTCGCAATGCGCATCACGATGTCGGACTGCACCCGCGCGGGCAGGTACTGCAGGGTGTCCGAGGCCTGGTCGGAGTCGAGGTGGGAAAGAACAATCGCCACGATCTGCGGGTGCTCGTTGCGCAGCATGTCGGCGATCGCCCGTGGATCCAGCCACTTGAGGGCCTCGATTCCCTTGGAATTGCGTCCCAGCAGGATGCGGTCGATCAGGCCCGAGGCCTTGTCACCCAGCGCGCTCTCCATGACGCTGCGCACGTACTCGTCGGCACCCACGCCCAGCGCCGTCTGTTCCTGCACATGAGTGGAGAACTCGTGCAGCGCCGCGTTCACGTCACTGCGCGAAATGCGGTCCATGGAGGCCATCGCGGTGCCAATCTTCTGCACCTCCTTGGGCCCCATGTGGCGCATGACCTCGGCCGCCGCGTCCTCGCCGAGGCTCATCATGAACACGGCGGCGCGCTCGGCACCTTCCTGTTTGGCGTTCTTGTCAGCGGCCATCGTCACCCAACCACGTCTTCATCACCTGTGCCACGCGCTTGGGGTCCTCGCGGACCATCTCGCGCACCGCCTCCAGATCCATCTCCTGCTGGTCCGGACCCTTGGGGCCGGTCAGCGCGGCCACGGCCGAACCCTCGCCCTGACCCATCCCCATGCCCATCTCGCTGCCCGCTGACTCGTCGGTCAGCGCCTCGCGATCTTCCTCGCGCCGCGGCGGCGGCGCCGGCCGCTTCATCAGATGTTTCATCGCCGGACGCACCACCGTCAACAGGATAATCAGAGCCAGCAGCAATGCCGCCACGATCTTGACCACCTCGAGGAACCAGGGTTGTTCCCAGAACGCGATTTCGTCCGCCGCCACCGCCTCGATGGGCGCCTCGAACGGGGCGGTCACTACATTGATCGTATCCCCCCGTTCGGCATTGAATCCAACCGCCTCGCGCACCAGCGCTTCGATGCGTTGCAGTTCCTCCGCATCCCTCGCCACCTGCACGGTCTCGCCGTCCTCGTTGACCTCCTGGCGGAAGTCCACCACCACGGCCGTGGACACGCGTTGCACGCCCCCCGGCATCTCGCGGATATGGTTTATGCGGCGATCCACCTCGTAGTTGCGGGTGATATTGGTGCTGCGGCTGCCCGGGAGCGCCGCGGGCGGGCCATCACCCTCCTCGCCTTCCTCGCCGACAACCCCACCGGCGGGCGGCTGGTTGGTCAGCGCCCCGGGGACACCCCCGATACCGCCCTCGGGTCCCGTGCGCTCGTCCTCGCGGGTCTGCTCGGACCGCAGGGCAATCGTCTCGGGATCGTACAGTTCCTCGGTGCGCTCGACGCTCGAGAAGTCGATGTCCGCGTTCACCTGCACCCGTACCTTGTCGCGCCCGACGATCGGAATCAGCAGGTCACGGATACGGTCGGTATAGCGGGTCTCCACGTCGCGGGTGAAACTCAGGCGGTCGCCACTACCACCCATGCCCGTCTCGCCGCCATCCTGGGTCAGGAGCGTCCCGCTTTGGTCCACCACGGTGACCCGATCAGGATCCAGATCAGAGGTGCTGGACGCGACCAGATGCACGATCGCACCGACCTGCGACTCGCTCAGGGACCGCCCACCGCGCAGGTGCACGACCACCGACGCGCTGGCCGGGCGCCGATCACGCACGAACACCGACTGCTCACCCTCGGCAATGTGCACACGCGCCCGGTCCACCGCATTCAGCGATGCCACGGTACGCGCCAGTTCGCCCTCCATCGCCCGATGGTGGCGCGCCCCCTCGATCATCCGGCTCGTACCCAGGCCGGTATCCTCCTGCAGCAGCTCGAAGCCCATGTCGCCCGAACGTGGCAGGCCTTCGCCGGCCAGCTGCAGCCGCGCACCAGCCACCTCGCCCTGGGGTACCTTCACCTGCCCCGTCGTGGAATCGACCTGATACTGAATACCGGCCTGCGAAAGGACTTGCACAACCTCCGCCGCATCCTCCGAATCCATACGCGGAAACAGCGGTACGTAGGTCGGGCGCAGCGCCCAGTACAGCAGCGCCACGATCACCACAATGGCACCCGCCAGCATCCCGATCAGGGCCAGCTGGCGGCCCGCAGGCATCCCGTTAAACTCCTTGATCCCGCCGGTCACCACCGCGGGCAGGGATTGTGCATTTTCGGCCATCGTCCGTTCTCTCCCTCAGCCCGATCGGCCGATCAGACCTGCATCCGCATGATTTCCTGATACGCCGTCAGCAGACGGTTGCGCACCTGGTTGGTCGCCTCGAAGGCGATGCTCGACTTGCTCATCGCGGTCATCACCTGCGGCAGGCTCACGTTGTCGTCGCCCAGCTCGAAGCGCGTCTGCAGATCGGTCGCCTGCTGCTGCACCTGATTGACACCCCGCAGCGACTCCGTCAGCACGTTCTGGAAGTCCGTGCCGCCGACGCGCTGGGGTTCGCGCGTCTGCTGGGCCGCATTCGTGTTTTCCACGCCGTTGGCTTGCGTCAGTTGACGCATCTGCTGCAGGACGTTCTGGATCTGCATCTCGCTCATGCTCACTACCCCCGGGGCGTCTTGTTACGCCGGCCGACCGACCACGAAGGGCCCGCCGTATTTTCGTGTTCGACAGAAACTCTCAAGCAATCCATATGCCAGGCGACTGCACATTAGCCCGACGCGGGCACCGCAAAGCCGTGCTCGCGCAGACGCGCTATCTTGTAACGCAATGTTCTGGGGCTGATTCCCAGCCGGTCGGCCGCCTCCTTGCGCCGCCCGCCGGACTCGCGCAGGACGTTCATGATCACCCGGCTCTCCTGCGTCTGCAGGGTCTGCTCCAGCATCGGTGTCGGGTTCTCGTCATCCAGCCTCGATTCCGCCCCGGTGGTCACCTCGCCGGCCCCGGTACTCCAGGGGTTCACCATGTCCGCATCCAGCCAAACCGACTCTGCACTCACCTGCGGATCCGCGTTGTCATGCAATGTGACCGCGCGTTCCATCACGTTCGCCAGTTCGCGCACGTTGCCCGGCCAGTCGTGTTCGCGCAGGCGTCGTTGTGCGCCGTCATCCAGGGTCTGGAGCTGGCCGCCACTCAGGCGTCGGAGCAAGGCCTCGGCCAAGGGCACAATATCTTCTGCACGCTCGCGCAGTGGCGGGATGCACAGGGGAAAGACGTTCAGTCGGTAGTACAGGTCTTCGCGCAGATGCCCTTCGGCCACGGCCGCGCGCAAATCCCGATTGGAGGTCGCGATCACGCGCACGTCCACGCGCTGCGGCCGCCGCCCGCCCAGGGGCTCGACCTCGCGCTCCTGCAGCGCACGCAGCAGCTTTGCCTGCAAATGCACCGGGATCTCCGTCACTTCGTCCAGCAGCAATGTGCCGCCGTCGGCCCGCACAAACTTGCCCGGTCGTGCCTCGACCGCGCCGGTAAAGGCGCCCTTGGCATGCCCGAAGAGCATCGCCTCGAGCATCGCCTCGGGCAGTGCGGCGCAGTTGATCGCTTCGAATGGTCCCCGTCGCCGCGGCGAGCGCGCGTGCAACTGCCGCGCCAGAACCTCCTTGCCCACCCCCGACTCACCGGTAACGAACACGGTTGCCGTGCTGCCGGCAATGCGCGTAACGAAGCGATCGATGCCGCGCATCACGGGACTGCGTGTCACCAACGCAGGGACCTCGAGCGACGGCTCCGGTCGCACCCGCGGACGCAGCCACCCGGCCAGCTCGTCCGCCATAAGCGGGAGCGCGAAGTGCGCCTCCAGCCCATGTCGCATCGCGGCCAGTTCCTGATCCTGGCTCGCGTCGCGGCTGACTGCCGCCAGCGCTGCCGTGGCATGGCTCAGGGCATCCCGGGACAGGTCCGCAGGCTGCGCCAGCAGAATGACCGCCGGGGCGGATACCTCCAGGGATTGCACCAACTCGCCGGCAGTACACGTCTGCAGACGCACCCGCGGGATCGTGGCCAGCACCTGGACCACGGCCTCTCGCAGTTCGGGTTCGGCATCCACCAGCAGGATCGTGGCTCGCGACATGAAGGTCTTCCCGTATCGATTCGGGAAAGATCTAGCAAACATCGCGCCACCAAGGCAGGCGATTGGTTTATAGAGGGTTTTTCTGGATCGGCCCGGGATCCGTCAAGCCTATGACGCGGGGGTTGCCCATCTCGGATCCATCGAGTGACGGGATTCCGTCCACTTGAGCCCACCGATTTCCGGGCGCGTTCACGCCCGCATTCGCGTCTTCTCAGGCCTTGCCCAGCCCGAACTTGCGCATGCGCTCAACCAGGGTGGTCCGCCGCATGCCCAGACGCCGAGCGGCGCGCGCCACCACGTGCCCGGTCTCATCCAGGGCACGGGTGATCATGTCGCGCTCGAGGTCGTTGAGGAAGCTGCGCAGATCGACGCCCTCCGGTGGCAGACCACCGGCCAGCAGGTTGGCGCCCGCAGCGGAACCGCCTTCGAAACCATTCGGCGTAGTCGGCGGCAGGGTCAGATCCTCGATTCCGTCCGGACGCACCCGCGGCGGCAGCTGCGCCAGGTCCACCGGTAGATCCGGATAGATGATCGCAAGCTGCTCCAGGAGGTTAGCCAGCTCGCGGATATTCCCCGGCCACGCCAGTTGCCCCAGGTGGGCAACCACCGCAGGGGTCAGGTGGGCGGGGGCCATGCCCTGGTCGCGCAGCCGGTCTTCCAGAGCGGCGATCAGCAGCGGCATATCGCTGGTGCGTTCGCGCAGTGGCGGCAGCTCGATCGGGAATACACTCAAGCGGAAGAAAAGATCCTGCCGGAAGCTGCCATCCGCCACCGCATCATCCAGATTCCGGTGGGTGGCCGCGATGATTCGCGCGCGGGCCGGGATCGACTTGTTGGAGCCGACCCGCTCGAACACCCGCTCCTGCAGTACGCGTAGCAGTTTCACCTGCATCGGCAACGGCATGTCGCCGATCTCGTCGAGAAACAGCGTGCCATCCTCGGCCAGTTCAAAACGGCCAGCGCGCGCGGTGAAGGCGCCCGTAAAAGCGCCCTTCTCGTGGCCGAACAGCTCGCTTTCCAGCAGATCCGCCGGGATGGCACCGCAGTTGACTGCCACGAACGGCTTGTCCGCGCGGTCGGAGGCGTTGTGGATCGCGCGGGCCACGACCTCCTTGCCGGATCCGGTCTCGCCCAGGATCAGCGCCGTGGCATCGGTCCGCGCCACTTGCCCGACCAGGCGCTTGACCGCCTGCATGGTCGGATGCGACCCGACCAGCCCGGGGATATCGTCGTACCCCGGCTCGCGACCGAAGCGCAGCCACTGAAGGACCTGAGAAACCCGGCCAATCGAGAGCGGATGCTCGACGATGCAATCCACCCCGTTGGCCTGCACCTGGCCACCGTCAGTCGGTTGCACGACAACCGGTGCCAGATTCCCGCGCGGCTCCTGCAGGCGCGCGGAGAGTTCGGCGGCAGGTCCGCAAAGCCACACGGCTGCGGCGGGCGTGCCGTCCATCAGATCAGTGGGGTTGGAGTGGGTCTCGGCCTCGCAACCAAGGCAGTTCAGGATCGCCCGTGTTGCGTCCGCGGCTCCCGCATCGCCGCTGAGTGCAATGCGCATGGCCTGTTGTTGTTCCCCCGGATCCCGCATCTGTGCCCCGATTGCCGCGATCGGATGCGCCCACCCGAGAAAAGTCCGGGCCGGCATCCAATGGTGTGATCGAGTTCGCAGTATCGAGCTTATTTGTGATTGCCGTCAACTTTCTGGCGTTTCCCGGCGACCTCGCGGCGATGCAACCGAAAGATCCAGCGACCGATCGCCTCTTCCAGGGGACCTTCAATCCCTGTCCAGCGAGTCATCTGCAGGCCTCCACGGGTTGTCGGAGTCTCGACACCCAGAACGCAGGGCTGGGGCAACAGGCGACTGAGATAGACCTCCACGCGGTCACAATCCTCCGGCAGCGTGCCCGCTGGCAGCACAATCCCGTGGCCACTGAGCGTCGCCTCCACCGGATCCGGGCGCTCGGGGTGGAGTGACTCCGCGACCAGATGCAACAACAGATCCAGCTTGTGTTCCAGACGCTGCACCTCGGGCGAGGACTCGTCCTCGTGCGGCATCGCTCCGCGCGGGTGCGCGTCGTCGAACAGGTCCAGGCTCTCGATCAGGCGCTGCGCCAGCACAGGATCGGTGGCGGACCGGACCGACGGACCAATCATCAGCGCGGTCGTCACACGCAGGTCATCTCCGAGAAACTCGTCCTGACTGGCGTCATCCATGTGCGCTCCCGCCTCCCTCGTCGCCGGAACAAATGTTTCCGTTATAGACCATGGCGGGCTTCAGCCGACGAACACCCGGGCATTGCGGAACAGCCGCAACCACGGGCCCTCCTCGCCCCAGTCCGCCGGGTGCCAGCTGTGCTGCACGCTGCGGAACACGCGTTCCGGATGCGGCATCATGATCAGCGCGCGCCCATCCTCACTCGCGAAGCCGGTGGCCCCGCCGGCAGAGCCATTCGGATTGGCCGGATAAACCGTCGCCGGGGTGTCATCGGCCTCCACGTAGCGCAGGGTGGCCTGATCATGGACCGGCACACCATTAGCGTAACGGGTGCGTCCCTCGCCATGCGAGACCACGACCGGCAGCACCGAGCCGGCCATTCCGTCGAGCAGCACGGCCGGGCCCGGCTCGATGCGCACCTGCGACAGGCGCGCTTCGAACTGCTCGGAACGGTTGCGCACAAAGCGCGGCCAGTGATCGGCTCCCGGGATCAGCGGCGCGAGATGCGAAAGCATCTGACAGCCGTTGCAGACCCCCAGCGTGAAGGTCTCGGGACGCTCGAAGAACCCCTGGAAGCCATCCCGCAGAGCCGGATGATTCAGGATGGTCTGCGCCCAGCCGCCGCCGGCACCCAGCACGTCGCCGTAGGAAAACCCGCCGCAGACGGCCATCCCCTGCATCGAGCCCAGATCCTGGCGCCCATCCAGCAGGTCAGTCATGTGCACGTCCACCGGGGCAAACCCGGCGCGCTCGAACGCCGCCGCCATCTCCAGCTGCCCGTTGACCCCCTGCTCGCGCAGGATCGCAATGCGCGGACGTTCGCCGCGCGCGATCATCGGGGCGGCCACATCCTCGGCCGGATCGAAATTCACCCGTGGCTGCAGACCGCCATCGGCATCCACCCGCGCGAGCTCCTCGTCGGCACACTCCGGATCATCGCGCAGCCGCTGCATCCGCGCCGAGGTCTCCTGCCACTGACGCTGCAGACCGGCACGGTCACCGGTGTACAGATCCCGCCCGTCCTGGCGGATGGCGATCTGTTCGTCCTCGCGCAGGCGCGCCACCGGGTGCAGGTGCGCCTCCAGCCCCGCCTCCGCGAAGGCGTCGCGCAGCGCGGACTCGGCACCCGCAGCCATCTGGACCACCGCACCCAGTTCCTCGTTGAACAGCCAGGCCGCTACCGGCTGGCCGCCAGGGATCTCCACATCGAGCCCACAGCGCCCGGCGAAGGCCATCTCCAGCAGGGTCGTGACCAGTCCACCGTCGGAGCGGTCATGGTAGGCGCGCAACAGGCCATTGCGGCGCAGGGTGCCGATGGCATCGAAGAAGGCGCGCAGGCGGGCGGCATCCACCACGTCCGGGGCGGTCTCGCCGATATGCCCGTAGCCCTGAGCCAGCGCCGAGCCGCCCATGCGCGTGCGGCCTTCGCCCAGATCGATCAGCCACAGCCGATCGTCCGCAGCCGGATCCGGCTGCGGCGTCAGGGTCCGGCGGGCATCCGCGACCCGGGCAAAGCCCGACACGATCAGCGATACCGGCGCGTGCATGTGCCGCGCCTGCCCGTCCTCGGTCTCCCATACCGTGCGCATGGACAGCGAGTCCTTGCCCACCGGGATCGATATCCCCAGCGCCGGACACAGGTCCTCGGCAATGGCGCGCACGGTGTCGAACAGGTTGGCGTCCTCGCCCGGCACCCCGGCGGCGGCCATCCAGTTGGCCGAAAGGCGAATCGCATCCGTGCCGTCGATATCGGCCCCGGCCAGGTTGGTCACCACCTCGCCGATGGCCATGCGCCCGGAGGCCGGCGCCGACAGGATCGCCAGCGGCGTGCGCTCGCCCATCGCCATCGCCTCGCCGGTATACCCATCGAAATCCGTCAGCGTGACGGCGCAGTCCGCCACCGGCACCTGCCAGGGACCGACCATCTGATCGCGCGCGACCAGCCCCCCCACGCTGCGATCCCCGATCGTGATCAGAAAGTGCTTGGCCGCGACCGAAGGCACGTGCAGCACGCGCTCCAGCGCCTCCGCCAACGGACAGGCCTCGGGGTCGAAGTCCGTCACCGGCGGCGCCCGGCGGCGGTCCTCGCGGGTCATCAACGGCATCTTGCCCAGCAACATGCCCATGGGCATATCCACCGGCGGCTCGTGGAACAGGTCGTCCTCGACCTTCAGGTGCCCCTCGTCCGTGGCCTCGCCCACCACCGCGAACGGGGCGCGCTCACGCGCCGCCAGGGTACGGAAGGTCTCCAGATGTTCGCGGGCAATTGCCAGCACGTAGCGTTCCTGCGCCTCGTTGCACCACAGCTCCATCGGCGACAGACCCGGCTCGGCCGTCGGCAGGTCGCGCAGCTGGATCACCCCACCGCGCCCGGCGTCGTCCAGGATCTCCGGAATGGCGTTGGACAACCCGCCCGCACCCACATCGTGGATCGACAGGATGGGGTTGCCGGCCCCCAGGGCCGTACAACGGTCGATCACTTCCTGGCAGCGCCGCTCCATCTCGGGGTTGCCGCGCTGCACCGAGGCAAAGTCCAGCTGCTCCGAACTCGCCCCGCTCGCCATGGACGAGGCCGCCCCGCCGCCCAGACCGATCAGCATCGCCGGGCCACCCAGCACGACGATCGGGGTGCCGGCCGGCACATCCTGCTTGTGCACGTGCTCGCCGCGGATCGACCCGACCCCGCCGGCCAGCATGATCGGCTTGTGATAGCCGTACAGGGTCTCGCCACCGGCGGCATCCGGCAGTGCCATCTCCAGGGTACGGAAGTAGCCAGCCAGCGCCGGCCGTCCGAACTCGTTATTAAACGCAGCCGCGCCGATCGGGCCATCCAGCATGATCTGGCGCGCGCTCTCGATTCGGCCAGGGCGGCCAAAATCCCGCTCCCAGGGCTGTTCGAAGCCGGGAATGCGCAGGTTGGACACGGAGAACCCGGTCAGCCCCGCCTTGGGCTTGGACCCCTGTCCCGTCGCGCCCTCGTCGCGGATCTCGCCACCGGAGCCGGTGGCAGCCCCGGGAAACGGGGAGATCGCGGTCGGATGGTTATGCGTCTCGACCTTCATCAGGATCGCAAGATCCAGCGCCTCGCGACGATACTCGCCGGTAATTGCATCCGGCATCAGGCGCGTCCCTTCATGCCCGGCGATGACCGATGCGTTATCACTATAGGCGGACAGCACGCCCTCGGGATGGCGCGCATGGGTCTGGCGAATCATCCCGAACAGCGTGCGCTCGTCGGCCTCGCCGTCCAGCACCCAGGCGGCATTGAAGATCTTGTGCCGGCAGTGTTCCGAGTTGGCCTGCGCGAACATCATCAGTTCGGCATCGGTCGGCGCGCGCCCCAGCGCGGAGAACCCATCGGCCAGGTAATCGATCTCGTCCGGGGACAGCGCCAGGCCCAGTTCGCCATTGGCGCGCTCCAGCGCCGCGCGGGCATCCTCGCCGAGCTCCACACGCCCCAGCGACCGTGGCGTCTCGTGGTGAAAGAGTTGGGCCGCGGCCGCCGGGTCCTCGATCACCGCGTCGGTCATGCGATCATGGAGCAGGTCGGCCAGCGCCTCCAAATCGGCCCTCGCCGCTGCTTCGCCCCCGATCTGCCAGTGGATGCCGCGCTCGATCCGCTCGACCGCGTCCTCCAGCCCGGCATGGTGGGCAATCTCGGTGGCCTTGGACGACCACGGGCTGATCGTGCCAAAGCGCGGGATCACCACCAGTTCGCGTTGCACCGCAAACTCGGGGGCCTCCCAGGCATCGCCCTCGCGCAACAGGCGCGCCAGCACCGCCTCCTCGTCCGGACTCAGCCGACGGCGAGTCGCCACGAAATAGATGAACCGTGCCGCCAGCGGGCCGGCACCCGGTACGCTTGCCCGCAGCCCTGCCTCCAGAGCCCGCAGCCGAAACGGCGAGACCGCCGCGCCCCCTTCCACAACCCGCATTACGCTTCCTCGAAACCGGACGTACCGAAAGCCGCGCATTGTACCGGAGGCGCCTGCCGCGCGGGACCGGTACGTGACAGCAATTGCGCTGGTTGGGGAACTCCCAATGCGTTACCCTGTCCATGTAGTACTTGGGGGCGACATGGCTTCGACGCGGGTCGCGAAACCTGAGGTGCATGCCGAGGCTGTAGTGGACCTCGTTAAAACCGCTGCAAAAAAATAGTTGCCAACGACGACAACTACGCACTCGCCGCTTAAAAACCGGTAGATGCCGTCCGACTGGAGCCGTGCTTATGCGTCCAGTATCGGGCGTCGACTCTCATAAGATCGTGGTGAAGCGCGCCCGGCGTGGATCCATTAAAACTCAACCGGGATCGCCAGCTACATTCCCTGCCTGTCGGGTAGTCGCTGGTTAAATTAAAAGACAGAATAAGCATGTAGAGCCGAAGGCGGAGGTCCTGCGGACGCGGGTTCGATTCCCGCCGCCTCCACCAAACAAGTAGTAAAATCAGTGAGTTAGCAGCGCCTTCGGGCGCTGTCTATCTTTCTGACCACCTTTCCCGAAAGTGCTCCCCCGGTCTACCCTGTTCACCACAACAGGAGAATGACCAATGACCGAAACCAATACCCCCGTATGGAACGCCTTCTACGTTGTCCAGGATCGCGACCTCCCCGATGGAGGGCGCCTGATTGGCGATATCGTGGATGGGCCGTTTGATACCCGCGATCAGGCGCACGACGCGCTCGAAGATGGCTTGGCCTCAGGCCGCTACGTCGCCCGCTGGATGGACGAAAGCGACCCCATCGGAGTCGAGGAGCGGCGGTACTTCCGGTAGCAGGCACAAAAAACCCCGTCGACTGAGGACTGGCTAGGACTCGTCGACGGGGGTTTACCGGGATTGCGGAGCACGGTTCCCGGCGGACCGCGAGGGGCCTGGCTACACGCCCGTCAACATCTCTAGCCCGTCTTCGTTCACACGGACCTGGATCGTGCGCAGGATTTCCCACATGAACGCCTCCAGGTGCGGCTGTAGGCCGTCGCCTTCGATCTTGATCGCGGCGTCACCGCGTTGCATGGCATCCGTGCGTGCCTCCAGGTTGCGGATATGCTCGTCGAGCATCTTCATTTGCTTCTGGTGGGCTTCCTCTCGGATCTTGTTTTCACGGTCGATCTGGCTTTTGATATCCAGCCGATCCCAGGCGCTGGCGTCACCGAGCTGCCCGAACAGGCCGTCGAGCATCTGCGCGGTGCTGTCCATGGTGTTGTTGATCGACCCGAACGCCGCCTCGACCTGCGCGGTCTGCGCCTCGACCTCCGCGACGTTCATGTTGGCCTGGAACTCCATGTAGCGGATGCGCTCGTTACTGGCGAGTTCCTCCAGCGCGATCTTGAGATCGTCGGATTGCTCCACCGCTTCCTCCGTCGCCCGGCTGGCGCCTTCCATCTCGCCACGGAACACTTCGCCCACCTGCGAGAAGGTGGCCACACCGTCCTCCATGGTGCGCGTCCACCGCTCTTGCGATTCGGCGGCCTCCTCGGTGGCCTGCTTGCCCTCGCCCATCTTCCCGGTCGCGGCGTCCCACTCGAGGCCCTGCTCGGCGAAGGCTTCGGACAACAGACGCTTGGACTCCCGCGCCATGTCATCCGCCTCGGTCATTTCGTTGACGATGCGGTCATAGTCGCGGCCGGTGTCCTCCATGGCCCCGTTGGTTTCGTCCAGGTCGTGAGCAAGGTCGCGTGTGGCGGCGCTCAGGTCGCGCGTGGCGCCTTCCCATTCCTCGGTGCCGTGGATCACTTCATAGATCCAGGTGCCGAGCGTGTTCTCGTTCTCCGTGGCCGCGTTGACCAGCGGGTCGACTACGTTGTCGTTCAGGAACGACCCGACGCCATAGCCAGCGGTGCCGGCCACGCCGATCGCCCCCAGGGCTTTGCCGAGCGTGCCCAGGGCGGCCGCAGACTGGTTTGCGCCCTTCACCAGGTTCAGCGCCTGGTTACCGATCATCAGGGTGATCAGGCCGTTCAGCAGCGGCAACAGCAGGTCGACCTGTGTGACGATGCCGCCAAACCGCCCGGCCATGCGGAACAGGTTATCGTCCAGTGCGGCGGTGCTCGAACCCGCCTTAACCATCAGGTCGAGCAGCCATTGGAACGACTCGATCACGCCGGCCGTGAACTGCGAAAGCCCGGCGAAGGCGTCAGCCAACGTGGTCATGGCATCAGCCAGCCCTTCGGCGGTGGTCAGATCCTGATTGCTGAACAGGTTTTGGATGCCGTCGCGCAGCGCCTCGATACCGCGCTCGAAGCCCGAAAGGTCGGCTTCCTCGAGCGCCTCGGTCATGTTTTCGGCCATGCTGCGGAACACGGACTCGGTATCCGCGAGGATCGTCTCCACGACGCCCACCAGGTCGCCCAACTGGCCATCCCGCACACTGGCCCCCACTGCCTGGAAAACGGCCGTCAGGGCGTCCGTCACGCCGCCGTACTGATCCAGTAGCGGGCCGCCGATCTCGATTGCCAGGCCGCGCAGGCTGTTGGCCACGCGCTGATTCTGCTGTTCGACGCTGCCGGCCATGTCGGCAAAGGCGCGATCCGTGGCCCCGGCGTTGTCTTCCATGCTGCCCAGGGTCTCGGCAAACCCCTCCGCCGCGCCGCCCGTCAGGTCCAGCACCGCCAACAGGCCGTTGGTGCTGCCGAACAGCTTGCCCATCTGGTCTTCGCTGCGGCCGGTCGCTTCGGCGACGGTGTCCAGCAGCCCGGCCAGCCCCTCGGATCGCAGCGCGGTGGCGCCGAACTCGATCCCGAGTTCTTCGGCCATCGTGCGCGCTTGCTGCGTGGGATTGATGATGTTGGCCAACGCCTGCTGTATGCGGGTGATGGCTTCGTTCGTGGGCGTGCCGGTCGCGGTGATCGCGGAGATCGCCGCCAGCAGCTCCTCGAACTCGACACCGCCGGTCGACGCCAGGCCAGTGACCCGCGACAGCGAGTTGCCCAGTTCCGGCAACGTGGTCTGTCCTTCTTGTACCGCCGTGAACAGCGCATCGCTGAATCGGGCCGCCTCGTCCATCTCGAGGCCGTAGGCGTTCAGGCTGGAGACCAGCACGGTCAGGGAGTCGTTAAGGTCCGCTTTGCCGGCCACCGCAAGCTGTTCGGCCTGCGCGACGGCTTCGATACTGTCTGCGTAGTCCACACCGGCGGAGATCGCGCTGTAGATCGCGCCGGTGATCGACTCCAGCGGTTGGGTGCTGGTCTGCGAGTATTCGAGGATGGCGTCTCGGAATTCCCCGAGATCCTCGACGGGTTGGTCGATCAGGGTCGAGATTTCACGGAACGCCGAATCGAAGTCTCCGGCGGCCTTGATCGAGAATGCGGTGATGGCAGCCCCGGCACCGAGGAGCGCGGCCTCGAACGCCACGGCCTTCTTGGTGAAGTCCGCGACGGGGGCGGTCACGTTGCCCAGGGAATCGGTGAACGACTGCGCGTTCCGGAGCGCGGCTTGCGTGGCCTCCCCCGTTCGGTCGACGCCCTGAAAGATAAGCTCAACCGTACTCCGCTTCGCTGCCATCGTGTTACCTCTTCTCGGGGCCGAGCTGTTCGAGCTGGTCGGCGATCCCGTCCATCGTGTCGTGGATGATCCGCTCCGCCTGTTCGGCCTGTTCCGGTGTCAGCAGGCCGCGGCGCTCAAGGTCATCGGGCATGCCATGGAGCTTCTGCGCGATCCGGGCAAACGCCGTCGCGATCGCTTCCTCGACTTCGGCGGCCGGTATCAGCCTCCCGGCATTCGTGTCGACTTCCATCCGGCGCAGGTCTGCCAGGGAGCGTTCCTTGTCAGCCCGAGCCGCGTTGAAGCGCTCGGTGTGATCGCTCACATTTGAGCCTTTGGGCCGGCCTGCGCCCGGTCGTTTACCGCCGTGTGAGTTCATAGTGTTGATTCACAATCAAGTTTAAGTTGCTGAAGTTGGTCGACGCGGGCGCCTCTGCGACCCCGTATGCAAGGGATATCGCCAGGGAACCCTTACCCTCTACGCCGCATCCCCCGGCAGCCGTCCAGACTCGACCAGATCGGCTTTGATCGAGTGAACCCGTCGCTCGGACAGGTTCGCCAGCATCGCCACCATCCGCACTTCGAGATTGTTCTTCAGCGCAATCTCCACCCGATGGCGGCTGTTGTCGCGCAAGGGGGGCATGGTGATCGTGTCGCCTCCGAAGCGTTCAGCCAGGAGGCTCAGCTCGGCTTCGCTGAGAATGTCGCGCAACCAGTGACGGGGGCCTGGTTTGCCGGGAACGTAGAAGCTCGTCCCGGCGCGCTGGATGCTCAGCTCGTACGCGCCACGGAACCCGATCAGTTCGGCGATCTCTTCGAGGATGTTCATGCGGCCTCCAGGTGCAAACCGGCCTCGGAGGCTTCCCGGCGCATCTGCGCGGCCTGCTCTTCGAGGTCGGTGATCTCGGTCTTCAGCCGTTCGATGTCGGCTGCGCGGGATTCGCCGGCGGGGGCGTGGGTCTCTGCGAAGGTGCGCATACGCTCGACCAGTTCATCCTTGAACAGCCAGGCGATCATCATCGCCATGTTGTTGCCGGTAATCTCTTTGTCCTGGGGTTCTCCCCCGCTGGCGCCTGGCGCGAACAGATCGAACACCAGTTGGCTCCGCCAGTTGTCTTGCATACGCCCTCGCAGCACGGCCCCGGCCGGCCCCTTCAGGTTGCCGTTGTCGGGAATCGTCGGGCCTGTCTGGAGCATCTTCTCCGGGGACTGCCCCTCCACGAACGTTCCCTTCAGGAGGGACTCATACCGCCCCGCCATCTCGTCGATGGACAGTTGCGTCCGGTGGAGGATCTCGCCCACGTTCGGGGTTGCGCTGTTGATCGCCCGCAGCTCGTCGCGCTTGGTCTCGATCTTGGCCATCAGGTCATCGTGCGCGGCCTTCATCTCGCTTTGGAGTTTCTGCCGGCCCTCAGCCAGGGAGCCCAGCTTGGATTTGAAGTCGGTTTTCGCGGCCATCTCACTTGCCCCCGGTGATGTTGGTGATGTTGGCGATCAGGTGATTGGTGATTGCGGCGAGGCTGTACCGGATGCCGTCACGGGTCTCCGTGAACTCGGGGCCGGTGCCGGCACGGCGCATGTTCGCAAGCTCGGACACGGTGCAACCCAGCGCGACGGCGCAGTCGAGTTCGGTCCAATCCGGCTCGCTGGCACGGCGGTCGGCCTCCTCTGCCATCTCCAGACTGAAGTTGACGGGCAGGAGGTTGAGGACGGGGGTCCATGCGCCGGAGTTCTTGACCTTGGGGGTCTTCACGCGCTGTACAGGACCGGTCGGCTTGGCGCGTTTCTTCGGTGCCGGGCGGTTCAGGTACGCCTTGGCCGGACCGCGCGGGATCGTGGAGTCGTCAGGGGTCTTCGGGGCAAATCTTCGCTTCGGCATGTCACTTATCCTTTTCCTGTTGCAGGATCTCGTAGCCGAGCTGCTCGGCTTTCCGCTCAAGCTCGGCCTTCGCCAGTTGCTCCTTGGCGATCTGCTGTTGAATCTGCTGCGTGTCCTCGTAGGTCGCGAGCTTGGCCCCCAGGGCGCGGGCCTTCTGCTCGGCTTCGCTCGGCTTCAGCTTGGCTTCGAGCTTGCGCATCTGCTGCTTACTGGCGGCCCTCTCTGACTCCGTGTACTTGTCGAAAAGGTCTGGGTTTTCCTCTGCGAGCTTGAGCATGAATGCCCTCTCGTCCGCCATGTGGTCCTGCCAATCCTGTTCCGGTGTCTTCTCCGCGAGCTGCGGGCGCTTCGCTTCCCGCATCACGGCCGCTGCGCGTGCTGCCTTTTCACCTTCGGACAGGGTGGGATCGTTCTGAATGACAAACACTTGCCGGCGCGCCTCCGCCTCGACCACGTGCTGTTCGCGGGTAGCGCAGCCGTACCGCCTCGGGTCTTCGCGCATCATCTCGAGCTGGCGTTCCTGCCAGGCGTTGCCGTTGTAGACGGTCATCGGGCGGCCTCCATGTGTCGGGTCCGCAGGGCGATCGCGTAGGCGACCGCGAAGTCGAGTTGGGCTTTCAGTTCGGCCAGGTTCATGCGTTGCACCCTCCGCGTTGTTTCAGGATCTCCATGGCGATCGCTGCCCCGCGCTTCAGGTTCTCGACGCGCTTGTCGAGGATCGTCCACCGGGGGTCTCCGGCGGCCTGTAGCGCCTTCAGGGAACCGGTGAGGTTGATCGCTTCGATCTGTGAAGCGAGGGCCTTATCGCGGGTGGTCAGGTCGGGATCTTCCACCGCGCCGCTCATCTTCCGGGTCGCGGCCTCGACGATGGCGTCGTGCATTTCCTGGAATCGGGCAAAGGATTCGATCGGGGGGAACTGCGGTGGCCTGTGGATGTAGTACCGCTGGCCGGCGTCCGCGTCGGCAAACATGCGGGCGCTGTCTTCGCGTAGCTGCTGCTCGAGTTCTTCGGCTTGGTTCATGGTGTCCCCTCTTCTGATAGGTATTGTCTATCGGCTGGCTTAGTCTGTCAAGGCGCAGACTATTGATATTGTTGGCTTTTTGGTCCGGTTAACGGTCCGGTTAAGGTCCGGTTTTGGTCCGGTTGTCCGGTTAAGGTGGTCCGGTCCGGTCCGCCTCCCCTTAGGGGGCGGACGGACCGGACTTCCGGACCTCCAGGTGTACAAAACCGTGTTCGATGGAAACGTCACCGGAATCGACGCACGCCTTGCGAACATCAGCCCATCGCTGCTTCGGCATCTCGGCATCGGCGCATTGCTGCCGCCACTCACTTAACTCGACCCGGGCGGTGCCAGGATCAAACCCTCGGCTTTCGAGGTTGGCCCGCCGGGACTCGTACAGCAGGGCGAGCTGATCTAGGGCGAATTGCTTCCACTTGCCCTTGCGGCCGGAACTCCGGGCCGGCGGCTCGTAGGTGGTCGACGCCAGGGCGGCGGACGTCACTTCGCGGCCGTCTGCGTCATCAATGCCCAGCGGGATACTCCGCAGCTCGAACGCCAGCGGTGCCGGGTTCGGTGCGTCCTTCATCTTGGTCGCCTCGATCCGGACCGTGCCGGTCTCGTCTTTGTCGGCTCGATACTCAGCGTCCAGGGCGCCCCGCAGGGCGGTTGCCCCTCTGGCGCGGGCCTTGTCGCCATGCCCGCTGTGGTGGATCAGGAGGACCGTGCAGCTGTACCGCTCGCGGATCGCATCGGCGGCCTGGACGAACACGCCCATGTCGCGGGTGCTGTTCTCGTCACCAGGGCCGAAGTTGCGGGCCACGGTGTCGATCACGACCAGCGCCGGCGGCTCCCCGGTGGGCACCGCGTCGACGGCCTGCACGACCGCTTGCGCGGACTCCGGATCACATAGGGCTGCGGGCGCACAGGAGACGTACAGGGGCGCGCCGCCGATGCTCTGGCCCGTGTGGGTCTCCCAGGCCACAAACCGCCGCTTCAAGCCATTTGCGCCCTCGCCAGCGACGTAGACCACCCCACCCTGGCTGGTGGGGTTTCCGTGAAAGTCGGCACCGGTGGCAATACAGCAGGCCAGGTCGACGGCGAGGAACGACTTGCCGCAACCGGGATCGCCGAACACCAGCGCCAGGGATTCCTCCTCGAGGTAGTCGCGCACCAGGAACCGGGGCGGCCGGAACTCCAGGTCGGAAACATGCAGTAGCTTGAAACGGGGCGGCTCCATCCGCTGTACCGGTATGGAGACGGTTTCAGCCATGGCTCACCTCCGGCACGAACAGCGTTCCCGTATCGTCCAGCACGCGCTCGACGCCATCGCGCAACAGGGCGGCGATCAGCTCGCGCACCTTCGCGCCTTCCATCGGGCCGGTGAGCACGACAAGCACCGGGTCATGCCCGCGGCACATGCGCCAGTCCAGCGCGGCCGGATCTTCCTCGGGAGGGGCCACCAGCACCACATGGCTCGGCCGCGAGCGCGCCCACTTCCAGGCATTGGGACCGGCCGCGACCCAGACGGTGTGCGGTGGATGCTTCAGGGCTTCGGCGTGGCGCCGGGCATACGGGGGCAGCTTGCGGGCATTCATCGGTCACCCCTGGCCAGGGCGGCCTTGAGTGCGGTCAGGAAGTGCCGGACGGCGCGGTTGCGATCGCGGCCTTTGTAGATCCCGATGACGTGGGCCCGCATGCGGGCGATGCGAAACAAATCATCGGTGCTATACTGAGACCTGAGTGCTTCCTCGCGCTCCGCCTTCGCGCCCTGCGCCGCTCCCCCGGCCAGGGCGTTTTTGTGTGCGGCCCTCATGCCGCACCCCGCTCAGATTCCCAGCGTTCGACATCTTCGAGGCGCCAGCGGGTACAGCCCGGCGAAAGTCGAACGGGCTGCGGGAAATCTCCATTGCGGACCCAGCGCCAAACGGTGCTGGGGGAAACTTCCTCGCGCTCAGCGATCCGGTACACGGAGACCATGACCGGTGCGCTCTGGGTGCTGTTCACTGCTGTTCGTGCTGCCATTGTCTGAACCTCGCTAGTCGCTGTTGCTATGGCGAGATCCAGATTGGCGTTGTACGGTCGGGCCGGTAATATGAACGGCGTCATCTTCCGTTCTGTGCTAATTAATGCTACCCTGTCCTGTTGCCTCCCATAAAGGCGGACCATTCCGCCATCAGCTCGGCCCTTTGCGGCAACAGTTCGTCGCGGGCATAGGCCGCCCGGGTGGCGTCGCTGTTCACATGCGCCAGCGCCAGCTCGGACACTTCATCCGGGAATGAGGTAGAGGACCGCGCCCAATCCTTGAAGCTGCTCCGGAACCCGTGCGGCACCGCGTCCACGCCCATGCGCTTGCACACGGCGCTGATACTCATATCGGACAGCGGGCCACCACGGGGCGCGGTGAACACCAGATCGGAGCCCTCGAAGCGCGGCAGCGCCTCCAGGAGCGCCACGGCGTCATCGGACAGCGGCACACGATGCGGCTTGCCGGTCTTCATCCGATCGCCCGGCACGGTCCAGACGCGGGCGTCGAGGTCGATCTCGGTCCAACAGGCTTTGCGGACTTCCCCGGAGCGGGCGGCCGTCAGGATGGCGAACTCGAGCGCCCGGGCACCCATGCCGTCGCGGCCTCGCAGATCGGCCATGAACGCGGGCACGTCTTTCCAGGGCAGCGCCCGATGATGCTTCACCTTCCGGATCTTCTGCGGCGCCGGCAGCGTCACGTCGAGGTTACCTTTCCAGCGGGCCGGGTTCTCCCCTTCCCGGTATCCCGAGACGGTGGCCCAGTGCAACACGCCCTCGATCCGCTGGCGCACGCGCGTGGCGGTCTCCGTGCGTTCGTGCCAGATCGGTTTGAGCACGCCCAGGACGTGCGGCAGCTCGATTTCGGCCACCGGTAGATCGCCCAGGGACTCGAAGGCATAGCGTTCCAGGCTCGACAGCCAATCGGCCCGATGCTTCGCGGATCGGAACTCGTGCGCCTTTGCTTCGTGGTATTGCCGGGCCGCATCGGCGAAGGTCATCCGCCGGGCCTCCTCGGCTCGCCTGGCGTCGTTTGCGGCCTTGCGTTCGGCCACGGGGTCGATTCCCCTCCATAGCTGATCCTTCAGCTCTCGCGCCCGCTCCTTGGCTTGTGCGAGGGAGACGTCCGGGTAGCCGCCGAGCCCGTAGTGCCGACGCTTGCCCGCGACCGTGACGCGCAGCACCCATCCCCGGGCGCCGGTCTCCGTGATACGGTGCAAGAGCCCGGAGACCCCGCCCACCGCATGGAAGCCCGGACGGTCCAGGCGCTTCACTTCGAGCGCGCCCATCTCCTTGGCCTGTTTCGGCATGTCTCCCTTCCTGTCTATCAAAAACCCTTGCGCTTGGATGCTACAGGGTGATACGGTTTTCAACAAGGGATAGCCCGAGGGAGCCGGAAAGGTCCGGCAAAACAGTCGCTTATTGGGATTGGTTGGGACGGATTGCAACGCCACAGTGGTGGCCGCCGCCTCCACCAATTTAGATCGACCAATCAAGCGCCTACGGGCGCTTTTTTGTTTGCATTCGAGGAATCGCATGGCCGTCTACCAGGACACCCTGACGCAGCAGACCCGAGGCCGCGGAACCCACCACATCACCACCGCCGTGGAGCACATCGTACGCGCCTCCGGCATTACCACCGGCACCTGTCACGTCTTCCAGCATCACACCAGCGCCTCCCTGCTGGTCACCGAGAACGCCGATCCCGACGTCCGCCACGACCTGGAGACCTTGATCGCACGCATGGCCCCGGACGGCGACCCCGCCTACCGCCACGACATGGAAGGCGACGACGACATGGCCGCCCATGCCCGCGCCATGCTCACGCACAACGACCTGACCGTGCCGGTCGGCCAAGGCCGACTGATCCTCGGCACCTGGCAGGGCCTCTTCCTCTGGGAGCACCGCTACGCCGCCCAAACCCGCAAGCTCACGATCACGGTGCAGGGCGAGTAGAACCCGACTCAGCCCCGCTCTACATGCACGGTGATCTCCTCGCGGTCGTGATAGAGCTGGCGCGCCCGCATCCGGTGGGTGATTCGGGCATCCAGCAGGCGTTCCTCGATGTGGTCGAGGCAGTCGTATACGGTCTGCCAGCGCTGTTTCATCGGCAGCTTGAGATTGAAGATGGCCTCGCGGCACCAGCCGGCCTCCAGCCAGTCCGCCATGCGTGCGGCCACCCGCGAGGGCTTGTCCACGATGTCGCAGACCAGCCAGGTGACCGATTTCGGTGGCACCCAGGAGAAGGCGTCCTCGCGGTGGTGCTCCACCTGCGTGGTTGCCATCAACGGGGCATCCATCGGCCCGTTGTCTACTGCATGCACGTACATGCCGCGCCGCACCAGCTGCCAGGTCCAGCCGCCCGGAGCCGCGCCCAGATCCACGGCCTGCATGCCCTGCGCCAGGCGCGTGTCCCAGGCCTCCCGCGGGATGAAGGTGTGCCAGGCCTCCTCCAGCTTCAGGGTCGACCGGCTGGGTGCCTCGCGCGGCGAGCGCAGGTGCAGGATCCCGCCCGGCCACTCGCTGCGCTCGCCGGGCCGGCTAAGGCCCAGTTGCACGCAGTCGCCGGAGCGCCAGAACACATGCAGGCGCAACCCGCCTGCCTGCGCCCGCAGTACCCCGCGTTTGCGCAGGACGGAGGCCAGCGGGCGTTCCACGGCCTTGATCAACCGGCGCAGGCCCTTGCCCTCGTTGGTATCGGGCATCTCGTGCCAGATGGAATCCACCGGGCATCCGGCTGCAAACGCCTGTTCGATGATGGGCGTCAGCCGATCCGCGCGATCCAGGCCCTCGAGTGCGGGCAACGCCGGAAAGACCTGCCGCGCAAAGATCAATTCCTCGAACGGCAATGCGCGCGCCAGCGCCTCCACCGTGCAGCCGGCCGGCTCGAAATGGACGTACCCGCTGCCGGGCTGCACCCGCGCAAAGCCACCCAGCCCCGCGCGCGCTGCCCGGTCGGTCAGCTCGGCCGTCAGGTCCGCCTCGAAGCCCGCGCGACAATACAGCAGCAGGCCGGAAAAGCCTGATCCGCTCGCTTCCATCCCAGAACCCCTCTCCCACACACAAAAGCCGCCGCACACCCGAATGGTGCACGGCGGCTGCGAGACTACCCGGACCGCTTGCGCGGGCCAAGCCAAACGCCGATCAGCGATCCAGGCCAGGATCACCCGCCACGTTCTTCAGCTTCGGCAGATAGGGCTTGCCGGGGCTGATGGTGTCGCGATCGCGCAGATACCCGGCGACCACATCCCATACCGGATCGGTATCCAGCGGCTCGTGGACATTGGCCCAGCCGGCCACCACGTAGTTCTTGTCCGGGTCCAGCGGCTCACCGTTGATGTGCATGTCGCTGATACGGCTACCCATCGATTCGTGCGGATCGATGGTGTATTCGATGCCCGAGGTTCGCACCATGTCCCCGCCGCGGTGATGGTAGGGATTGGCATTGAAGATCGAGTTGGCCACGTCCTCCAGGGCATTCTTCAGCTGCGCACCGGTCATCTCGTTGCGCTGCGTCTCCGAATAGGTGGTCGCGGTCTGCGTCATCAACTCCTCGAAGGTGATGGGCGAACCCGGCAGGACGCTAATGCCCCAGCGGAAGCCGGGCGACAGGGCAACCTCGGCATCCATTTCCTTGATCATCGCATCCATGATGACCTCGTCGAAGGTACCGTTGAAGTTGCCGCGGCGGTAGAGAACACCGTCGGTTACGGCCAGTTCTTCATTCAGTTTGTCCTCATAGGGCTCGCGCACCGAGCGGATGTGCTCCTCCATCTCGGCATCCGCCTCGATCAGGTTGGAGAACACCGGCAGCAGCGTGAACTTGTAGTCGCGGATGCCGCTGTCGGTCACGTCGAGATCCATCACGCCAAGGAACTTGCCATTGGAACCGGCATTGGTGACCAGCGTGGTCTCGCCGCCGGCATTCTCGATCTCCATCGCGCCCGGCACCGCGTCATGCGTGTGCCCGCCCATGATGATGTCCACATCGCGCAGGCGACGCGCCATCTCCATGTCGGTGACCATCCCGTTGTGCGACAGGATTGCCACGACCTTGGCGCCCTTCTCGCGGCACTCGTCGATCATGCGCTGCATGTTCTCGTCGCGGATGCCGAAGCTCCAGTCCGGGAACATGTAGTCGGGGTTGGCCACGGATGTATAGGGAAACGCCTGGCCGATCACGGCGACCGGCACACCATTCATCTCGCGGATGGTATAGGGCTCGAACACCGGGTCGCCCCAGTCGCGATCCTCGATGTTCTGCGCCAGGAACTCGATGTTGTTGGGTTTGAAGTCGTTTTCGATGATCTCCATCACCCGCTCGTCGCCGAAGGTGAACTCCCAGTGGCCGACCATGATGTCCACGCCCAGTAGTTTCTGCGCATCGACCATGTCCTGCCCGTTCGTCCACAGCGACGTGGCGGAGCCCTGCCAGGTATCGCCACCATCCAGCAGCAGGGAATTCGGGCGCTCCGCGCGCAGCTTCTGGACCAGCGTGGACAGATGGGAGAACCCACCCAGACGACCGTATTTCTCGGCCGCATACTTGAAGTCCATATGGGTGACAGCATGCGCCAACGGCGTGCCCGGCTGGATATCGAAATATTCCAGCATTTCCTTGCCGGCCAGCACTGGCGGCTTGCCCTGCATGTCGCCCACGCCGATGTTCACGTCCGGCTCGCGGAAGTGCACCGGTTTCAGCTGCGCGTGGCAGTCGGTGTAGTGCAGCAGCGACACGTTGCCGAATTTCGGCAGGTCGTACATGTTTGCATCGGCCGGCTTCCAGGACCCCTTCTCGCCTGCCCAGGCATTCATCGAGAAGCCGGCGGCACTGGCCGCGACCATGGCTTCGAGAAACTCTCTGCGCGTAAGACTCATATGGATCTCCTTGGTGGCTTGGTTTTATCCGGGACGCCAATCGCACCCCTTACCAAGCTCACGACGCACGGCCACCGCGAATGTTCCCCGAACCGGATGGGGGAATGGACACAACAAAAGCGCATTTTCGCGATGTTTGATGGAGATCGGGAGCAAAAGACGCAATTTCCTGAGTGTTGGCGAATTTCCATCTTTTTGCAACGCCCGTCACATTTCGCACCGGTGCAGACACAAAAAAGCCTGCTATCCGGAGATAGCAGGCCAAGACGCGACATACACCGTCGGAAGCAATCGGCCCGCAGCGCACGCTGGGGGATCGTGCATCCCTTGCTAGGCCGAGGATCGGATCCGACGATCTCAGGCTAGCCAGCCTTCCGACGGTCTTTCTTGATCCAGATCAATATATACGGCGACCCATTTGCCGCGCTTGCGCACCGCGGTTGGCAGGCGGCGACCTCAGGCCCCGTACTTTCCCTGGGCCGCCAGCCCGTTGTCCCGGGCGCGCTCGAACACCGTCTGCTGGGCCTTCTCGAAATTGGCGGCGGGATCCTTGCCCCAAAGCTCCATCGCGGCCTGCTGCATGCCACGGCCATAGGAGAAGGACAGCGGCCACGGTGTCCCACCGATCTGGTTCATGGCGTCCAGGTGGTTGGTGGCATCGGCGTCGCTCTGCCCCCCCGAGAGGAACACCACCCCCGGCAGGATCGCCGGCACGGCGGATTCCAGGCAGCGCAGGGTCGCATGGGCGACGTCCTCGACACTGGCCTGCTCGGGGCAGTCCTTGCCCGGCAGCACCATGCTGGCCTTGAGGATGGTGCCCTCGAGCAGCACGTGATGCTCGTACAGCGCCCGGAACACGGCCCGCTGGGTCGCCTCGGTCACGCCGTAACAGGTCTCGATGTCATGGTCGCCATCCATCAGGACCTCGGGCTCCACGATCGGCACGATCCCGTGCTCCTGGCACAGTGCGGCATACCGTGCCAGGGCATGCGCATTCGACTCGATGCAGGTATCCGTGGGCATGGTCTCGCCAATGGTGATGACCGCGCGCCATTTGGCAAACCGGGCCCCCATCCGCGCGTACTCCTCGAGCCGCTCGCGCAGCCCGTCCAAGCCCTCGGTCACCTTCTCCCCGGGGAAGCCGGCCAGATCCTTCGCGCCGGTATCGACCTTGATGCCGGGCAGGATGCCGGCCTCGTTCATCACGTCCACGAACGGCTTGCCGTCACGGGTGGACTGGCGAAGCGTCTCGTCATACAGGATCGCGCCCGAGATGTACTCCTTCAGCTTCGGCGTCGTCAGCAACAGCTCGCGGTACGTGCGGCGGTTCTCCTCGGTATTCTCGACACCGACCGCACCCAGGCGCTTGGCAATCGTCCCGGTGGATTCATCAATGGCGATGATGCCCTTGCCGGGGGCCACCATCGCTTCGGCCGTCTCTACCAACTGATCGATCTTCATGCCTGCTCCTTGGGTTTCTGCGTGGGACTGCCTTCGAAGAGTAGTCACCCTCCGCGGGTTCTTCCAACCCGACAGGGAAAACCCCACCACAGTTTCCGGAACAGCACGAAAGGCCGTGTGCACGGCGCACGAAAACCGCTCAGGCGTACTCGCCCGCGGCGTGTCCGGAGGCCCAAGCCCACTGGAAGTTGTGGCCACCCAGGTGCCCGGTTACATCCACCACCTCGCCAATGAAGTAAAGGCCCGGGATCGTCCGGCACTCCATCGTCTTGGATGACAGCGCAGCGGTATCCACCCCGCCCAGGGTGACCTCCGCCGTACGATAACCCTCGGTCCCTGCGGGCCACACCGTCCATGGCTGACAAGCGGCCACTACCTGCTCGATATCCGCGTTGCTCAAGTGCTCCAGCGCCCGGTTCTCCACCCACAACTCGCACCAGCGCTGCGCAACCCGGCGCGTCAGCTGCTCGCCCAACACACTCTTGAGCTCCAGCTTCGGTCGCTGTTCGCGCAGTTCGCGCAAATGCGCCGCCAGATCAATGCCCGGGAACAGGTCGATCGCCACCGCCTGCCCCTCCTCCCAGTAGGACGACGCCTGCAACACCGCCGGCCCGCTCAATCCCCGATGCGTGAACAGCAGATTTTCGCGAAACCCCATGCCCCCGGCCGTCGTCACCGTATCCAGCGCCACCCCCGACAGCCCCTCCAGCTCCTCCAGGGGCCGCCCGCTCAGGGTGAACGGCACCAGGGCCGGACGGGTTGGCTGCACCGGCAGCCCCAGCGAGCGCGCGAGGTCCAGCCCGAATCCGGTGGCCCCCATGCGCGGGATGGAATAGCCGCCCGTCGCGATCACCAGCGACTCGCAGGCAATGGTCTCCGCACCGGCCTGCAGGCGGTGCGGCGAGCCCGTTTCCACATCCGTCACCGGCGTGTCGGTGCGCACCGCGACACCGGCCGCCGCGCACTCGTCCAGCAGCATCTGCACGATATCCTTCGACGAACGGTCGCAGAACAGCTGCCCCAGCTTCTTCTCGTGGTAGGGAATGCCGTGCTTGTCCACCAGGGCGATGAAGTCCCACTGGCTATAGCGGCTGAGCGCGGACTTCACGAAATGCGGGTTCGCGGAGATGAAGTTCTCCGGCTCGCAGTACATGTTGGTGAAGTTGCAGCGGCCGCCGCCCGACATCAGGATCTTCTTCCCGACCCGGTTGGCGTGGTCCAGCACCAGTACCCGGCGCCCGCGGTCGCCCGCCGTCAGGGCACACATCAGCCCGGCCGCCCCGCCCCCGATCACGACCACATCGAAATGCTTCGCCGCCTCACTCATGGCGCGCGCTGCGGCTCGAACCGGGAGTCGGGCGTCGTCCCTGGCACAATCAGCGCACCCACTCCTTGCGTACCACCAAAGTCTGCGCGATCAGGTCATGCAAGGCCTGCCGACGCTTGGTAAAGGCCACCATGATGTAGCCGATCATCAGGATCAGCCCGGACAGGATGGTCGCGAAATGCCGCCCGGTCGCACGCAGGAACGAGATCCGCTCACCCTGGAAGTCCACCACCCGCAGCCCGAACACCATCTTGCCCAGCGTCGCCTGGTACTGGGAGCTGTGCATGCCGGCCCAATACAGCCAGGCCACCACAACATTCACCAGAAACCAGGCCGCCTCCCCCGGCGGCACGGGATCATCCGGCCCGCGCGCAGCCAGGGTCTCCGGACTGATCAGCGCCTGCGCCACGATCTGCGGCACACCGATAATCACCGCATCCAGCAGATAGGCCCCCACGCGCACCCAGAAGCCACCGTAAGCCGCGCGCGCCTCGGGCGGGCCGTCGTCACTACCGACTCCGGCCGCCAGTGGCGCACCACACTGAATACAAAACCGCGCCTCTGGCGGGTTCTGCTTGCCACACTGTCCACAATCCATGATGTCTCGCTCTCCTTTTATGTTGCGCGCTCTCGCCGGGACGGTCCGCCTACAATAACGGCTCGACGGGAAGGATCCGGGTCATCCCGGACACAAACCGACGCCACAGACCGGCCTTGGGCTCCTGGCGGTAGGCATTTCCGGAACCGTCCCGCCATACCAGACCACCGGATGCATCCCGCTCCACCCGGTAGGCCACCTGCGGCCGAATCCCCCGTTGATGCAGCGCGGCCAGCTGCTCCACCAAAACCGGCTCGGACAGGAACACACCGGACTCGCTGTTGGTATGCGCCGAGCGCGGGTCCAGGTTGAACGAGCCGACAAAGGCCTCCTCGCGGTCGAAAACCAGCAGCTTGGAATGCAGGCTGGCCTGGGAGGCCTCGATGCCGCGATCGCGCTCCAGGCGCGCCCAGCGCGGCGGCCCGGTCGGACGCAGCTCGAAGAGCTCGACCCGGGCATCCAGCAACGCATGTCGCCGTCGCGCATAGCCGGCATGGGTAAAGGCCACATCGTTCGCCGCCAGCGAGTTCGTCAGCACCTGTACACGCACCCCCGACTCGCTCATCCGCGACAGCTGGGCGGTCCCGTCACGCCCCGGAACAAAATACGGCGAGACGATCAGCAGTTCCTGCTCCACCCCCAGCAGCCGCTCACCCAGGGCGTCCGCAACGCGCGAGCCATCGCCTCGTGCACGCGCCTTGGCCTCATCATCGACCACGAACTCGGCTTGCGTCGTCCACACATATGCCGCCGGATCGGCAATCGGCTGCGGCACCGGTTGCCCATTCAAGGGTTCCATCTGCATCAGGGGATGGGTGTGATTCTGCGCCAGCCAGGCCCGCAAGGACCCCTGCTGCATTGCCAGGCGCTCCGGCGAACCGTCCTTTCGCGCAACGCGCTCGACCCCGATCGCGCCCGGACTGTTCCAGAATTCCACGAACGACCGGTCGATCTCCCGGACCAGCGGCCCCACCACCACCAGATCCAGATCCGCAAAATTGTAATCGGGGCTCGCCTCGAAGTACTCGTCCCCGACATTGCGCCCGCCCGTAATCGCCAGGCGCCCGTCCACCACCCAGGCCTTGTTGTGCATCCGGTGGTTCAGGTCGCTACCACGAAAAAAGAACTCGGCACTGGCCCGCAGCAGGCCCTCGCGCGTACGGAAGGGATTGAAGATCCGAACCTCAACGTTCGGATGCTGCGCAATCGCGGCCAGCGTCGCGTCCCGCCCACGCGCGTCGACGTCATCCAGGAGCAACGAGACCCGAACGCCACGATCGGCCGCCCCGAGCAATTCGCCCATCAACACCCGTCCGGCAGCATCGTCGCGCCAGATATAGGCCTGCACCTGGATTCGTTCGCGCGCCATGCGCACGCTCATCACCCGCCAGCGGAAGGCTTCGGCCCCCTCGTCCAGCAGCCGGAATCCCGTCTTGCCGTGATCGCGGGCCGGCGCAAATCCTTCCAGCCACTCCGCCAGCGGTCCTTCTGAGGCGGGGGGCTCCAGCGCTTGCCATCCGCGTTCCGGCGCCGGCTGCAACGGCGCACAACCGGCCGCGAGTGCCAGAAACAGCACTGCCAGAAGCCAGGAAAACCGATACGAATCAAGCATGAACAAGCAATCGCCCGACGCGATGCCCCCTTATATCGAATGGCACGCCCGGTGCCAGCCTGACGCCGCGTACGCGCCCTGTCGATACCGACCGCCCAGGCATAAAAAAAGCGAGCCGGGCGGACCCTGACTCGCTTTTTTCAACAAATTGGTAGGCGCGATTGGACTCGAACCAACGACCCCTACCATGTCAAGGTAGTGCTCTAACCAGCTGAGCTACGCGCCTGTCGTCTTCGAGCCGCGTATTCTACCGACTCCCCGCCCCCTGTCAAAGCATCCGTTAACTCATTTTGCGTGCCGCGTTAACGGGGTCGGCCCGCGGCACCCTGGACGCGCAACGCTGCGTTGACCGTCGATCGCGCTCTTGCCGGTCGCCGCGGTTTCCCGGCGCGCGACGCACCAGGGTGTGGACGAGCGGTTCCGGCCTCGAGACCCAACCGGCCTCAGCCCCGTTGCACCGCCTTTTCATAGAGTCCCGGAAAGCGTCCTTCGGGATCGCATTCGCGCTTGAGGGCCTCGTAGGCCGGGCGGTCGTAGTTCTGCCAGAAGGTCGCTTCGTCGTAGGTGCTGCGCGAGTACAGGCTCTTCTTGCCGCCGTGCTTCGCGACCAGTGCCTCGACCCTCGCGTTGTAATAGCCGTCGGGCTCGCTGGAGCGGACCATGTCCCAGAAGCCGAAGTTGATGTACGCGGTATCGGTACGCAGCTGGAACAACGAGAACCCGGCCTCGGGCACGACAAATGGGCAGATCCACACCGGACGGATCCCGATTTCGGCCTCGAAATCGGCCAGAAACGCCGCGGCGCTGGCGATCGGGATGTCGACGTCCTGGATCACCGCCTCGCTGCGCGGGCGAACCGCGTGGAGCAGGCTCAGCGGCCAGCGGCGGCTGGCGCGCATGATCTTCTGGTAGGTCACGCTCGACAGGCGTTTGCGCCCGAGAAGCAGCCGCACCGGCTTGAGGTGGGCGCCGACATTCCTGCTGCACCAGAACCAGTCGGTGTCCCAGCGCCAGAGGTAGTCGTGGATGCTCAGATAATCCTCGCGCCGTTCGCGCAGGCTCTCCCAGTACTGGCGCATCCAGGTGTAGTCGCTGGCCTCGGTGCCCGCCGGCGGCGATTCCACGCAATGCGCGCGGGTCAGCACGTAATCGCCGGGTGCGAAGTACACGCCATCGAGGAACGCGCAGGTCGGGTGCGCGCATTCCTCGGCGATCGCGGCGAACAGTTCTTCGGGGTCGCGGAAGCGGGTGTGCTCGAGCCGCACATAAGGCCCCACCCGAATCAGCCGCAGCCGGACCCGGGTGGCGTAACCGAGGCTGCCGTAGGAGTTCGGAAAGCCGTAGAACAGTTCCGGGCGCTGCTCGCGCGAACAGGTCAACACGCGGCCGTCGGCGACCATGACGTCGAGCTCGTCCACCGTGTCGTGCACCAGGCCGTAGCGGAACGCGCCCGACTCGATGCCGATCCCGGTGGTCGCGCCGCCGACCGTGATGCTCCTGAGTTCCGGCACGATGGCCGGTGCCAGGCCGTGCGGCAGGGTTGCGTCGACCACGTCGGCATAGGTCGTCATGCCCTCCACCTCGGCAACGCCGGCCTCGGCGTCGATCTCGATCACGTGGTTGAGCGAAGCCACGTCGATCTCGGTCCGGCGGGCCTCCTGGCGCGGCCTGAACAGGTTGCTGGTGGACTTTCTCAGGCGCACCGGTCCGTCCGACCCGGCCAGCGCCGCGGCCATCGCCTCCACACGATTGCGGTGGGCGGCCCAGGCGGCGCTGCTCATCGGACCGGCTCGTAACGCGGCAGATCCCCGTGGCTGAGCACGAGCTGCCAGAGATTCAGCTGGCGCGCCCGGAAGGCGCCGGCACAGCTCAGCAGGTAATAGCGCCACATCCGGTAGAAGCGTTCATCCAGGCCTTCGCTTTGTTTCAGCTCCGGCCAGGCGGCGACGAAATTGTCGTCCCAGGCCATCAGGGTGCGGTCATAGTCCGGGCCGAAGTTGTGCCAGTCCTCGAGCACGAACAGCCCCTCCTTGGCCCGGGTGAGCTGCGCCTCGGATGGGATCACGCCACCGGGGAAGATGTATTTCGCGATCCAGGGGTCGGTGCCGCCACGGCTAATGTTGCCGCCGATGGTGTGGACCAGCGCCAGGCCGCCGGGCTTCAGGCGGGCCCGGGCCAGATCGAAGAAGGCGCGAAAGTTCTTCGGCCCGACGTGCTCCATCAGACCGACACTCAGGACACGGTCGTATTGCCGGGATTCATTGGCCGCCTCGCGGTAGTCCTGCTGCCGAACGTCGACCGGCAGGCCCTCGCAAAGCCCTCTCGCGTACTCCACCTGCTGACTGCTGATGTTGTAGCTGTCCACCTCGCATCCGTGCTCCGCGGCCAGAAACCGGGCCAGCTCGCCGAACCCGCCGCCCAGTTCGAGCACGCGCATACCCGGCTCCAGGTGCAGCTTGCGCGCGATCAGGTCCAGCTTCGCGCGCTGGGCTTCGTCCAGGGTCGCGTCGGCCCCGTCGGGGCCGTAATAGGCGCAGGTGTATTGCATGGTCGGCCCGAGCATGGCCTCGTAGAGCCGGTTCGAGAGGTCGTAGTGCTGCTCCGCGACCCGCCGCGAGCGCCGGCGACTCTGCTCGTTGGCGAGCCAGCTCAGCAGCACCCGGCCGAGTACCGCGGGGCTGCGCACCTTGCGCTCCAGGCGTCCCCGGAGGATCCGGAAGAACAACTCGTCCAGCCGCTCGACGTCCCACCAGCCGTCCATGTAGGCCTCGCCGGTGCCGAGCGACCCCTCGGCCAGAATCCGCCGATACAGCCGCTCGTCGTGGACCTGAACATCCCAGGGCCGCTCGCCACCAACCTCGATGTCAGCGCTGAGCAATAGGTCCGTGACTTGTTGGCTTGCTGACATGCTCGTGCTCCTTGCAAGAATCGGACGGCCGGTTTCCAGCCGCGATAAATCCCTCCACTTTAGGCAGAGTTATGAGCTAGATCCAAATTCGCAATGGTCCGTTCTCCTCCAGATCCGGTCCCCTCGTTCACCCGCCTTCCGCCGTTGTGCATGAACGATCCGCCACCAAAAAGACCTGCGACGGGATAAGCCACCCCACATCACAGCCCGTACCCAGAAGATGTACGGCCAGGCCAGGGCTGCGCCGCTCCGTCGGCAAGCAGCCCACCGGTGCCGGGCTACCTCATCAGACCGCCTCCGCGCAGGTCCGCAAACGCGACTGATTGATCCGCTCATATGCCCCGGGACGACCGAACACTGCTTTTTGGAACATGATCGCCCTTCAGACCATGCGCGCAAGCCGTATCCCGTGCAAAGCGGAAACCCCGGTCGCGCACCCTCGCACACCCCGGGGCCATTTCGGATTCCAATCCCGTAGCGAAGGCCGCATCTCAGGACACAGCATTCTGCACCTCCGGGGCCTCGCCTGATATCTCTGGAACAGACCCGAACTCGAAGTGCAGGGCCTGCAGAATACGGTTGTATTTTTCCAGCAATGCCTTGCGATCCTCTGCGCCCGTATGGACATGAGCGATATCGTAGCTGTAGCTATCCTGCTCCAGCAGGCTCGAGAGCCGCGTCCCCTGCTCGACCTTCAGCTCGATCAGGGTATCCGGAAATTCCTCCTGGATACGCTCGATATCGCCTGCGCTGGGAACATGCGTGGCGATACCATCCTCGAACACGCGCACGTGAAACTTCGCGGCACACCCATAACGGCCGCGTCGTAACGGTAAATCCGGTGCCCTTCCCAATGCCAGTTCAAGCATGATCTGGAAATTGGAAGCCCCATCCACTTTTTCAAACATATCGCTATGTGATTGTGACAATCGCGGATTGACTTCCAGCAACGTGAGCTCCTCGGACTTTGGCCGGTAAAAAAACTCCACGTTGTAGGTCGCACTGTCGTAGCCAAAGTGTAGCAATACTTTGTTGGTTGCCTCACTGATCCTGTTCTTCACCCGCTTCGGAAGGCTAGACGGGTATTGATAGCGAAGAAACGACGAACGGTTGGGATAATTGATCGAATCGATGATCCCGTAATGCTGCGGCTTGCCGGCAAACACGTAACCCTCTATCGTGCACTGGCGCCCGCCAACAGCCTGTTCAACGATACAGTTCCGGCCGCCGATGGCGGCAATCTCCTCAGGGAGATCTGCATACGAAAGGATCTGGTCGAAGGGTCCGGCGATCCGATCGATGCGCGCGCGGAGCTGGCCAATGGCGTGGCTCAGCTGGCCCCGGTTGCCCACCCTGAATGCAAGAAGCGAGTCCATCCCCTTAACCGGCTTGATCCAGAAGGGAAAGGGAACGTCCATGGCGTCGATGGCGGCATCATCGAACGGATCCACGACATCGAATCGCGGGACCATGCCCGGGATCACTTTGTGCTGTTCCAGCCGACTCCAGTATTTGTGCTCACAGCGGAGGACACTCTCGAGCGAGGGCGAGGAAAGTCCATATTCGCGGCAGAGGATCGCTACCATCGTGGTCACTGGAAAATCCCAATAACCGAGAATTCCGTCGATCGAACCGTCGAACTCCTGAAGACGTTCTCGTGCCTTGCCAAGGCATTCTTCGACAGGATAAAACCCTTTGGCTTTTACTTCATCAAAACTCAATAGCTCATGGAGTCTGTAGTCGATGCCGATGTCAACCGCCCTGACCTTATTCATGTTAAACGGGTCGGCCCCGACGATGAAAATATTCTTGGCCATTGAAAATCCTCCACGGCGAAGTGGTACAGAACACAATCGCCTTGGCCTGCACCAGACCAAGTGCAGGTAGTACAGAGCCGGGCTGGCCAAAACGCTCGCCCTGTCACATGAGGGCATTACCCCGAGATTAGATGCTGCCTACCAGATAGCAAGCTCGGGGGCCGCCCCGATGGCCGGCCCGACTGTCGTGGTGAGAGGAGTTTGTCAGCGTGATCCGCCAATCGAGTTCGCGAAGCGGCTGATCATCATCCACGGCCCGGAGATCAGGACACACAAGGGCTGGGTCGCCCCAAGGCTCAAGGCTTCAACAAGGATCGCCTCTTTCCAGGCCGTCTCTCATGCTGAAGTCCACCGGTTACGGGAGATCGTCCAGGCCGGGCCGACCGTTGTCTTCAGCACGAGCGTTCCAAAACTACCGCTCGACATCCTCGGCACGGCACATCACGCCCCACCCCCGCCAGCCAGCCAGCCAGCCAGCGTAGTTGACGCCAGACACCCCCTCACCCCCTAGCGGTCAACGTAGTGGTTCACCTGCCGGGTTCTGCCGCAGCGCCCAGTTCCTCCATCGCGGACTGCAGGGTACGGACAATCTCTCGCTCGTCGGTGCCGTATTGCGCCGGCAGAACCGGCTCCCCGATGACGACACGCACCCTTCCGCCGAAGCGCGGAAAATGCTTCCCTGGCGGCAGCACCTCGCGCGTGCCTTCGATCCACACGGGCACCACCGGGACGGGTTGTGCCGCAAGGACGAGCCCGATACCGGGTCGCAGTCTCTGGAGCGTGCCGTCCGGAGAGCGCTGGCCTTCCGGAAACCAGATCAGGCTGTTGCCCCGCTTCACGCTCGCCGCGGCCAGAGCCAGACTCCGGCGCGGAGCGGACCCGGGGTCAACCGGCAGGACGCGCGCAGTGCGGCTGAGCGCCCCATACAACCGGTTGGAGAAGAAATAGTCCTCCAGACCGGCCCAGTACAGCGACTCGAGATCCTGCCTGCTCAGCGCGGGCAATAGCGCCAGGGGGTCCACGAAACTCAGATGGCGGGGGGCGAGCAGGTAAGGACCGTCGGCCGGAAGACTGCCCTGGACCTCCACGCGCATCAGCAACCGCGAGAGCAGCCGCGCACAAACCAGCAGCAGGCCGCCGATCACACGACGGGCCGCGCCGGGGGGCTCCAGGCCCTTTTTTTGGTCTTCGGCGAGCAGCGCTTCCGGATCTACGAGCTGCGCCTTCAGTTCGCCCCGGCCCTCCTTGGCTTCGGAGGCCCCGGCCGCCTCCTGCAGCAGATCCCGGACCGTCTCGACGCGTTCGATCGCCGAATCATCCAGATCGATCCCGGCGCGGTCCTGCAACGCAAGCGTGAGGTCGACCCAGCTGAGCGAATCGATCCCGAGCTCCTCGGCGAGGCTACTGTCGGGCGTAACGCGGATATCATGAAAGCGCTCGGCGAGGTAGTTCCAGGTACGTTCGGCGCCCGGGTCCGAGAGCAGCTGCTGGTCCTCGGGGGCCATCGACTCCGGAGAGACCGGCTCCGGTCGCGCCTCGGAAACGGCATCTTCCTTGCCCAATTCCTCGAAGAGCTCTTCGAGCTTGTGCCGGCGCAGCTTGCCCAGGCGCGTGCGCGGAAGGGGATCGAGCGCAATGCGCACCACACCCGGGCGGTGATGACTCGGCAGTTCCTCTGCCGCGCGCTTGACCGCATCCTTCACCCGTTTCTCCAGGTCCTCGCCGGTGACCTCGCGCAACAGCCCCGACTCCGGAACCACGACCGCCGCCAGGCGATCGTCATGCGCCAGCACGCCGGCCTCGCGGATCTCGTCAATGCCTTGCAGGGCGCCCTCTACCCGTTCCGGGTCGACGTTCTCGCCCCCGGAGAGCAGGATCATCGAGGACTCGCGACCGTGCAGGTGCAGGTAGCCATCGTCGTCGATCTCGCCCGTGTCCCCAGTGCGGAACCAGCCGTCCTCGTCGAGGACCTCCTCGGTCTTTTCCGGAAGATTCAGGTAGCCGGCAAAGATGTTCGGGCCGCGTGCCATCACCTCGCCGCGCCCGTCGCGGGAATCAGTGTCGTCGATGGCCAGCTCGACGCCCGGCAGGGGCAGCCCCGCGGCCTCCAGTCGCAACCGGTCCGGCGGGTTGTAAGTGAGAATCGGCGCGGTCTCGCTGAGACCGTAGCCGGTACCCACCTCCCAGCCCAACGCCTGCAGGTCGCGCCCGAGGTTGGGGTCGAGCGCGGCACCCCCGGCGACTACCAGGCGCAGGCGCGGGGCGAGCCGCTGGTGCAGGCCCTTGAACAGCCGGCGACCCAGGCGCAGCCCGAATCGCTGGCGCGCCAGTTTCGACAGCCGCAGCATCTGCCGGAACAACAGCGCCGCGATCCGCCCACGCCCCGCAACCCGGTCCTCCAGGGCCTTCCACACGGCCTCGTAGAGGCGCGGCACCCCCAGCATCACCGTTGCCTCGCCATCGCGCAGGCCGCGCACGATCTGCGGCCCTACCAGGGAGAACGGCACGATGATGGGCGCCCCGAGGGTCAGGGGGACCAGGATGCCGACGGTGAACGGATAGACATGATGGAACGGCAGAGGGACCAGGACCCGGTCGCGATGGTCCGCGATTTCCTCCGCACAGAGCGCGCCGACATTGCTCGTCAGGTTCCGGTGGGTCAGCGGCACGCCCTTCGGCGGTCCGGTGGTACCGGAGGTGTAGAAGACCGCCGCGACATCGTCGTGTCGCGCAACCGACGATGCCGCATCCTGCTTCAGAAGCCCCTCCCACGCCTTGGAAGCCTCCGGCTCGGCATCAAAGAGGCAGGTGCGCACCTCACCCAAATCAGCCGGGAGGCGCTGTTCCAGCCTCGAGGTAGTGAAGATGAAGCGCGGCCGCGAATCGGACAGGGCGTGCTGCAGATCCTCGGAGGGCATCTGCGTGTCCAGGGGAACCACAGTGCCCCCCGCGGTCATCACCCCCAGCGCGGCGATGACCCACTCCGGGCTGTTCGGGGCGAACAGCCCCACCCGGTCTCCGCGTTCCAGGCCGGCCTCCCGGAGTCCGGCCGCCAGACGCCCGGCTCGCTCGAGCAGATCCGCCCGCGAAGTGGTTTCGAGGCCATCGCGGGTCATGGCGACCACCGCCACCTGCCCCTCCTCCGGCGACTGCGAGGCGAAGAGTTCGTCGACGGTCTGGGCATTCATGTCGGAAACCTCCAGGGAAACACGGATCAATGTGCCGGGTCGGGCTCGACCCCGCCGGTGCGATTCTCGTCGCGCACGCGTTCCTCCGGCTTCAGCAGCCGGAAGCGGCAGTCGTCGCCGGGCGCCAACTCCCGGTAATGACCGCGGTAAGCCACCATGATCGAGTGGGTGGTATAGGCACCGCTGCGGATCTCCAGCAACTCGCGGGTGGCCTCCACCTCCAGCGTTTGGTTGCGGTAATGCAATCGCACCTTCACGCAGTGCAGTTCCGGGGGAAACACCGGATCGAAGTGGAGCACGTTACCCCGCATGTCGATCCCCAGGTAGCAACGCTGAACCAGATCGACGCTCCCGGCCATCGCGCCGACATGGATGCCCTCGGGCGTCGTACCGCCCTGGATGTCCTCGAGGTCACTGTCCAGGACGCGCTGAAAGAGATCCCAGGAATGGGAGCGGTCGGACCGCGCCATCACCCAGGAATGCGGCACGTGGCTCAGGGTCGAGCCGTGCGAGGTGCGGGCCAGGTAGTAATCGACGTTGCGCGGGATCATCGACGGATCGAACGGATAGCCGAGCTGTTCGAACAGCATCGCCAGCTCCTCCGCCGAGAACAGATAGAACATCATCAGGACGTCGGCCTGCTTTGAGACCTTGTAGCGATTTGACGAATCGCCCTCGGCCTCCAGGATCCGGTCCAGGCGCTGGATATCACCGTAGCGTTCCCGGTACTCCTGCCAGTCGAACTCTGCGAGCTGTTCATAGCCCTCGAACTGACAGATGATCCCGTCCGCGTCCATCGGCACGCGCAGCTTGCGGCTGATCTCGTCCCAGAGATCGAGTTCCGCGTCGTCCAGGCCGACACGTTCCCGCAGCTCCCGCCAGCGGATCTCCGGAAGCAGGTCGATGACGTCCCGCGCGCGGGTCAGTACCCAGGCCGCCATCACGTTGGTGTAGGCATTGTTGTCCACCCCGCCCTGGGCCTCGGGGTCGGCGTCCGGATACGCGGTGTGATACTCGTCCGGCCCCATCACACCCTTGATCTCGTAGCGGTCCAGGTTCGGGTTGTAGACCGATGCACTGGCCCAGAACCGGGCGATCTCCAACAGCATCTCCGCCCCGTAGAAGTTCATGAACTCCTGGTCACCGGTGGCCTGGAAGTACTGCCACAGGTTGTAGGCGATCGCGGAGTTGATGTGCCGCTGCCGGTGGGAGGTATCCGGGAGCCACCGCCCCGAAGTCGGGTTCAAATGCAGTCGCTGCGTCTCCTCGCGTCCGTCGCTGCCGCTCTGCCAGGGATACATCGCGCCCCGATAGCCGGCCTCAAGCGCCGCCTGCCGGGCCTCCCCGAGGCGGCGATAGCGGTAGCGGAGCAGCGCCCGGGTCAGCATCGGAATACGCAGGTTCAGGAAGGGGAAGATGAACAACTCGTCCCAGAAGACATGTCCGCGGTAGGCCTCGCCGTGCCAGCCCCGCGCGGGGATGCCGGTATCGAGATCGACCGAGTGCTTCGAGGTGGTCTGCAGCAGGTGAAAGATGTGGATCCGCAGCTTGAGTTCGGTATCCGGCGCCGCGTCATCCTCGAGCGCAATGTCGCATTCCCCCCACAGGTGGCGCCAGGCCATCTCGTGGCGGGCGCGAAGGGCGTCGAAATCACCGGCACGGCCGAGGGTTCGGAGGGCCTCTATGCCGGGTTCGGCGATCGCGGCATCACGCGACGAGTACAGCGCGAGGACCTTCTCAATCCGGAGGTTCGCGCGTTCCGGCAGATCGAGGATGATCTCCTGCGCCACGCCCTGCGCCTCCCGCAGCGTTTGGCGCTCGACCCCGGCCTCCACGCCTTCGTGGTACACACGGGTGCGGGCGGCCTGCGCAATGTCGAGCCGGGACTGGTTGGTCCGGGCCCGAAGAAAGAGGGTGTCGTCGCCCCGGTGGTCCGCCTCGAGAATCTCGAGATGGCGGTTCTCGAGCCCCCGGTAGCGCGCCACGCCATCATTGACCACCCCGCCGTCGAGCGTGGAATGCAGGGTGACCCGTCCCGACCAGTCCTCCGCGGTCAGCTCCACGCACAGGGCCGCGAGGTGCGGGTTATCCATGCTGACCAACCGACGCTCGCGCCACTGCGTGGTACGGCCCGCCGGATCGCGGAAACGCAGGCTGCGCAGCAACAGGCCGCGGTCAACATCGAGTTCCTGTGCAAACGACAGGATCTCCGTGTCGTCAAGCCGGAACCAGTCGCCGTCATCCACGCGGAAGGTCAGCGGCAAGGCGTTGGGTAGGTTGACTAGGTCCTCGTTCTCGACCTTCCTACCGGCCACCTCGCTGATCAGGCGGTTGTAGCCGCCGGCGAGATAGGTGCCCGGGTAATGCACGTCATCCGCCCACGCGTCCGGCGCGGCACCCCGCATCGCGAAATACCCGTTGCCCAGCGTGCACAGCGCCTCGCGCAGACGCTCCTGCCAGGGACGGTAGCCGGAGTAGCGCAACACCCAGCCTCCCTTGTCCCGTGTATCCGCCGCCGCGGCATCGGAGACGCGCGCCGCCAGAATCCCGGTCAGGGACTGGAGCAGACGTTTCACGCCGAGGACGTCATCCACCACGCAGTCGGCAGCGGTCGCCCGGGTTTCGTCATGTCGCACCGCGACGCAAATGCCCTCCCCCGCAAGCGCGCGGAAGGCGTCCTCGTCGGTCAGGTCGTCGCCGACATACACCGGCACGAACTTCTCGCCCGGGCCGTCCACCTCGCCAAGAATCCAGCGCACGGCCTCGCCCTTGTTCCAGTGGATGCCCGGACCGATATCCAGCACCTTCTTGCCGTGGCCGAGACGCAGTTTCGGGTGTACCTCCAGCACCTCGCGGACGATCGCGCCGACCCGATCCACCTCCGCGGTGGCGACACGCCGGTAATGCACGGCAATGGAAAAGCGCTTGCGCTCCACCATGTGGCCCTCGATCCCGGCCAGCCGCTGCGTTAGTTCCTGTTCCGCCGCATCCAGTTCGGGGAGGAACTCATCGCCCTTCTCCAGACTTCGGTCGTCGTCCTTCGGACCGGCGATCTCGAAGCCGTGGCTGCCCGCGAGCCACACGGAGTCGAGGGCGACCAACTCCCGAAGCTTCATCAGATCGCGACCGCTCACAATGACCACACTGCAGTGCCGGGCCAGCGCCCCCACCGTCGCGCGCATGTCGCCGGCCAGCCATGCCTGCGTGTGATCCTCGATGATCGGCGTCAGGGTGCCGTCGTAATCCAGAAACACCACCGGACGCGCGGCCTGCAGGCGCGCGAACATCTCGCTCTCGCGATCCCGGGCACGGGGCAGATCGACGAGCGTGCGTCGGGTCAGTCCGGCGGCACGACTGTAGCGAAGCTCGGCGGCATCGCGGACCACCAGGTCGGCGCCGAGCTCGAGCAAGGCATCGGCACGGTCGGGACCGGCCATGCCGATCACGGGCCGAAAGCGGCCGCGCACCGCCGCCTCGACACCACTGCCCGCATCCTCGAGGACCGCGCATTCCTGCGGCGCTACGCCCAGTCGCCGCGCCGCCTCCAGCAGCATCGCCGGATCCGGCTTGCCGGGGATATCCAGCCGCGCCAGCTCGTTGCCATCCACCCGTACGTCGAAGGCGTCGAGCAAGCCGGCGCTGCGCAGGACGGCCTCCGCATTGCGACTGGAAGAGAACACCGCGGCCGGGATGCCACCGCGGCGCAGTACATCAAGCAGTCGCAGGGTGCCCGGGAGCGGCTGCACCCGGTTTGCCTCCAGCCAGGCATGGAAATACCGGTTCTTGCGCCGGCCCAGGCCCGCGACCGTCTCCGCCTCCGGGTCATCCTCGTCGCTGCCGGCCGGCAGTTCGATGCCGCGCGCGTCAAGAAACGTGCGGATGCCCTCGGCACGAGGGCGCCCGTCCACATACCGGCGATACTCCGCATCGGCGTCGAAGGGCTCGAACGTCTCTCCGAAACGCTCGGCGCGCGCCTCGAGGAACTCGTCGAACAGGCGCTTCCAGGCCGCGGCGTGGGCGCGTGCCGTATCCGTCACCACCCCGTCCATATCGAACAGCACGGCCCTGGTGTTTGCCCCTCGTTCCGCCTGATCCTTCATGCGGGCCTCCCGCTGCATGAAATCCCTCGGTCGAATGGCGGCGCCTGCAGGCAACCCCCACTCTCATCATACGCATGGAAAGATTTCGCCAAGAAACCCTGATCTTCGATGAAACCCTGCCGCCGCCACGCGGCACGGATATCACC
Organism: Thioalkalivibrio sp. ALMg3; assembly: GCF_000381225.1. Classification (NCBI taxonomy): domain Bacteria; kingdom Pseudomonadati; phylum Pseudomonadota; class Gammaproteobacteria; order Chromatiales; family Ectothiorhodospiraceae; genus Thioalkalivibrio; species Thioalkalivibrio sp. ALMg3. The sequence continues at coordinate 54,445 of NZ_KB906220.1, read as the reverse complement.
CTCGCGCAGATAATGAGCACCCCGACTGTCGTGCTGAACGGGGTTTTTCAGAGTGATTAGCCAATCGAGTTCGCCAAGCGGCTGATCATCATCCCCAGCCCGGAGATCAGGGCACACGCCCCAGGCCTGGGTCGCCCCAAGGCGCGGGTGTTTCAACGAGGATCGCCTGTTTCCAGGCCATCTTTCATGCGGACTTCTACCGGTTATGGGAGATCGTCCGGACCGGACCGATCGTTGTCTTCACCACGAGTCTCCCGAAACAACCGCTCGACATCCTCGGCACGGCACATCACGGTACCCTCGCTCAACAGCGCGGCGGCACCCGCGGCGACGGCATACCGGGCCGCACCCCCGAGTGACTTTCCGCCAGCCAGCCCGAGTACGAGAGCAGCCACGAAGCTGTCACCCGCACCCACCGCGCTGCGGGCTTCAACCTCTGGCGAGGGGAGATGGAAGACACCCTCGGACGAGGCAAACAGCGCCCCTTCCCCGCCAAGGCTCAGCGCGACGATCTCCGAGCCGCCGGCGTCGAGGATCTTCTGCAGCGCGGCCTCCTGCTCTTCCCGCGAATCCAGATCGGCCCCGGTTAGCTGGCGCAATTCCTGTTTGTTGGGCTTGACCAGGAAGACCCCTTCATCCAGCGCAGCCTCCAGGGAGGCGCCGGAAGCATCGACAACACAGCGGGTCCCTGCCTGCTTTGCCAGCCGTGCCACCCGGGCCGTGAAATCGTCCGGGACCCCTTCCGGCAGGCTGCCGCTCACCACCAGATAGCCACCGTCCGAAAGCGCCTCCTCCACACGGTCCAGCGCCCCGCGCCACTCCTTCTCCTGCCACTCCGGACCCTCCAGAACAAAGCGATATTCCTTTCCGGTCGAGTCCTCGGTCACGTTAAAGCTCTGGCGGGTGCTGCCCTCGATTTCGATCGGCTGTGCCCCATCCAACTCGGCTTCCAGCAACCCGCGGTACACGTCGCCCATCGGGCCGCCCACGGCGTAGAGCGCCGTCGCCTCGCCTCCCAGACGCTCGATCACGCGGGCGACATTGACGCCACCGCCACCGGGATCGAAACGGCCGCCCGAGCAGCGCAGCTTGTGTTTGCTGACCACCTCCTCCACCGACGTGCTGACGTCGAGTGCGGGATTCATCGTGAGCGTGACGATCGGTTGCATCGTATTTCCTCCGGTGCTTGCGCGCGGATGTTCTCAAGTACCGAATCCGGGTATCGGCGTAGCGCCCCACTCATCGGCTGCGAGTTCCTCTGTGCATTCGGCCTGCGCGACCCTCCGCTTCACCATGAAGCTGTCCGGACACTCACCAGGATGCGTTCGATCCCCTGCTCCACCCGAAACGCGGCGAACTCCGGGTAGTCGTTCGGGGCCCGACCGCCGAGGCCGGTCTCCACACCGGCGTCCCGGGCCTTTTCCAGCATCACACCGTTCGCGGCGATGCTCTCGCCGAAGCCGGGATCGCGAGACCACTTGTCCGGCACTGGCGTCCAGGCACCCGCCTGCGCATTGACAGACTTCGCCACCAAACCCCAGTCTCTAGGCAGACGCTACGCGGTCCTACGGCCCGGACAAGCAGTTGCGCTTCAGGGGCCACCCGCCACCGCAGCCGGGCGGGTTCCCTGACATCAGTGTAGCCCACCATCGGAGGGGTCCCGTTGAACGTCACTGAGATGCCCCCGCCACCTCTGGACGGCTATGTGCCGATCGAGGATCACGGCCTGATCGGCGATGGTGCCAGGACCGGAACGCCGCCGCGTTCGTCCCTGGCCGCCGGCGCTTCGGGCTGCGCATGAGGCGCGGGCGCTGGTTCCTGCTTGGGTTGCTGGCTGTCTACCTCTCGACCGGCGCCTACCACCTGTACAAGCCGCTTCCCGAAGGGCTCGATGTCGTCACGCCCTACCATCCCGCCGAGGGGGTCGAGTTCCTCGCGGATGCCACATGGACGGACACGCAGGGCAATCAGCACACAGAGCAGGAGATATTCGATGCCGCCCTGGAGATGATCGGACAGGCGCAGTCGCTGGTCGTCGCGGATTTCTTTCTGGTGAACCAGTTTGCGGCGACGTCCGAGGCTGCGCATCGTCCACTCTCAAGCGAGTTCGTCCTCGGACTGGCGGAGTGGCACGCACAACGCCCCGGGGTCGAGGCGCTGCTGATCACCGATCCCTTCAACACCCTCTACGGCGGCATCAAGCAGCCCCTGCTCTCCCGGCTGGAGGCGCAGGGGATCCCCGTGATCGAAACGGATCTGCGGGCCCTGCGCGATCCCAACCCCCTGTGGTCGGCCACCTGGCGCATCTGTTGTCAGTGGTTCGGCAACAGTTCGCATGGTGGTTGGCTCCCGAACCCGGTGGGCGATACACCCGTCACCCTGCGCACGTACCTTGCGCTTCTAAACTTCAAGGCGAACCACCGCAAGACGCTGGTCACGGATGGGCCGGACGGCTGGACCGGACTGGTGACCTCGGGGAATCCGCATGACGCCAGCAGCCGGCACGACAACATCGCCGTGCGTTTCCGGGGCGCCGCGGCCATCGACCTGCTGCACACCGAGCGCGCGGTCGCAGAGTTCTCGAATGGAACCCGAACGGCCCTTCCGGATCGCGTGGAAGCGAACGGAGCCGTCGATTCGCCCGTCGGGATCCGAGTCCTGACCGAGTCACGGATCCGCGACGCCGCCCTGGAGATGATTGACGCCTCGGATCCCGGGGACCAGCTGGACCTGTGGATGTTTTACCTCTCGCACCGGGCCATCGTGAAGGCCCTTCTGGCCGCGCAGCAGCGCGGCGTCGACCTGCGGGTGCTTCTCGATCCGAACCGTGATGCATTCGGCCGGAAAAAGCAGGGACTACCCAACCGGCAAGCGGCGCTGGAACTGAACGCCGGGGGCGTCTCGGTGCGCTGGTGCAATACCCAGGGCGAGCAGTGCCACGCGAAGATGCTCCTGCATCGTCCTCGCGATGGAGATGCCACGCTGCTTGCGGGCTCCGCGAACTTCACCCGGCGCAACCTGGACAATTTCAACCTGGAGACCAACGTGCAGATTCAGGCCGAGGCCGGGACTCCGGTTATCGCCGATGCCGCCCAATTCTTCGATACCCGCTGGCACAACGAGCCGGACCGGGTTCACAGCCTCCCCTACCAGGAATATGCCGACGACTCCCGGCTGCGCTACTGGCGCTACCGGATGATGGAGGCAACCGGGCTGTCTTCTTTCTGATCCGCACCAGACACCGCTTACTGCGGTGCGGACCCGTTCCACACTCGGAAACACCACGCCGAGGGCGGTCGCCCACGAGTATGGCGGTTATTCGCGAACCAGCAGGCGCGGGCCACACCACGCTGGGCTGAACCCACCGAAGCGACCTTCCTCCACCGGGGACGCACCGCCCCCCGGGACGGACTCGCGGCCATGCCTCTGGCAATGCCAGGCACTGGGCCGGGGAGCAAGAAAAGGCGATCGGGGCGGCGACGCGGCTCGCGCGACCGTTTCCATTTCGCCAGGCCTCGTTCTTACCGGAAGCGATCCGAAGCGTTTCGAAGTGCCTTTGCCATGTCATCCCAGGCGGACTCCATTCCTTCCCGCAACTCCTTCCACGAATCCTCGCTCGCCTCGCGCACCTGGCGTAGCCGTTCCTCGGCCTCGTCGCGCCGTTTACGCAGTTCCTGGATTTGCTCTTCGTACTTGGCGCGCAGATCCGCATCCGCCTGCTTGGCCTTCGCCTCCAGCTTTCCCAGGTCGTGGTTCCATTCGTCAATTTTTGCTTTCATCTTCTCGACGTATTGTTCGCGATCACTCATCTCGTCCGTATCCTTGTTCTTCGTGAATTGCATGGGTCCGCTGCGAACCAAGGATCCGCAGCATATAAAGCTGCGCCCTGAACACGCCCCAATACATCCGTTAGCGGAAGCATTGGTCCGGGACTAGGGCCTGCTGGCTCGAACTAAAGCCCTCTGCTGTATGTGCGGGGGAATCAGCCCAGTTTTTCGAGCAACACCCGACAAAATGCAGGCAAGTCATCCGGCGTGCGGCTACTGATCAGGTTGCCATCCTGCACGACTTCCTCGTCGAACCAGTCGGCACCTGCGTTGACCATATCGTCACGGATCGAATGGAACGAGGTCACCCGCCGCCCGGCCAGTATGTTGGCCGATACGGCCATCCAGCCACCGTGACAGATCCAGGCCACCAGCCCGCCACGCTGGTCCACGGCGCACACCAGATCGACCATTGCCCGATGCCTCCGCATCTTGTCGGGTGCCATGCCGCCCGGGATGATCAGCGCATCAAGGTCGTTCGCATCGACCCCGACGGCACTGACGTCCGCCTTCACCGTATAGCCCTTGGCGCTGGCGTATTCCGGCTTGCCGGCGCCCACAACGGAAACCCGCATCCCGGCTTCCAGCATGCGCAGCCGTGGATAGTGCAGCTCCAGCTCCTGGTAATTATCTTCTGCGAGGATGGCGACATGCTTGTCGGCAAGGCTCATGGTGCTTCCTCCATGCAGGGGTTTTCATGACGGGTGTAGTCAAGCCCGCGGCGGAAGAGCGTCACGCCTGCCCTTCCATCGCCTGATCCTTCAGGATCTCGCGGATTGCTTCCACCTCCAGGGTTTCCTGTTCCGCCAGGGCCTGGGCAAGGGTTTCGAATGCTTCGCGGTGTTTTTCCAGTGTCTCCCGAGCGCGAGCCTCGTTGAATACCAGAGATTCGGCCAGACGCCCGCCCGAACATCACCGCGATCTTGTCGCGCAAGTAGGACTCGCCGAAATTGTAGCGCTCCTCCTCGGGCACCTGCGCCGTTACCGCAAGGGCGTGCCCGCGCGGGATCACGGTCGCCTTTTCGAGAGCATCAGCCTTGGGTAACAAATACGCCAGAAGGGCATGCCCCGACTCGTGGTACGCGACGATCTGTTTGGCTACATTGAGCGGTTCCACAATCCAAGGATGCGGCGCCGCATCGCCGTTCAGGATCTGAAGTTTTCAGCCCTTTCCAAACCGTCCGCAGAAATGGGGTAGAACCCGACTGGGTGGTGATCGAATCGCGCAACCATGCCCGCAACGGCGAGATCCTCGTGGTCCTGATCAATGGCGAAGAAGCCACCCTCAAGCGTATCGAGCAGCCCCCGAATGTCGTCCTGCTGCACGCGGAGACTCGGACCTATGCGCCCCTCTTCGTCGCCCCGGACCGACTCCGCATCCAGGCCGTACTGGTCGGGCAGATGCGCCGTCACCTCTGATCGAAGCAGCCCGTCAGCAGGCGAAGTCGAACGGATGCAGCGGCGGCTCGGCCGGGTGGATCCAGGCGGGGCTGCCCTGGCTCCACCACCAGGCCGCCACGGCCGCGGCACAGGCGGCCACCGAGTGATCGCTGACCTGATCGAGATCGCACACCCCGTGGAGCCCCTGACCCTCCAGCCAGACCAGCAGCTCGCGGCGCGCCTCTGAATCATGCTTCATGGCCTTCAATGTCGCCACCGAGGCGTCCCTCAGGACCATCGCCACGGTGGGGTGTACCTCCACCACCCGGGCGTCCGGGCGCTCGCTGCGGAGCATGCGGCTGACCGCCACGCCCCGCAGCGTCAGGTAGGCCATGCGCGGTGCGGAAGGTGCCATGACGGTTCCGGCCGGCAATCCGTGTTCGACCGCCACGCGTCGCAGGGACTGGTCGGATGTGCGGCTGCCTCCGATGGGCGAATACGACAAGGGCGCATCCAGCCCCACAATCGCGCCCGCGGGTACACGGTCGAGGATCGCCTGGTCATTGGCCCCCGCCACCAGCTCCAACAGATCGAGCGCCCCACCCTGTTCACGGAACACGGCGACGGAGGTATGCGCGGCACTCCCGGGACCGGACAGGTCCACCCCGATGATCGTCTGCCCCATTCGATCTACCTCGGCCCGCTTCTGACGAAGGGCCACCATCGCATCGATCCTGGCCGGGTGCGATCAAAAACGGGATCGCGTGGTCCGAAAGTAACCTTCACATACATGGTGAGCCGCGCAGCCAATGAATTCTCCGGATGTGGAACGCGACCGAACCGTCGATCCGAACGAGGTGGAGCGCTACCGCGCCCTGGCCGAGATGTGGTGGCAACCGGATGGCAGACTCTGGCCCCTGCACGTGCTGAATCGCCTGCGCACCGACTACATCCGGGATCAGCTCTGCCACTCGCTCGGACGGGACCCGGAAGCCGACCGCCCCCTGGCCGGCCTGCGCATGCTGGACATCGGCTGCGGCGGAGGCCTGTTGAGCGAGGCCATGGCCCGCCTCGGTGCGGACGTGCTGGGCGTGGACGTGGTGGACCGCAACATCGCCGCGGCCCGGCATCACGCCGACGAGCAAGGCCTCGATATCCAGTACGAGGTCAACACGGCGGAGGCCCTCGCGGAGCGCGGAGAAGACTTCGATGTGATCCTCAACATGGAGGTGGTCGAACACGTCGCGGACCTGCCGGCGTTCATGGGGAGCGTCAATCGCATGCTCCGCCGCGGCGGTCACACCTTCGTGGCCACGATCAACCGCAATCCGGTCTCGTTCGTGGTCGCCATTGTCGGGGCCGAGTACCTCTTCCGCATCCTGCCCCGAGGCACCCATCAGTGGAAGCGATTCGTCACGCCCCGGGAAACGCGGGACCTACTGGCACGGGACGGCCTGGAGCCCATGACGCAGACGGGGGTCAGGGTCAATCCGCTCAACCGCCGGATGTGGCTGTCACGATCCATGAGCGTCAACTACATGATCCTGGCGCGCAAGCCCATTGCCTGATCCGGCGCCCTCGCTCGCCGGACACGCCACCACGAGGCAGGAAGCACGCGACCCATGGGTGGCCAGCACGCTCCATTCCTCCACCACCAGATCCGCGGCCGCGAGCTGGGCGCGGAGATCCGCCTCGTAGGTCACGTGCCCGAAATCGATGGTCGTGATCCGCAGCAGCAGGGGCTTGAGGATCTCGACCCAGCGCGCCGGGTGGCGCTGGATGGTCTGCGTGAACAGGAACCGGCCGCCTGGCGCGAGCAGCCCCTTGCAGTGGCGCAGGGCCTGTTCCGGATCGGGCAGCAGCATGAAGCTCGCGGAAAAGTACACCACGTCGTAGGGACCACCCGCGTGGTCGTACACGGATTCCCGAAATACCGCGGCGCAGTCGGCCAGGGTTGATTCCTGCAACCGGCGCCGCGCCCGCCGGACGTAGTCGCCATCGATGTCGATCCCGGTCAGGTGCAACTGCTTGTGCCGCGCCCGCTCGGCATTGGCCAGCAATGCCCCCGCCGTGCCGATGCCCACATCCAGCACTCGCGCGCCATCTGGCATCCGCTCCAGGGCCTCCGCATACCAGCGGGCGGTCAGTCGCAGGATCAGGAGATCGTAGATCGCACTTCGCATCAGGCTTCTCGCCAAGGACCGGTAGGGCAGCGCGGCAGGGACAAGGGCCGTACGAACCCTCGCCAGGCCCTGCGCGCATCATCGCACCCAAGCAGACAGTCTTCCACGAACCTCTCGCCTCCCGGCCCGACCCATAACTGGCATCTTGTTTGCATATCGCTACAAGAGGGCGGAAACGTCATTTTTCCGTCGCCCGACGGAGGTCCCGCCCCTCGATGACGAAAAGGCAAAGATTGCCAAGGAGGGTCATAAGATGATCAATCTGTTCCTTACCCGACGCCAACTGTTCCTCCTGGTGCTGGGCACCCCGCTGGCCACGGTCCTGCTATTCGTTCTGGGTGTCTTTTCGGGCGCCGCGATCGGGGCCCCCGGACCGCTTGTCGCCGAGCCCGAATCGCCGGCAACCGAGAACACGGGCTCGGCGCCGGAATCCGGACGCGCCCGCGCGTCTTGGCTGGATACCCCGGCACCCTTGTCGACCCGCGCCGGCGATGACACCGCATTGCCACTCTTCTCGCCGGCTCGCCATTCCGGCCGCATTGAGCGGAAAAGCCAGGAGCCGTCGCTGGCGGAACCCACGCCGGAACGCCAGCATGAGCGGAGCGAAGCCGCCTCCGCACCCGAGGAGCTGTATTCCATCCAGGCCGGCGTATTCACCGAACTGGAAAACGCCCGGAAGCTGGACCGGATCCTGAAGGCCCGCGGGCTTGCCAGCCGCCTGGAGGTCGTGGACGGACCCGAGCCGGCCTCCGAACGCTACCGGGTTCGCATCGGCCTGTTCGACGCGCGCGCAGCCGCGATGGCCGCCCTCGAGGCACAGGAAGGGGATACGCTCGCGGATGCCTTTATCGTCGCGCGGCCGTTGAACCACTCCTGAAACGCACCTCAGTCCGTGCGCGGCAAGCTGCGCAGGTAGCGTTCCTGGTCGGGGCTTTCGATCGCGCCGGGACGGGCCGACCGGACCTCCCGGATGGCCGCCTCCGGCGCAAGCCCGCGTTCGATGAGGGTCAGGGCAGCAATGGTGCCCGCACGGCCCTGACCGCCCCCGCAGTGGAACACCACGCGCTCGCCGGCCCGCAACCGCTGGTGGACCTGCGGCCCGACATCCTGCCAACCCTCTTCCCAGGGCCGATCGGGAGCGGCCATGTCGCCGATCGGGAGATGCAGCCAGCGCATCCCCGCCGCCCGAACGGTCTTCCCGAGATCCGGAACACCCAGATCAGTTAGCTCGGACCCCTGATTCAGGGTCACGAGCACGTTCGCACCCCAGTCCCACAGCGCCGCCAGATCCGCCTGCACGTCCTGCGCCGCGCAACTCGTTCCATCCGGCCGCTTGCCGGGGCAACGAGTCATGCCAATCGCCCCGCCCTCGGGCAGATGAATGACCCCGATGTCGAACGAAGGGGTCTGGCCGGCCGTGGGGGATGTCATGGCGTGCTCCTGCCGTGGGGGTCGGAATGGGTGCATCAAAGATAGGGACCAATCAGGTGCGTGATCCACCCCGCCAGGCGTCGCCGCAGCGGCCGGTTCTCCCAGTCCTCGATGGTCAGGCGCTCGGCATCGGCCTTGTCCACCTCGATCAGTTCGCGGATCTCGCGGGCGAAGCCTTCGTCCCAGATGTTCAGGTTGGCCTCGTCGTTCAGACGAAACGACCGGTTGTGCAGATTCGCGGAGCCGATACTGGCCCAGCGGTCGTCGATCGCCATCAGCTTGGAGTGGTACATGCGCGGATGATACTCGTACAGTTCCACCCCGGATTCGAGCATCGGCCGCCAGCGATTGACCGATGCATGACGGAAGAAACCGAAGTTCATGCTGTCGCCCGGGACGAGCACGCGAATACGGACGCCCCGGTCGGCCGCCTCCTCCAGTACCTCCAGGAACCGCGGATCGGGATAGAAATAGGCCGTACCGATCGTGATGTGCTCTTCCGCCGCGGCGATGGCATGCAGAAACATCAGGCGCACCCGGTGACGCCCCTCGCGCGGGGCACTGTTAACCATCTGGGCGTCGCGATCCCCCATTTCGGACAGCTCGGGGAAATACGCCTCGCCGGTGGGCATCCGCCCCGTGGCGTCCAGCCAGGTCTCCAGGAACACCGCCTGCAGATTGCCGACCACCGGGCCCTGGATGCGGAAGTGATTGTCGCGATAGCCATCGCGGTCGTCACCGTCAACCCAGGGATCGGCCACGTTGGCTCCCCCGATGAAACCGGTATGACCGTCCACCACCAATAGCTTGCGGTGCGTGCGGTGATTGAAGCGCGACAACTGGTACCAGGACGGCTCGCGCCAGCGCACCAGCTCCACCCCGGCCTCTTCCATGCGCTCGAACATCTCCGGGTCAGCATCGCGCGAACCAAGGAAATCCAGCATGGCATGCACCCGAACCCCGCGTTCCGCCGCACGCGCCAGGACCTCGGAGAAAATCGCCGCCTGCTCGCCCCAGTACTCGTACACCTCGAAGGTGACCGAATGCTCGGCGTTTTCGATCGCCTCGATCTTGGCCGCGTAGATGGCCTCGCCGTCCTGTAACAGGTCAATGCGGTTGCCGCTCATGATCGGCTGCTGCAGGAGCAGGCCCATGTCCCGCCGGAACTGCTCCGACGAAGTCCCGTACTCCAGCGCCAGCGGCTCTTTCAGCCGGTCCGGTTTCGGCAACGCATTGAACAGCACCACATTCCCCAGCGCAAAGATCAGGGCAATCAGCACCACCGGGAGCAGGACGTAGCGCATGGGGTCTCCAGGCACGCAGCGAATACATGAGGATTTTGGCTCAGTGTACACAGCCGGTTACAAAAACCGGCGAAGGTTCGTCAGGTGGCCTGTTATCCCGGCACCGCGTTGAAGCGTAATGGGTTGGCGATCCCCCCGGTCATTGTGGGACGGATTCCATATACTGTATATATCGACAGTATATGGAATCCGCAGCCCATCCCCCCACCCGCAAGCATGCCGGCGCCCCCCCGGCCTATGCCGAACTGACGACGCTCAGCAACTTCTCGTTCCTGCGCGGGGCTTCGCACCCGGAGGAACTGGTCGAGCAGGCGCAGGCACTGGGCTATCGCGCGCTGGCGCTGACCGATATCGCCTCGCTGGCTGGTGTAGTACGAGCACACTCGGCAGCAAAGGAATGTGGGTTACACCTGATCCTGGGGGCGACCTTCCGGCTGGCCGATGGCCCCACCCTGACGCTTCTGGTGCGCAATCCCACGGGGTATTCCGCCCTGTGTCGATTGATCACTCGGGCCCGCGGCGCGGCGGACAAGGGACACTACCACCTGACGCGCGCCGACCTGGATGCCCTGCCCGCCGAGAGCCGCACCGGCTGGCACAGCCTGCTGCGGGTCGAGGCCGACAGCCCAGGGGCGTCGCTCGCCGAAGCGGCCCACTGGCTGTCCGGATGGGCCGCCCCAGGTCAGGGCCACCTGGCCGTGAGCCAGTTGCGTACCCCCGAAGATGCCACCCTGACGACCCGCGCCCGGACGCTGGGAACCGCCACTGGACTCCCGCTCGTCGCCTGCGGCGACGTGCACATGCACCGGCGCGGCCGGCGAGCACTACAGGACGTGCTGACCGCCCTGCGCCTGCGTTCGACGGTCGCGGAGGCGGCGCAGGAACGCTTCCCCAATGGGGAACGCTGCCTGCGCCCGCGGGCCGAACTGGCCACGCTGTATCCCGCCGCCTGGCTTGAGGCCAGTGTGGCCATCGCGCGGGACTGCGACTTCTCGCTGGACGCGGTCACCTACCGCTACCCCACCGACCCGTTGCCGAAGACCATGACCCCGTCCGCCTACCTGCGCGAGGAGACCCTCAAGGGCGCGCTCAAGCGCTGGCCCGATGGCATCCCGGCCCCGGTGCGCGAACAGATCGAACGCGAACTGGGCATCATCCGCGAGCTGGGCTACGAGCCGTACTTCCTGACCGTGTACGACATCGTGTGCTTTGCCCGCGGCCGCGGGATCCTGTGCCAGGGGCGCGGCTCGGCCGCCAACTCGGCTGTGTGCTACGCACTTGGCATCACCGCAGTGGATCCCTCGCGCTCCAGCATGCTGTTCGAGCGCTTCATCTCCGCCGAGCGCGGCGAGCCGCCGGACATCGACGTCGACTTCGAGCACGAACGCCGCGAGGAGGTGATCCAGTACATCTACCGGCGCTACGGCCGCGAGCGCGCCGCACTGGCCTGCACGGTGATCCGCTATCGCCGCCGCAGCGCCCTGCGCGACGTCGGCCGGGCGCTGGGCATCTCGCGCGCGCGGCTGGATGCGCTGACCGCCAACCTCGCCTGGTGGGACGACGGCATCCCCGCCGAGCGCCTGCGCGAGGTCGGGCTGGACCCGGACGGCGCCCTGGCCCGGCAGTGGCAGACGCTGACCGCCGAGCTGCTCGGCTTCCCGCGCCACCTGTCGCAGCACACCGGCGGCTTCGTGATCGCCGACGGCCGGCTGGACGAGCTGGTCCCCATCGAGAACGCGGCCATGCCGGAACGTTCGGTGATCCAGTGGGACAAGGACGATCTGGACGCGGTGGGCCTGCTGAAGATCGACGTGCTGGCGCTGGGGATGCTTTCCTGCGTGCGCCGCGCGCTGGAGCTGATGGCGCATCACCGGGGCCGCGACTGGGGCCTGGCCGACATTCCCGCCGAGGATCCGGCGGTCTATCGCATGCTGCAGAAGGCCGACACCCTGGGCGTGTTCCAGATCGAGTCGCGCGCGCAGATGAGCATGCTGCCGCGCCTGAAGCCCGCGAACTTCTACGACCTGGTGATCGAGATCGCCATCGTGCGCCCCGGCCCGATCCAGGGCGAGATGGTGCACCCGTATCTCAAGCGCCGCGCCCACCCGGAGCGGGTGCGCTATCCGAATGCAGAGGTGAAACGCGTGCTCGGACGCACGCTGGGCGTGCCGATCTTCCAGGAGCAGGTGATCGAGCTGGCGATGGTTGCGGCCAGCTTCTCCGCCGGCGAGGCGGACGGGCTGCGCCGTGCGATCGGTGCCTGGCGCCGCACCGGCCAGCTCGCGCGTTACCGCGAGCGCCTGATGGACGGCATGCGCGAACGCGGCTATCCGGAGAGATTCGCCGAGCAGCTGTACAAGCAGATCCTCGGCTTCGGCGAATACGGATTCCCCGAGTCGCACTCGGCCAGCTTTGCGCTGATCACCTATGTCTCGTCCTGGCTCAAGTGCCACGAACCGGCGATCTTTGCCTGCGCGCTGCTGAACAGCCAGCCGATGGGCTTCTACGCCCCGGCGCAGATCGTCGCCGACGCCCGCCGCCACGGCGTGGAGGTCCGCCCGGTGGACGTGCGCTGCAGTGACTGGGAGTGCACGGTGGAACCGCTGGCCGGGAGCGATGCGCTGGCCCTGCGCCTGGGCCTGAACCGCGTCGGCGGGCTGGCCCGCGACGTCGCCGAGCGCGTGGTCACCGCCCGCGTTGAGCGAGCCTTCGCGGACGTGCCGGACCTGGTGGCCCGCGCCGCCCTCACCCGCGCCCAGGCCAATCGCCTGGCCCGCGCCGACGCGCTCAAGGGCCTGGCCGGCAATCGCCACCAGGCACGCTGGGCCACCGAGGCGGTGGAGGAGCCCCTGCCGCTGTTCGCCGAGGGACCGGGCGAGACCGTGCGCGAGGCCGACGTGACCCCGTTGCTGCCCCGCCCGGATGCGGTGGACGACCTGGTGCAGGACTACGCCACCCAGGGCCTGAGCCTGGGCCCGCACCCACTGGCGCTGATGCGCCCGTTCCTGGAACAGCACCGGTTATCCACCGCCGCCCGGCTACTCGAACAGCCCGGCTACAGCCGGGCCCGCTACGCCGGCCTCGTGATCACCCGCCAGCGCCCCGGCTCGGCCAACGGCACAGTATTCCTGACCCTGGAGGACGAGACCGGTACGTTGAACCTGATCGTCTGGCCGGACCGGGTGGAACGCTTTCGCGCCGAGGCCCTGCACGGCCGCCTGCTGGAGGCCCACGGCGAGTGGCAGTACAGCGAGGGCGTCGGCCACCTGATCGTGCAGCGCCTGATCGACCGCAGCACCTGGCTCGGCGAACTCGCCACCCACTCCCGCGACTTCGGCTGAACCGCAAAGCGGCCAGTTCAGGTACGTCCGGCGAGGTGGCCGATGCGCTGGCTGACCTTCTCCCAGGCTCCTTCCAGAGCGGCCAGCGGATCGCGGCGCCGCAGGGCGCGACGAGAATGGATCCACTGCCCCGTGGGACCAGCCGGCTCGGTGTCGTGTGCGGCCTCGATAATCCGCGAGACCACGGCGAACTCGTTGTACTCCTCCAGTACCCGGCGCCGGGCCTCGAGGATGTGTGGCAGGCGCTGCTCGTATTCGTTGTCGCGGATGGCGTGGCGAATGCGTTCCGCCGTCCCCTCAACGTCATCGATATCAATCGCGATGAAGCTTTCCGGCGGAAAATAGTCCGCCGCATTGGGCGCACCGTAGTAAAACGGGAGCGTCGCGCCGAGAAAGGCGTCCGCCAGCTTCTCGGTCCAGTGGTGCGCGCCCACGTAATTCTCCACCGCCAGGTGGTACCGGTACGCGTCCAGGCACTCGGCCTTGTCATCCAGCGGCTGCACCCCCTTGCCGAAGATCTCCAGTTCCGGCAGCTCGGCCTTCAGCGCCCAGGTGAAGTCATAGCGCCGCCGGTGCAAGGTGTGGCGCTGGCGTTTCGCCGAGCACATGGTGGCGATCTCGCGGGTCTTCTCCAGCGGCGGCCTCGCGAGCATCTCGTTGTACGGCCGCTCGCCCTGACTGCCGAAACCGTAGTACCAGAGCATCCCCTGCTGGGAATGGATGCGCCGCCGGTGCTTGAGGGCCCATTCCGGGTGCGAGGTCAGCACGCGCCCGAACTGCCGGGTAAAACGCCGGCCGTAGGACTTGATGGACGGCGGCTCCATGGTTACCAGGAGCGTGCGCTCGGCCCCACAGGTCAGCTGTTCGCTGTAGTGCCGGTTGCGCCCGGTGTTGGAAGGAAATTCGTCGTAGACCACCAGCCAGTCGTAGTCCGTTACCGCGGGGTCGAAAACGAACTCGCAGCGCCCCCAGCGCCCCTCGCCGTCCGGCAACTGATGGCGCCAGATACCCTCGCGCATGGTCGAGAGAAACTTGACCCGAATCGGACGCGAGGTGGGCTCGGTCACGGCCGATCTCCGCCGCGTTCCAGGAACTCGGCATAGGCCCCGGAGAGCCCCTCTTCAAGTTCGATTCGGGCCTTCCATCCCAGCGCCGCGAGTCGCGAGACATCCAGCAGTTTGCGCGGCGTCCCGTCCGGGCGCGACGTGTCAAAACGCAGTTCGCCGGAAAAGCCCACCACCCGGGCCACCAGCCGCGCCAGGTCGGCGATCGCAAGATCCTCGCCGGTGCCGACGTTGATATGGCTCAGCATCGGTTGCGTGTGTTCTGCGTAGGTCACGTGATCGAGGTTCATCACGTGCACACAGGCCGCCGCCATGTCATCCACGTGGAGGAACTCCCGGCGCGGGGTGCCACTCCCCCAGACGGTCACATGCCCGGCTCCGGCCCGCTTCGCCTCGTGAAAGCGCCGGATGAGCCCGGGAATCACGTGGCTGTTCTCCGGGTGATAGTTGTCACCCGGGCCGTAGAGGTTGGTCGGCATCACCGAGCGGTAATCCGTGCCGTACTGCCGGTTGTAGCTCTCGCACAGCTTGATGCCGGCGATCTTTGCAATCGCGTAGGGCTCGTTGGTCGGCTCCAGCGGCCCGAACAGCAGGGCCTCCTCGGGGATCGGCTGCGGCGCCTCGCGCGGATAGATGCAGCTGGACCCGAGAAAGAGCAGCCGCCGCACGCCCGCGATGTGCGCGCCATGGATCACGTTCGTCTGGATCGCGAGGTTGTCGCGGATGAACTCGGCCGGATAGGTGTTGTTGGCATGGATACCCCCGACCTTCGCCGCCGCCAGATAGACCTGATCCGGGCGTTCCACGCGCATGAAGGCCTCGACCGCCGCCTGATCGGTCAGGTCCAGCTCCGCGTGGCTACGGGTCAGCAGTTCCACCCCCGGCCAGTCCTCGAGCTGGCGACACACCGCGCTGCCCACCATCCCCCGGTGTCCGGCGATGAAGACGCGTTGCGATTTACTCATGGCGGCTCAGGGTCCGGTAGCCGTGGTCGCGCACCAGCTCGTCCCGCTCGGCGCTCCTGAGGTCCTCGCGCACCATCTCGGCCACCAGTTCGTCAAAGCGAATGCGCGGCTCCCAGCCCAGCTCGCGCTTGGCCTTGCTGGCATCCCCCAACAGGGTCTCGACCTCGGTGGGACGAAAATAGCGCGGGTCCACCGACACGATGCAGCGGCCCTTTTCGTCGAATCCCTGTTCGTCCACGCCCTCGCCGCGCCATTCGATACTCATGCCCAGTTCGCGCGCCGCGGCATCCACGAAGTCGCGCACGCTGTGCTGTTCGCCGGTGGCGATCACGTAGTCGTCCGGGGTTTCCTGCTGCAGCATCAGCCACTGCATCTCGACGTAGTCACGGGCATGTCCCCAGTCCCGTTTGGCATCCAGGTTGCCCAGATAGAGCCGTTCCTGCAGCCCCAGCTTGATGCGCGCCAGGGCGCGCGTAATCTTGCGGGTGACGAAGGTTTCGCCGCGCACCGGCGATTCGTGGTTGAACAGGATGCCGTTGCAGGCATACATCCCGTAGGCCTCGCGGTAATTCACCACGATCCAGTAGGCATACAGCTTGGCCACCGCATACGGGCTGCGCGGATAGAACGGGGTGGCCTCGTCCTGCGGGGTGGCCTGAACCTTCCCGTAGAGCTCCGAGGTGCTGGCCTGATAGAAGCGCGTGGTCTGCTCCATACCGAGGATGCGGATCGCCTCCAGCACGCGGAGCGTGCCCAGGGCATCGGAGTTGGCGGTGTACTCCGGCTCCTCAAACGAGACCGCGACATGCGACTGCGCGGCGAGATTGTAGATCTCGTCCGGCTGCACCTGCTGAATGATGCGGATCAGGCAGGTCGAATCGGTCAGATCCCCGTGATGCAGGATGAACCGGCGATCACTCTCGTGCGGATCCTGATACAGGTGGTCGATACGATCGGTATTAAACAGAGAGGAGCGGCGCTTGATGCCGTGCACCTCGTAGCCCTTGTCCAGCAAAAACTCGGCCAGGTAGGCCCCGTCCTGCCCGGTAATCCCGGTGATCAATGCCACTTTGGCCATGCCAACTCCCGCTCGCAGGCCACGCCCCGTTCGCGCGCCGCCCAAAAGGGCGGATCATAGCATTCCCGGAACCACCCGATGCCCGGTCACGCGCGGCCGTACACGTCCTCCAGGCGGACAATGTCATCCTCGCCGAGGTAGCTGCCGGATTGCACCTCGATCAATTCCAGCGGGAGCGCGCCGGGGTTCTCCAGGCAGTGAACCTGGCCAATCGGGATGAAGGTCGATTCGTTCTCGGTGACCAGGTAGTTCTGCTCGCCATTGGTCACCCGCGCGGTGCCGCTGACTACTACCCAATGTTCGGCCCGATGATGATGCATCTGCAGGGAAAGACGCGCACCGGGGTTCACGGTGATGCGCTTGACCTGATAGCGCGCCCCGGTATCGATGGATTCGTAGCACCCCCAGGGACGATAAACCGCTGTGTGATTGACGTGCTCGCTGCGGTTGTCGGCTTTCAGGCGCTCAACGATGAGTTTGACGTCCTGGACGCGGTCGCGGTCGGCAACCAGTACGGCGTCACGGGTGGCGACCACGGCCAGGTTGCGCAGGCCAATGCCGGCGACCAGCAAGCCGTCGGCATCCACCACGCAGCCCTCGCTATCTTCCAGCAGGCAGTCCCCGCGCAGGGTGTTGCCCTGCTCATCCACGCCACGCACGCCCGCCAGAGCGGACCACGAGCCGATGTCGCTCCAACCGGCGGCCAGCGGTGTGACGGCGGCGTGCTCGGTGCGCTCCATCACGGCGTAGTCCACCGAGATGTTCGGGGCCGCGGCGAAGGCCTCCGGGTCCACCCGCAGGAAGTCGAGGTCCTCGCGGGCGCCCTCCAGCGCGGCGCGACAAGCCTCGACGATGCCCGGTTCAAAACGCTGCAACTCCTGCATGTACAGCGAGGCGCGGAACACGAACATGCCGCTGTTCCAGAGGTAATCGCCACTGTCGACGTACTCGCGCGCGGTGACGGCATCCGGCTTCTCGACGAAACGCGCCACTCGCGCCCCGGCCTCCCCCAGGGACTCACCCTGCTGGATGTAGCCATAACCGGTCTCCGCAGCGGTAGGCACGATCCCGAAGGTCACCAGGTGGCCCGCCTCCGCCAGCGTCATGGCTCGCGCCACGGCGGCCTGGAAGGCCTCGGGATCACCGATGTGGTGGTCCGCCGCCAAGATCAGCAACAACGGGTCGCGCCCTTCCGCCTGCGCCTGCAATGCGGCCAGGGCGATCGCCGGGGCGGTATTGCGCCCCTCCGGCTCCAGCACGATGCGGGCATGCTCCACACCTGCCGCCCGCAACTGCTCGGCCGCCAGGAAGCGATGCTCGACGTTGGCCAGCACCAGGGGCGCCGACGCGCCCAGGCCGTCGAGCCGCTCGGCCGTCTGCTGCAGCAACGTCTGCTCCCCGGTCAGGGGCAGGAACTGCTTGGGGTAGTGACTGCGCGATACCGGCCACAGCCGAGTCCCCGATCCGCCGGCCAGGATCACCGGCTGCAGTTCCGTCCGGCTTTGCGTATGTTCCATCGGCCTTACCCCCGTATCAGGCGTGAAATCTCGTCCACGCGGCGTTCCAGCAGGGCCGGATCGGCGCGGGTCTCCACATTCAACCGCAACAGCGGCTCGGTATTGGAACTGCGCAGGTTGAAGCGCCAGTCCGCGAATTCCAGGCTGACGCCGTCCGTATGATCCAGCCCCACGGCTTCCGACGCGTAGGCCTGCATCACCCGATCGGTGGCGGCGGCGGCGTCCTCGACCTCGAAGTTCAGCTCGCCGCTGCAGGGGAAGCGCGCCATGCGCTCGGCCACCATCTCGCCCAATGCCTGGCCGCGTCGGCCCATGAGCTCGGCCACCCGCAACCAGGGCAACATCCCGGTATCGCAGTAGTAGAAGTCCCGGAAGTAGTGGTGAGCACTCATCTCGCCCCCGTAGATTCCATCCTCGTGGCGCAGCCGCTCCTTCATGAAGGCGTGTCCGGTCTTGGACTGGATGGGTTCGCCCCCCGCGGCACACACCATCTCAATGGTGTTCCAGGTCAGGCGCGGATCATGGACGATGCGCTCCCCGGCGTGCCCCTCCAGGCATGCCTCGGCCAGCAGGCCCACGATGTAATACCCCTCGATGAAGTTGCCTTGGGCGTCGAACAGGAAGCAGCGATCAAAGTCGCCGTCCCAGGCCACGCCCAGATCGGCGCCGTGCTTGCGCACCGCCTCCGCGGTGGCCGCGCGGTTTTCCGGCAGCAATGGATTGGGAATGCCATTGGGGAAACGCCCATCCGGTTCGAAGTTGACGCGGATCAGCTCGAACGGGAGATGCGGCTCCAGGGCCTCCAGCACCGGCCCCGCCCCCCCGTTGCCGGGGTTCACGACCACCTTGAGTTTCGGCAAGGTTTCGCGGTCGACCGAAGCCAGCAACCGGGAGATGTAGTCCGCCCGATGATCCAGGTGCCGGACCTGCCCGTGGGGCATGGGCCGGAAGTCACCGCGCTCGGCGCAGACGCGAATCGCCTGCAGCCCGGAATCCCCGCTGATCGGGCGCGCATCGCTGCGTACCAGTTTCAGCCCGTTATAGTCCAGCGGATTGTGGCTGGCCGTCACCATGATCCCGCCACCGGCCCCATAGTGCGCGGTGGCGAAATACACCTCTTCGGTGCCACACATGCCGATATCGGCAACATCACTCCCGCCCGCCGTAAGCCCTTCGGTGAGCGCCCGCGCCAGTTCCGGGCTGGAAAGGCGGATATCGTGCCCGACGACCGTGCGTCCCGGCCGGATCTCCTCGGCGAAGGCGCGCCCGATCGCTCGCACCACATCCGGATTGAGCTGGTCCGGCACCCGCCCACGTATGTCGTAGGCCTTGAAACAGTCGATCTTCATGCACGCCCCTTACCGGCATCATTCGCTTCCCGCACCGGACAGAAATCCGTTGCGTACACCTTCATGATACATAGCCGAAGGGCTCCGCGAGGCCATGCCAGCATCACTGGCGTGAGTGCCGTTACTTGACGCTCTACACGCATACCCCCGAGCATGGTGGGTTTATACAACGAGGAAAAGCCGATGAGTGAGCCGCAAGTGAAGACCGAGGAGAAGAAACAGCATTTCGACGATATCTACGTCGCCGAGACCCCGGTGCCGTTCAAGGAGCGCATCATCGACGCGCTCGACTACATCTCCGACGACTTCAACCGGCAAACCTTCGACCGGCTGATCCTGCCCTGGGCCGAGAAACAGGCCGCCACTGGCAAGACCCTGAACTACGTGGACCTGTGCTGCTGTTTTGGCAACACCACCATGGCCGCCATCCACAACATGGATGTCGAGGCGATCCGCGCCAACTGGGCCGATGAGCAGGCCTGCAAGACCGTCGCCGCCCCGCGCCGTCTGCCGATGAAGACCACCGGCATCGACATCTCGGGCAACGCGCTGGCCTATGGCAAGAGCGCCGGGCTGTTCGACGAAACCTTCGAGGCCGACCTGAACCAGCCCGCACCGGAGACCCAGGCCGCGATCGAAAAGGCCATGGCCGACGCGGACATCGTGATCTCCACCGCATCGCTGGTCTATCTGGACCCGCCGGCAATCGAGAAGCTGATCCGCTCCTTCGCCGAGACCCCGCGCGAGGGCTACATGCTGGTCAACTTCCTGAACCCCTTCGCCCTCGAAAAGGCCGACGCGACCAAGCGCCTGCTGCTGGAACACCTGGAATTCGTCGGTAGCACCGCCAGCCGCCATCGCCGCCTGTCGCCGCTGGAGCAGGAGAACTATCCGGGCGAAGACTGGGCCCTGCTGGAGATCTGGGTGCTGCGCCGCCGCGCGTAGTCCGGACGCTGCCAATCTCGGGGCATGGCATCCCCGACAGGACGGGCCGCCCCTTTTGGGGTCGGCCCGTTTTCGTTAGGGCCGCCGCCGCACTACCGGAACCACGGCCTCAGAGCAAGACGACGCGGTTGCGCCCCGCCTCCTTGGCCTGATACATCGCCTCGTCCACGCGGCGGGCGAAGGTCTTGGGGGTATCGCCCTGGCGCATCTCGGTCACCCCGAAACTCGCCGTAACCGACACCGGGCACGCCGTTTCCATGGCCGCGACGGCCTTGCGCAGCTTTTCGGCCATGGCCTCGGCGCCCGCGCCAGGGGTCTCCGGCACGACGACCATGAACTCCTCCCCGCCCCAGCGCCCCAGGGCATCCGCCTCGCGCAGCGCGCCCTGCACCGTATCGGCCAGCCGCTTGAGGACGTCATCTCCGGTCTCGTGACCGTAGTCGTCGTTGAAGTCCTTGAAATGGTCGATATCGAACATGATCAGGGAAAGGGGCCGTCCGTAGCGGCGGCTGCGCTCCATCTCCGCCTCCAGCGTGTTGCCCAGGCTCAGGCGGTTGGCCAGCCCCGTCAGCCAGTCGGTATGCGCCAGGCGCCGGATCTCGTCCTCCATGCGCACTCGATCGGTCACATCCTTGCTGATCGACACGTAGTGCGTCACCCGGCCATGGGCATCGGTCACCGGACTGATGCTCTGCTCCATGTTCATCAGCGTGCCGTCGCGGCGGCGGTTCACGAACTCGCCACGGAAGGCTTCGCCGCGCGCGAGTGTTTCCCACATCCCGCGATAGAACCCGGGCTCCTGCTGACCGGACTGAAGGAACCGCGGATTCTTGCCTACCGCTTCATTCCGGCTGTATCCGGTCTGCTCCTCGAAGGCCGCGTTCACATAGGTGATCGTGCCGTCCGGGTCGGTGATCAGCACGGGGTCCACCGACACCTCAAGCGCGGTCGACAATAGCCGCAGCTCGTCATCCCGCCGCCGCTCCTCGGTAATGTCCTTTTGCACCGAGACAAAGTGGGTGATGTCACGGTCGTTATCGCTGGCATATACGGGCGAGATGTGCCAGCGAACCTCGTACGGGGAGCCATCCTTGCGGTAGTTGACCGTTTCGCCCTCGAAATACTCGCCACTGACGAGGGCCCCGCGCAACCTGTCCAGAACGGCGCGCGAGGTTGCCGGGCCCTGAAGGATACGCGGGGTTTTCCCCAGGGCTTCCTCCCGCGAATACCCGGTCATGCGCTCGAAACCGGCATTGACGTAAACGATCCGCGGACCGCCGTCCAGATCGGCGTCGGTAATGACGACCGAGTTGTACGATTGCTCGATAGCGGCATCCAGCAGTCGGAGTTTCTCGAACCCCTCGATGATCGACACGGACGCCATATCGGGCCTTCTGCAAAAATGAACGCACGACACGGGGTCATGCGCGAGGTCACTGAGATCCGACCCGCTTGGGGCGGCGCGGTTCAGTCCATGTCCGCCATCTCGAGGATCGACCCGACAATGTCGCTGGTCGTCACGATCCCTTCCAGCTCGTTGCCCTTCAGCACCACCAGCCGCCGGATCCCCTGGCTCACCATCAGCCGCGCGACGTACTTCACATCCATCTCGGCGGGCACCGTGATCACCGGTTTCGTGCAGACATCATAGACATTCGAGAGGTCGATATCGCCCTCTTCCGCCACGATCGTCTTGAGGATGGTGGTGTAGGTGATGATGCCGTAGGCATCGTGGGCGTGCTGCTTCTCCACCACCAGCGACTTGACGCCATGCTTGCGCATCAGCTGCATCGCCTCGCGCAGCGGTGCCAGGGGAGACACCGTGACGACATTGGGTCTTAGAATTTCGCTTACCAGCATGTTGCTCTCCGTCAGAGTTCTTCCTTGACCTGTTCCTGGAACTGCTCGATCTGCTTGCGCCCGATACCGGCGAGATGGGCCACATCCACCGTAAAGGCCACTCCCCGCGGGTCATTGGCCAGGTCCAGCTCCTTCGAGATGCACTTGAGCACGTCCAGGGCCACCTTCTTCTCCAGCACCCACAAGAGGACCGACTGACTGCCCTCGTAGGTCATGCCGAGAAACGTCCTGCGGGCCTCGGCGCCAATCCCGCGCGCATCCATGATGGTTACGCCACCAGCGCCCGCTTCCTTGGCCGTGGCAATCGCCTGTTCCTCCAGATCATCCGAGAGGACGGCCACCAGTGCAGAAAATCGCATTGCTCACTCCTCCTGCCGCTCGTCGCGAGCGGACCAGCGTTCGTAAAGATCCACGGCGATCGCGTATAGCATCACCGTGACGATGGGAAATATCGACGCGAACGCGATCAGACCGAAGCCGTCGATCAGTACGTTGCGATCCTCCAGGTGCGTCGCCAGGCCGATCCCCAGAGCCGTCACCAGGGGCACAGTCACCTCGGAGGTGGTCACCCCACCGAGATCGAAGGCCAGTGCCACGATCTGCTTGGGCGCCAGGATCGTGAGCACGATCACCAGCAGGTAGCCGCCCATGATGTAGTGGTGGATGGAGTCCCCCGCCAGGATGCGGTGCACTCCGATGGTGATGCCAATGGCCACGCCCAGCGCCACCAGGATGCGGATTACGTTGCCGCGCAACGAACCGCGAGCCGCCTCTTCGGCCTTCTGGCCAATCGCGATCAGCGCCGGTTCCGCCATGGTGGTCGCGAACCCGATGGAAAAGGCGAACAAATAAACCCACACGAACAGTTCGTTGGTAATCAACTGCTCGGCCATGCTCTCGCCGATCGGGAACAGGCCCAGCTTCAGCCCTACCACGAAGGCATAAAGCCCCAGCACCACCAACACGAAACCGAACATCACCCGCGGCAGATACGGGATGCGCTTGCGCAGCACGAAATACTGGAACACCACGATTACCGCGATGATCGGTGCCACGTCACGCAGCATCAGCAACAGGTCCATGCCCATCGCGGACAGCCAGTGCCGCTCGCCTGCGCCTGGCAGATCGGTTCCCGGATCCATGGCCGCTGTCTCGGCGCCGGTTGGAGCCGCGATCTCCGCTCCTGTAAACACGATGATCCCGTAGATCTGCACCGTGATCATCGGCACCATCACCGCCAGCGCCACCAGCCCGAAGCCGTCGCGCAGCGGGTTACGCCCGCTTATGGAGGCCGCCAGCCCCAGGCCCAGTGCCGCCACGAGCGGCACCGTCACGATGTTCGTGGTCACCCCGCCCGAGTCGTAAGCCAGGCCCACGATCTCCTCGGGGGCGAAGAAGGTCACCAGCACCACCAGCACATAGCCGGTCAGGATGTACCAGTGCAGCGGATGTCCGAGCACCGTGCGCAGGATCCCCAGTGCCACCACGGCCCCTACCGAAAGCGCGACAATCAGCCGCAGCACCATGCCCTCGATACGGCCCTCGCTGATCACCTCCGCCTGCTCCGCCACCGCGATCAGGGCCGGCTCCGCGATCACCGTCGCAAACCCGAGCGTAAAGCCGAAGGCCATCAGCAACAGCAACGATCCACGCCGCGCCAGTGCGTTGGACAGGTTCTTGCCGATGGGGAAGATCCCCATCTCCAGGCCCTGCAGGAACAAGGCCACGCCGAACACCACGATGGCCAGGCCCACCACCATCGACAGCAGGCCATCCGGCACCGTGCGCAGCACCAGCGCCTGGAACACCGCCACCACGATCACGATCGGAGCGAGGTTGCGTGCCGCATGACCCAGGGTGTGGAGAAAATTCATGCGCTCCCTAACCGAGGCGCTGCCCCGGAATCAATCGCAAGCGTAATGGTCCTACGCTGCATGGAATCCCTGCAGATACCCTATCGCGCCGTGGTCATCGGCGCCACGGGCGGCCTCGGTGCCGCGTTTGTCGACCACCTGGAGAACGACCCGAACTGCGAACGCGTGGTCGGCCTCGGACGCCAAAGCACCCCGCCCGTGGACCTGCTCGACGAGGCCAGCATCGAACACGCCGCCACCTGGCTGCGAGACCAGGCAGCCGAGTGGGACTTGATACTCGACGCCACCGGGATCCTGACCATCGACGGCCACGGCCCGGAGAAGCGCCTGCGCGATCTCGACCCGACGATCATGGGCCGTGCCTTCGCCATCAACGCCATCGGCCCTGCATTACTGTTCAAGCACCTGGCACCCCTGCTCCCGCGGGGCCGCAAGGGCATCCTGGCCACCCTCTCGGCCCGGGTGGGCTCCATCGAAGACAACCACCTGGGCGGCTGGGTGAGTTATCGCGCCTCCAAGGCCGCGCTCAACCAGATCGTGCGGACCACGGCCCTGGAACTACGCTTCAGCCATCGCCATGCGCTGGTGATTGCGCTTCAGCCTGGCACCTGCGACACCCGTCTGTCGGAGCCGTACCGGTCACGCGCCCCGGAGGTCCTCAGCCCCGAATACGCAAGCGAACGTCTGCTCGGTGTCCTGGACCATCTGGAGGCCGACCAGTCCGGCAGCTTCCACGACTTCGAGGGCCAGCGCCTGCCTTTCTGAACGCTCACCCGCCACAACCATGATCTGCATCAACAACCGCTAATACCGATGGCGGGATAGTGCCTGCGAACATACACCGATTCGGAGGCTCGACATGCAACGTTCCACCACCCTGCGCGCTCTGACCCTGGCCGGCCTGCTGGCCCCCGCAGCCATGATCCCGGCCCACGCGACCGCTGCCAACGCCGATGTCTCCGCTGGCGACTGGCTGCTGCGCGGCGGCCTGACCCACGTGGCCCCCAAGTCCGACAACGGCAACCTGCCAGGCCTCACAGGCAACCCCTCCGCAGACGTCGGTTCCAACACCCGCCCGTCCGGCAATGTCACCTACATGATGACCGACAACTTGGGCCTGGAACTCCTGGTCGCCATCCCGTTCAAGCACGACCTGAATGTAGGCGGCGCAAATATCGGCAGCACGCGCCACCTGCCGCCGACCCTGAGCCTCCAGTACCATTTCAACACCGGGACGGCCGTTCGGCCCTACGTCGGCGCGGGCATCAACTACACCCACTTCTTCGATGAGGACACCACGCCAGCGACCGGCGCGCAGGACGTCGACCTGGATGACTCCTGGGGAGCCGCAGTGCAGGCCGGCATCGACTTTGCCGTGGACGAAAACTGGTTCGTCAACGCCGAGGTCCGCTGGATCAACATCGAAACCGACGTGTCGCTGGGCGGCGCCGACCTGGGCACGGTCGAGATCGATCCCTGGACCTTCGGGATGAACGTCGGCTACCGCTTCTGAGGCTAGCCACGACCGTCTGACGCCAGCCTAGCCGCCGACGTCTCCGACGAGGCCGAGGACCCGCGCAATGCGGTCCTCGGCCTCTTGCGTTTCCAGCCCGCGGGATTTCGGGGCACCCCACACGGGGCCGGGCCACGCCGGGTCCCCCTCGCAGCGTGCTACATGATGCAGGTGCAGCTGCTCCACGATATTGCCAAGCTTGGCCACGTTCAGCGCCTTCGGGGCGAAGGCCTGTTCCATCGCCCGCGCCAGCGCACCGGACTCGCGCGCCAGCTGGATGGCATCCTCGGGGGCCAGTTGATGCAGTTCGCGCACATCGGCGCGACGCGGCACCAGGATGAACCAGGGATAGTCGTGATGATCCATCAACCGCAGCCGCGACAGTGGCCACTCGGCCACAGCCCAGGTATCGGCCTCCAGGCGTGGATCCAGCAGAAATTCATTCGTCATCGTCAAACTCCTGCCATATTCCCGGCTGGGACCAGAGGCCGGTCCGCCATTCGCCGTTCGCGCCGGGCAACAGGTAACTGTAGTGGGATCGATGCCGCAATGCGGCCAACACCTCGCGCCGTGTATCCGCATCCGCCCCGCTGATCACAACTAACCGGGTATCCGGTACAGCCCAGGCCCGCGCACCCGGACCGATCTCGCCTGCATTCGCCAGTGCGACCGGGTCGCTCGGCAAGTCATGCCGCCCCAGCCAGCCGGCCACGGAGGAATGCGAGCCCAGCACGATCCGCATGCCTTCTGCGTCGTCCGCGGAGCCCGGCACTCGACCCAGCCAGGGGGCGACCTCGGAGGGTTCCGCATCCTCCAGCGCCACCACCCGGGCTTCCGGGTCCAGCGCCCCCTGACGCAGGATGGCGGGCGACTCGTCCGCTGCCAGATGGCGGAACATTCGCCAGTCGGGGTCGATGGCAATGGCCAGGGGTCGGCTGGAGGTCTCCAGCGAAATCCCCTTCTCTGCCGCATTCAGCTCGACCCAATGCGTCTCGCGGCCGTTCTCGGTTTCCAGCTCCAGCGGCACATACAGCTCCCAAGGGGCCTGCTCGTCGCGTTGTTGCAGCCGGCCCTGTACTCGCCAACCGTCTCCCCGCGCCTCGCGGCGCAGTCCCGTCAGTTCCAGCGCAGGCGCGCCAGCGCGCTCTACCCACTGGGAAAAGAAGGGCCGCAGGTCTTCATCCGTCGTTCCGTCGAACGCCCCGATCACGGCGTCCCAGTCCGCCTCGCGAAAGCGCCATTCGTCGTACAGGGCCCGCGCACCCGACAGCAGCGCCTCGCGCCCGATTCGATCCTCCAGCATTCGCCACAGCATCGCGCCGCGGTGATAGCCGGCGATGCGAGCCGCCCCGGAATTGCCACCCCGGAAGCTCCCGTGCGCGCGATCTTCCCCGGCCGGCAAGGCCGCGTAATCGCGCAGCCACTGGCCCCGTTCGTCCCGCCCTTCGCCGCGGTCACGCTTGAACTGATAGTCGGCCATGTAGGTCGTCAGCCCTTCCGACCAGTTGCCTGCGGAATAATCCACGTACACCCCGGTTCCCCACCAGGCGTGCAGGACCTCGTGGCCCAGCGAGGTGTGCGGAATGAATGGCAGCGGAATCACACGCTCCCCCAACAACGTAAAGCCGGAAAACGCCAGCCCCACGGGCTGCGGACTCGCGGCGATCGTGAAGGTCGCAAACGGGTACGGGCCGATCTCGTCATTGAAGCGCTGCAGGTATTTGGCCGCCTGCTCGCGATAGGTCTCCCCGAATCGCTCCTCGAGGCCGACCGGAAACAGGGTGCGTACCTCCACATCTCCAACCCGCCGCTCGGCCGACTCCCAGGGGCCGGTGGCGACCGCCAGGGCTCTACCAGCGGGGTGCTCGAACGTGGCATGGTATTCGTCACCCCGGCGCTCTTCGGCCACGCGGGAGCCGGACGCCACCCCGAGATGGCCACCAAGGCTCTTCAATTCGATCCGCACTGCGTGGGGCTCGGCATCGGGCCGGCGCGGATACCAGTCGGCGCCCGGCGGCAGATACCCGCCGTCCGGGCCCAGATATCCGCTCCCGGGACGTGCCTGGTCCGGTGCCGAAAGACGCGCCCCATAGCGGATCGCCAAAGGCCCGTCATCCGCGGCCGGCTCGCGCGCCAGTTCCAGCCAACCATCCTCGCTGCGGTCGAACTCGACTACCTGCCCGCCGAGCGTCACCGCATCCACGGCAATGCCCGGATCCAATCGGAACCGGCGCAGCGAGGCCGGGTCGATCCGGGCCGGATCCGCCTCGAACCGCCCCTCCAGTTGCGCCTGGCTGGGATCCAGTTCCACCTCCAGCGTCACACCATCGTATGCCGTGTCGGCCGAAGCCGCTCCACTGGCCAGCCACAAGACAACACTGCACACCCACAACCCCAGGCGCATGCGTCAGTCCTCGCGCGGGAAGCGTGCCACGCGCTCTAGCCGCTCGCCCTCACGCTCGATCTGCAGTGGCAGCCACATGCCCGGTGGCGTCGCTTGCACCACGCGTTGCAGATCGCCAGCGGCGCGGATGGTCTGTTCGCCTGCCCGCAAAACACGATCTCCAGCCACCAGGCCGGCCGCCTCACCGACCGACCCCTCCTGCACGCGCAGGATGCGAATCCCCGGCGCGTCATCGGACTCCAGGTGCACGCCCAGCATCAAACTCGAGCGTTCAAAACGCTCGTCGTGTGGCACGCCGAAGACGGCGTCCGCAAGCGCCGGATCGCTATCCGCACAACCGCCGGGCTCGCGCGGCAACAAGACCGCGGCCTCGGTCACGCCCAGATCGGCAAGTTGATGCGGCACCCCATAGCCGTATTCCAGGTGCCCGGAGCCAATGATCGCGGCCACCAGTTGCGGCGTATCGCCGCCCGCCTTGATGCGCGCCGCAATCCCGCCAGCCATCATCCGATCCCACGCCAACTGCGTCGCGATAAACCGCTCCGAGTCCGGTCCCATGCCCGCTGGGTGACGTTCCAGCACGGCTTCCAGATAGTCACGGTAGCCCTGGCTCGCCGCGGCCGGGGCCGACACCCCATCGCGCGTATCGGCATCCACGGTATCCCAGCCCTCGTGACCCAGACGCTGGATATACTCCCGCTCCAGGTTCAGCGCCAGCAGCGGCACGTCGTGGACGCGGGCAAAGTGCAGGATCGGCCAGTACAACTCCGGGTCGAAACCCCAGTGCTCGTACCAACCGCTCTTCTCCAGGAATGCCTCCGGGTCCAGCTCGCCCGCGACCCAGGCATCCAGCACCGGCTGCCTGGAGCGGGGCAGCATCTCCAGCCCGATCACCATGTCCGGGCGCTGACCATGCAGCGCAGAAAGCGTGCCCAACTGCCAGCGATGATGATCCATCCGGTCGTGGCGCTCGCCCAGCAACACCACCTCGCGGGTGGCAAGCTCGGCATACAGCGCGGCGGCATCCAGCGGCTCGCCCGCCGGCGTGGACCACACCCCCGGAGCCGGACAATCACTGCCCGCCTTCACGGTACCCGCCAACAAGGCCGCCAGAAGGCCAACCGCGCCCACCCATGTCCCCACCCGAAAACCCGCCTGCATGCAGTACTCCTCGTTGCGAACCCACTACGCGCGGGAGCATTTTCCAACGCCCACTTTTCCACGAACCCGGAGCCCGGGGCCCGGCACGGCCAAACTATCCAGAAGACCCTGCGGCGCCTCCAGCGTTCCCCCGAGACCTCCGCTCGGTTAGCCTGAAAGGATGAGCACACCCCCGCAAAACCCACGCCACCTGGCCTGGCTGGATCAGACCATCGGTGTCCTGCGATCCCTGATCATCTATCGCCGGCCCGGACGCCAGCGCGGACTACAGCATATGTATGCCCCGTTTATTCAGTCCGGGGATCTGGTGTTCGACATCGGAGCCCATGTCGGCGACCGCACCCGCGCCTTCGCCGATCTTGGCGCGCGTGTGGTCGCACTGGAACCGCAACCGCAGCTCCTGCCCTGGCTGCGCCGCGCGGTGCGCGGGCGCCCGGGCATCTCGATTCGGCGCGAGGTGGCCGGGCCACGTCCTGGTACCGCACAGCTGCAGGTCAGCCGACGCCACCCGACCGTCTCCTCCGCCTCGCGTTCCTGGGTGCGATCACTGCGCACCCGCAACCGCAGCTTTGAACACGTACGCTGGGACGAAGAGATCGCGGTGCCCATGGTCACCCTCGACCAGCTCATCGCCGAATACGGGCCTCCAGCCTTCTGCAAGATCGACGTCGAGGGAATGGAGGCCGAGGTTCTGCGCGGCCTGAGCCACCCCATCTCCGCCCTGTCCTTCGAGTTCGTGGCCGGCGCGCTGGACGTCACCCGCGACTGCCTCGAGCAGATCGCGGAACTGGGCCCGTACGAATACAACCTGATCCGCGGCGAACGCCGCCAGTATCAATTCGCCGACTGGCAATCCGCCGCAGCGATCCTTGCCTGGCTGGAGCGACACGGCGAAAACCTGGGTTCGGGCGACCTGTACGCCCGCCGACACGATGCTTGATGGGGTCGCCTTGACGGAACCAGTGCGAGCGGCAAGGCTGGGCCTATGAACGCCGACAACCTCCCCTGGTGGCAACACCACACGAGCGACGGGATCGCCGCGCTCGCCGCCCGCGATGCGGTCGCGATCCTGCCCCTCTCGGCCATCGAACAACACGGCCCCCACCTGCCGCTGGATACCGACTATCGCATCGGGCTGGGCCTGCTGCAGGCCGCCTGCGAGACCATGCCGGAGGACCTTCCGCTCGCGGTCCTGCCGCCAGTGGCGATCGCCACCAGTACCGAACATACCGGCTTCCCCGGCACCCTGAGCCTGCAGCCCGAAACCGCATTGGCCACCTTGCGGGACATCGGCGACAGCGTGTCCCGCAGCGGCCTGCGGCGCCTGCTGCTCGTAAACAGTCATGGCGGCAATACTGCGATCTGCGACCTCGCTGCCCTGGAGCTGCGCCGGGCCCACGGCATGCTTGTGGTCAAGCATCACTATTTCACCCAGCCCCCGCCGGACGCGCCCCGCATCGCCCCCGACGAGCTTCGCCACGGCCTGCACGGCGGCTTGATCGAGACCGCGATGATGCGGTTCCTCGCTCCCGAGCACGTGCGCATGGAAGCGGCCGCGGACGCACCGTCGCTGGGCGCGGAGCTCGCAGAAAAGCTGGAAGTGCTGGAACCCGAAGGGCGCGCGGCCTTCGCCTGGATGGCGGGTGACCTCCACCCGTCCGGTGTCGTCGGGGATGCCCGCGGCGCAACCGCCGAGTTGGGACAGCAATTGGTGGAGCACTACGCTCGCACCCTGGCCGCGACGATCCGCGACGCCGCGCGGTTCGACCTGACGCAACTCGCGCCCTGAGAGGGAGCGAGGTGCGTCAGCCGCGCTCGGCCTCCGAGGCCAGCAGCTCCTGGAGCCAGTGGCCGCCACGGTCGGCCTTGGTGCTGAGATAGCGCAGGTTGTGCGGATTCAGCTTGCCATGCACCGGCTCGCGTGCCACCACGTCGATGCCACCGGCACGCAGGGCATCCATTTTTCCGGGATTGTTGGTC
The DNA here is from genome assembly GCF_000381225.1 of Thioalkalivibrio sp. ALMg3. NCBI lineage: Bacteria > Pseudomonadati > Pseudomonadota > Gammaproteobacteria > Chromatiales > Ectothiorhodospiraceae > Thioalkalivibrio > Thioalkalivibrio sp. ALMg3. The sequence goes on along the minus strand of NZ_KB906220.1, from coordinate 23,269 downwards.
AATAGCCGTACGCTGTCGATGCCGAGGAACTCCAGCATCTCCACCGCCGCGTCGTAGCGCCGGCCATCGGCCTCGAAACCCAGCTGGCAATCGGAATCGATGGTATCCAGCCCGGCCGTCTGCATGGTATAGGCGCGCAACTTGTTGGCGAGTCCAATGCCACGCCCCTCCTGCGCCAGATACAACAGGACGCCGCCGCCCGAGTCATTGATGGTCTTCACGCCCAGACGCAGCTGATCGCCGCAGTCACAGCGGAGGCTGCCGAACAGATCCCCGGTCAGACAGGCCGAGTGCAGCCGGACCGGTACCGCATCCGGCCAGTCGCGGGGCTCCCCTATCAGCACCGCGACGTGCTCCAGGATCCCGTTGCCCTCGCGGAACAGCATGAATCGAGTGACCGGCGCGTCCGCCAGCGGCACCGGGGCCTCACTGACATAGGCCAGTTCCAGGCGCGGGTGCTTGGCCACCGCGCGCGCCTCCTGCTCGTCAACGTCGAGGAACATGCCATCCGCCAACGCCGTGCGAATGGCCTCCGGCACCGGCTCGGGGACCGGCGCGGCCACCACCGCCGGCAACAGACGCCCCGCACGCACCAGCTCCAGGGCCGCGACCTCTGCGGGAAGCGCACGAACCACCGTGGGCTGCCCAATCGCGGCGTACGGGTGGGTGGTCTCGTTCGAGGCCTCCGGGGCACTGGCCAGTGTAAACAGGGCCTCGGGATCGGTATTCGGAGCGAATTCCAGGGCCACACCTTCCCAGCCTTCCTGCAGCGGCTGGGACCAGCCCATTGCAGAGGCGCGGTGCGCGGTTAGAATCAGTCGAGGCGCGGACCCGGTCATGTGGGTCAGGCGATCCAGCAACACAGGGGTCAGCCCCTCGACGGCCGCAACGAGTACACTCGACTGCGAACCACTCACCAGGACCGGATGGCCCCGGCGAAGATCAAAGATCCCGCGATCGGCGTTGTGCATCGGGTGCTTCCATACGGAGTTTTGTTTATGACCAGCCCGCAAACCGCGAATTCCCCGGATGCGGTTCCCGGCTTGGCCAGGCAGGTCGAAGACGGCGTTAGCCTACCCCAACTCGCTACTTGCGGTCCCGTAACCCCGAGGATTGCGGCATGACGGCCTATCCGGTAACCGAGGAGCAGGCCTGGCGCTGGCTGCTCGCGCAGCGGGCCGATCCCGGGTGCTGCCCCCTGCCCGGCCCCCTGGCACCGGGTGCCCACGAGTTGCTGGATCTCTACGGCCCGATCGTCGAGGCCCCCAGCATCACCGTGGCCCAGCTCGGCCAGAGCCTGGACGGGCGCATTGCCACCGCGAGCGGCAAGTCGCACTACGTCACCGGCCCCGAGGACATCGAGCGCCTGCATCGCCTGCGGGCCCTGGTCGATGCCGTGATCGTCGGCGCCGGCACGGTCGTAGCCGACGACCCTCGCCTGACCGTGCGCAAGACCGAGGGCCCCAACCCGGTCCGCGTGATCCTGGACCCCGATGGCCGCATTCCCGCTGATGCCCATGTCTTTCGCAATGCCGAGGTCCGGACCATTGTCCTGCACGCGGCCGGGTATGGACCCTGCGGCCTGCCCGAGCATGTCGAATGCCTGGAGATGCCCACCGGGGCCGACGACCGCTTCGACCCCGCCAGGATCCGCGGCCAACTCGCGGAGATGGGCCTGCATCGCCTGCTGGTCGAAGGCGGCGGCCAGACGGTCTCGCGCTTTCTCGAGGCCGACACCCTGGACCGGCTGCACCTGACCATTGCGCCCATGCTGATCGGCTCCGGGCGTCCGGGTGTGACCCTGCCGGAGATCGACTCGCTGGATCAGGCGTTACGCCCGCCTTGCCGTATCTTCCGCCTCGGCGGCGACACCCTCTTCGACCTGGACCTGCGCAGCAAGCCCTGACCCGACCCAGATTCGCTCTTCGCCATCGCGTCACGCGCGATGGCGGGGTGCCTCAAACCAGGTTGTCGCGGATCGCGCGGGAGACCGCGTCCAGCTCCGCCGGGACCTTGGCTGGCTGAATCACGCTCTGGGCGATGGCCGTATCCGGGTCCTTCAGGCCGTTGCCCGTGAGGGTGCACACCACAGTGGAGCCTTCCTGGATCTTGCCCTCGCGGATGTCGCGTAGCGCACCCGCCAGCGACGCGGCAGAAGCCGGCTCGCAGAACACGCCTTCCTTTTCCGCCAGGAGCTTCTGTGCAGCCAGAATCTCGTCGTCCTGGCACTCGTCGAACCAACCGCCGGATTCCTCGCGGACCTTCCACGCCATGTCCCAGGACTGCGGATGGCCGATACGGATCGCGGTCGCCACGGTGTCCGGGTTATCGACCATCGCCCCACGCATGAAGGGTGCGGATCCCGCCGCCTGATAGCCGACCATGTGCGGACGGTTACCCACCATGCCGCCACCGGCATACTTGCAGTGGCCCTTGCAATAGGAACAGGCTTCGGTCACGTCGTCGCTGCTCTTGGCCGCCATCTCGCTGTACCCGATCCAGTGCGCGGTGATGTTCCCCGCGTTGCCCACCGGCAGGCAGTGGTAGTCCGGGGCACGGCCCAGTTCCTCGACGATCTCGAAGGCGGCCGTCTTCTGGCCCTGCAGGCGATACGGGTTCACCGAGTTCACCAGCGTCACCGGCGTATTGGAGGCAACCTCCTTGACCAGACGCATGCCGTCGTCGAAGTTGCCCTCGATCTGGATCACCGTGGCGCCGTGCATCATCGCCTGGGCGAGCTTGCCCAGGGCGATCTTGCCGTCCGGGATCACCACGAACGCGGTAATGCCCGCACGCGCCGCATACGCAGCGGCGGCCGCCGAGGTGTTGCCGGTGGAGGCGCAGACAATCGCCCGCGAGCCCTCCTCGATGGCCTTGGTCACGGCCATGGTCATCCCCCGGTCCTTGAACGACCCGGTCGGGTTCAGCCCCTCGAACTTGACGTAGATCTCGACCTCGCGCGTGAGCTCGCGCGGGATGTTGTTCAGACGGATCAAGGGCGTGTTGCCCTCGCCCAGCGAGATGATGCGCGTGTCGTCGTGTACCGGCAGGCGGTCACGGTAGCGCTCGATCAGTCCGGTATAGCGATGTCCAAAGGCCATGGTGTTCTCTTCGTCGTTGCGAAAGGGATAGAGCGCCAACTAGCGCGCCAGTCCTTCCATGCGGATACGGGTAATCGGGGTCAACAGATGATCCAGGGCCTCGATCGCGGCAATTGCCTCGTTCATCGCGCCCTCTCGAACCTTGTGCGTCAGCATGATGATCGTGGCCTCGCCGCGCTCCGGGTCCGGCTCGCGCTGCAGGATCGCCTCGATGCTGATGCCGTGCTCGCCCAGGATCCGGGTAATGTCGGCCAGCACGCCGGGGCGGTCCTGGGTGCGCAGGCGCAGGTAGAAGGAGGTCTCCACCTCGGCAAGATCCAGCACCGGTTTGTCCGACAGGGCATCCGGCTGGAACGCCAGATGCGGCACGCGGTTCTCCGGATCGGTGGTCAGGGCGCGCACCACGTCGACCAGATCGGCCACCACTGCGGAGGCGGTCGCCTCGGCCCCGGCCCCGGCGCCGTAATAAAGCGTCGGGCCGACGGCGTCGGCATGCACCAGCACGGCGTTCATCACGCCGTCGACGTTCGCGATCAGCCGGCGCTCCGGGATCAGCGTCGGATGCACCCGCAGCTCGTAGCCCTTCGGCGTCCGCCGGGCGATGCCCAGGTGCTTGATGCGATAACCGAGTTCGGCGGCGAAGCCGACATCCTCGCGGGTGATATCGCTGATCCCCTCCACCGCGACGCGGTCGAACTGGAGCGGGATGCCGAAGGCGATCGAGGCCAGGATAGCCAGTTTGTGCGCGGCGTCGATCCCCTCCACGTCAAAGGTCGGATCGGCCTCGGCATAGCCCAGTGCCTGGGCCTCGGCCAGCACATCCTCGAAGTCGCGACCCTTGTCGCGCATCTCGCTGAGGATGAAGTTTCCGGTACCGTTGATGATCCCGGCCAGCCACTCGATCTGGTTGCCGGCGAGACCCTCGCGGATGGCCTTGATGATCGGGATGCCACCGGCGACTGCCGCCTCGAAGGCCACCATCACGCCCTTCTCCTGGGCGCGCTCGAAGATCGCGTTGCCATGCAGCGCGATCAGGGCCTTGTTGGCAGTGACCACGTGCTTGCCCGCGTCAATCGCGGCCAGTACCAGGCTCAGGGCGAGATCCGTCCCGCCCATCAGTTCGACGACAACCTCGACCTCCGGATCGTTGACGACCTCGGCCGGATCGGTGGTCAGGCGGATCTGCGAGCAATCGCATTCGCGCTCGCGCTGGATGTCGCGCGCGGCGGCCGCCACGACCTGAATGTCGCGACCCGCGCGGCGAGCGATCTCGGTGCCGTTGCGCGCGAGCACGTTGATCGTCCCGCAGCCGACAGTTCCCAGTCCCAGAATTCCGATCTTTACCGGCGTCATAGCCTTGCTGTCCTTGACGTCGGGCACCAGCGGCGCCCCGTGTTCATTGCGTTGAGGGTCTGCGGCGCTCGAACTAGCTGCCCGAACCCGGATTTTCCTCAGAGGCGTCGGCCAGGATCGAGTCCGCGCGGAACATCGCCTTGATCCCGCGCAGGGCCTGACGCGTACGCTGCTCGTTCTCGATCAGGCTGAAGCGCACGTGGTCGTCTCCGTAGTTGCCGAAACCCACCCCCGGCGAGACCGCCACCTTGGCGTCGCTCAGCATCTTCTTGGCAAACTCCAGCGAGCCCATCTCGCGGTAGGGCTCGGGGATCGGCGCCCAGACGAACATGGTTGCCTTCGGCTTCTCGACCTGCCAGCCGAGCTTGTTCAGCCCCTCGCAGAGGACATCACGGCGCACCCGGTAGAGCTCGCGAATCTCCTCCACGCAGTCCTGCGGGCCTTCCAGCGCAGCGATCGCAGCGACCTGGATGGGGGTGAAGGTGCCGTAGTCGAGGTACGACTTGATCCGCGCCAGCGCCGCGACCAGGGTCGGGTTGCCGCACATGAAGCCGACGCGCCAGCCCGGCATGTTGTAGGTCTTGGACAGGGTGTAGAACTCCACCGCAATGTCCTTCGCCCCCGGCACCTCGAAGATCGAAGGCGCCTTGTAGCCGTCAAAACTGATCTCGGCATAGGCCAGGTCGTGCACGATCCAGATGCCATGTTCCTTGCAGATCGCCACGACCCGCTCGAAGAACTCCCGATCCACGCACTGGGTGGTCGGATTCGCCGGGAAGTTGAGGATCAGCATCTTCGGCTTCGGCCAGGAGTCCTGGATCGCCCGCTCCAGCTCGGCGAAGAAGTCGACATCCGGCGTCAACGGCACATGGCGCACATCCGCGCCGGCAATCACACAACCATAGGGATGAATCGGATAGGCCGGATTCGGCACCAGCACCGCATCGCCCGGCCCCAGGGTCGCCAGCGCAAGGTGCGCCAGGCCTTCCTTGGAACCAATGGTCACGATCGCCTCGGTCTCCGGGTCCAGATCGACGTCGAACCGGGTCTTGTACCAGCGCGTGATCGCGCGGCGCAGCCGCGGGATGCCCTTGGACACGGAATAGCGGTGGGTATCGCCGCGTTGCGCCGCCTCGCACAGCTTGTCCACGATGTGCTGCGGCGTCGGCTGGTCCGGGTTGCCCATGCCGAAGTCGATGATGTCCTCGCCGCGGGCGCGGGCCTCGGCCTTCAACTGGTTCACGATGTTGAAGACGTAGGGCGGGAGGCGCTCGATACGGGGAAAGACGTCGGTCACGGATTCTGGGTCCTGGTTGGGGCCTTGGGGAACGCTTTGCAGGGCCAAAACGGCCCCTCCGGATGCCGCACCGGAAAGCGCGCCAAAGTATAACCCGGGCCCTCGGCTGTCAACGAACCGAGGCTCGGACACCCCGCCGAACGGGGATGGAATCTTGAGCCTGTCGCGGGCTCGGAGTAGCGTAAAGGGATGCTGTTTTCCGAAGTCACCAGCGAAGACTCCTACATCGTGACCGGCTACGAGTCGGGGCGTGTCGGAATCAACCAGTTTGCGCACAGCCGCAGCCTGATCGTGCGCCCGCACGAACTGCGCACCGACTGGCCAGTCGACTCGGTCGAACAACTGGGCGTGGATCACCTGCAAGCAATACTGGACGCGCCGCCCGAGGTCCTGCTAATCGGCACCGGTACGGTCCAGCAATTCCCGGACCGCGCGGTATGGCGTCATCTGCGCTCGCAGGGTCTGGGGGTGGAGATCATGGACACCGCGGCTGCCTGCCGCACGTACAACCTGATCATGGCCGAGGGCCGCGACGTCGCCGCTGCCCTGATCATCAACGGATAAGCGACACGTCATCCTCTAGCAAAGTGGAGGGCTCGGGCGCTTTCCGGCAATCCGCTCAGGAACTCGGCAGGACCTCGTCGCCCTTCATTCCACGCGACTCCAGTAGCTTCCGCAGCCGCTTCAGCGCATCCATCTGAATCTGCCGCACCCGCTCCCGGGTCACGCCGATCTCCGCCCCTACCTGCTCCAGGGTCGAGCGCTCGAAACCGTGCAGCCCGAACCGCCGCACCAGCACCTCGCGCTGTTTGTGGTCCAGTTCTTCCAGCCAGGCATCCACCAGATGATGAAGATCCTGATCCTCCAGCAAAGTGGAGGGCTCGGGCGCATTCACGTCGGCAAGGATATCGGCCAGCGAGCGATCGCCGTCCGGGCCCGACGGCAAATCCATCGAGGTGGAGGGTTCGGACATCGCGCGCAGCTTCTGGATCTCCGCCACCGGCCGGCCCAGGCGCTCCGCCAGCTCTTCCTCGGTGGGGTCGCGGCCCAGTTCCTGCGTCAGGTTGCGCGCAATCCGTGCGTGCATGCGCAACTCCTTGCTCACATGCACCGGAATGCGGATGGTCCGCCCCTGATTCATCAGGGCCCGTTCGATGGTCTGGCGGATCCACCAGGTGGCGTAGGTGGAAAAACGAAAGCCGCGCTCCGGGTCGAATTTTTCCACCGAGTGCATGAGGCCGAGATTGCCCTCCTCGATCAGGTCAAGCAGCGGCAGACCCCGGTTCAGGTAGCGACGGGCGATCTTGACCACCAACCGAAGATTGCACTCGATCATGCGCCGGCGGCCACTCTCGTCTCCCTCGCGCGCCAGACGCGCGTACTTGCGCTCTTCCTCGGGGGTCAGCAGCGGGCGGTATTCGATATCGCGCAGGTAGATCTGGATCGCATCCAGTTCCGCGGGACGGGCGTCGCGCAGGGTTTTCGGCCGTACCGGAGCGCCTTCTTCCGGTTTCAAGCCGGCGGTGACTTCGGGTACCACCGCCTCCGAGACGTCTTCCGGATCCTCGGATTCCTCGATCTTTTCGACCGGATGGGCCAGATCCTCGGGCACCTGGACCGCCTCCTCCGGATCCGGATCGTGGGTCAGGTTGTCGTTGTGCAGTTCCGGAGCGGCCGGTTGCCGGGTCTTGGCCATGTAGTGTCCTGCTCTCGATCGAGTCAGCGGTCCGGGAGGTATCGCGCCGGGTCTACCGGCGTCCCGTCCACCCGGATCTCGAAGTGCAACATCGGGCGCTCGGCCCCCGATGACCCCAGACGCGCGATGGTGTCGCCCGCCTGAACCTGGTCACCCTCGCTCACCAGCAATTCATCGTTGTGCCCGTAGGCACTGAGGAACCGCGCGTCGTGCTTGAGGATGATCAATCGACCATACCCCACCAGGCCGCCACCTGCATAGACCACTTCCCCGGCCCGCGTTGCCCGTACGTGATCCCCCCGTTCGCCGCCGATCGCAAGCCCTCGGCGCGTGCCGCTGCTGGAGAATCCGCGCAGCACCTCGCCCGCCGCTGGCCATTGCCAGCCACCCGGATCGGAGGGCGGCGGACTCGAAGTCGACGAGCTTGAGGTAGAGCCGGACGAGGTTCCGCCACCGCTGTCGCGGCCAGAGGCGCCCGAGGATGGTTGCCGCGTGCTCGGCGCTGAAGAGGCCTGTGGCGCGCTGGGCGGCGACGAGCGCGCCGCACCTCGCAGCCGCAGGCGCTGACCGGGATGGATGACATAAGGGGCACCGATGGCATTGCGTCGGGCCAGATCGCGCCATTCCAAGCCGTAGCGCTGGGCAATGCGATACAGCGTCTCGTTGCGCTGCACCACGTGGGTGTCCGGCATCGAGGCCCCGCTGGGCGCACGCGCCGCACAACCGGCCAGGACACTCGCAACCAGGACCAGCACCAACCCCGTCACCAATCCCTGAACCATGCGCCGGCGCATGTCAGTCCATTACCAGATAGATCGCCATGGCCACGGCCAGCAGGATAATGGCCGCCCAGCCCAGACGCTCCATATACGGTCGCAGATGGCGCTCCGCACGCGGCCCGGCCCAGGCCATGAACAACGCGACCAGGAAGAAACGCAGCCCGCGCCCCACCAACGACGCGATCAAGAACGGCAACAGGGCCATCGAAAGTGCCCCGGCGGTCACGGTGAACAGCTTGTAGGGGATCGGTGAAAAGCCGGCGACCAGGACGACCCAAACTCCCCAGGTGTCAAACCAGGCCTCGGCCTGGCTTAACTCCTCGCCGTACCCGACCTGATGCAGCCAGGGCCCGATCCACTCGAACGCCAGCCACCCGATCAGGTACCCGAGCAAACCGCCAAGCGCGGAAAACAGGGTGGTCAGCGCGGCCAGCCGCCAGGCGGAACGCGGCTGCGCCGCCGCCATCGGCGCAAGCATCACGTCCGGGGGAATGGGAAAGAACGAAGACTCGGCGAACGAGAGCCCAGCCAGATAACGCGGCGCATGACGATGGCGGGACCAGGCCATCACCCGGTCGTAGAGCGGCTCGAAGAGCTTCATCAATGCCGTACCGCCGCGACCAGTTCAGTCACAAATGCCTCGACCTGCACGGTCCGCCGTCATTGCTCGGCCCCCGGAAGCATCGGCACGAACATCACCGCGTCCAGGATATCGCGCACATAGGCCTCTTCCGTCCGGGTATAGCGCACCAGCTGCTGACGCCCATCCGGGCCTTCCACGGGCGCGACCAGGCGCCCGCCCAGCGCCAGCTGGGTCAGCAATGCCTCGGGGACCTCCTTCGGCGCTGCGGTCAGGATGATGCCGTCAAACGGCGCCTTGTCCGGCCAGCCGTCGGCCCCATCACTGTGCCGAAGATTGACGTTGTTGATGCCCAGACGGCTCAACAGTTCGCGGGCGTTCCGGCTGAGCGCCTGAATGCGCTCCACCGAGAACACCCGATCCACGATCTGCGCCAGGACCGCCGCCTGATAGCCGGAGCCGGTCCCGATCTCCAGGACCGTCCGGGGGCGCTCGCCCTCGAGCAGTGCCTCGGTCATGCGCGCGACGATGAAGGGCTGGGAGATGGTCTGGCGATGTCCGATCGGCAACGCCGTGTTTTCGTAGGCGCGATGGCTCAGCGCCTCCTCGACAAACAGGTGGCGCGGAATCGAACGGATCGCCTCCAGTACTCGCGGGTCGCGGATGCCCTGCCCCTCCAGCAACCGCACCAGTCGGTCACGGGCACGCTGCGAGGTCAGACCGGCGCCGGTGGCGTCAGGAACCATGTCCAGCCTCCGGGAGCGAGTCGTCCAGCCAGCGTCCCACCGTGTCGATGGCGTCAAAGCGCGTGAGGTCCACCTGGATCGGCGTCACCGAGACGTAGCCCTCGCGCACCGCGTGGAAGTCGGTACCCGGGCCGGCGTCCTGTTCCGACCCGGCCGGCCCGACCCAGTAGATCGGGCGCCCGCGGGGGTCCTCGTCCGCGATCATCGGCTCCGCCCGATGGCGATGCCCCAGGCGCGTGGCCTGCACACCACGGATCTCCGAGCGCGGCAGATCGGGGACATTCACATTCAGGATGGTGGCCGCCGGCAGCGGCACGCGGTTGATGCGGTCCAGCAATTCGACCACTACGCTTGCCGCAGCGTCGTAGTGCTGCAGATCCGGGCCCACCAGCGACACCGCAATCGACGGGAGCCCCAGAAAGCGTCCTTCCATCGCAGCTGCCACCGTGCCGGAATACAGCACGTCGTCGCCCATGTTCGCGCCGGCATTGATGCCGGAGATGACCACATCCGGCTCCTGCTGCAACAATCCGGTGATCGCCAGGTGCACGCAGTCCGTCGGGGTCCCGTCGACCTGTACATCACCGCTCTGGAGGTGACGCGCCCGCAGCGGCCGCACCAGCGTCAGGCTGTTGCTGGCACCGCTGCGATCCCGGTCCGGGGCCACCACGTGCACCTCGGCAATCCGCCGCAGATGCGTCGCCAGGCACTGGATGCCCGGGGCGTGAATTCCATCGTCGTTGCTAACCAGAATGCGCATGCAGGAACAGGGCCGTTGGGAGGGCACTCAATATACTGGAAACCGTCCAGGGAGACGCTCTCGAATCGACTCGATCGCGCCCGCCCCCCGAAAAGTGCGAGTATCCTGCCATGAACTCCGGGGATGATCCCAACGATTTCGACGAATTCCTGCAGGCCGTTGGCAACGTGCGACGGCTGCACAGTGATCAGGCCGATGTCCGCCCCCCGCCTCCCGCAGCCCGGGCACGCCAGCGAGAGGCCGACGAGACGCGCGCCCACGCCGACTGGCTGAGCGATCCGCTTAACGCCGCCGACCTGCAGCCGGGCGATGAACTCCGCTTTGCCCGCCCCGGCATCAGCCCGCGCGTATTTCGCAAGCTGCGGGGCGGACACTACCGCGTACAGGACGAGATCGACCTGCACGGCCTGTTCGCCGCCGAGGCGCGCCGCGCGATCGGCCTGTTCCTTGATGATGCCCGCCGGGGCGGCGCCCTGTGCGTACGGATCGTTCACGGCAAGGGCCTGCGTTCACGCCAAAAAGGCCCGGTACTCAAGGGGCTGACCGACCACTGGCTGCGCCAGCGCGACGATGTCCTTGCGTTCTGCTCCGCGCGGCCCACCGACGGCGGCACCGGTGCCGTCTATGTCCTCCTCAAGCGGCCCCGGAGCTCGGATCCCGGGCGCTGAAAGCCGCATCCAGAGACCATCTTCAACACGACAAACGGCGCGCTCACATGCGCCATTCGATATATTCGCATTTTGCGATTTGGATGCTTAGACTGGCTCCAGACTCGCAAGGCGGAACCGGGAATCCTGACCCGGATTCATCTATCATCTGGTGAACACCGACCTTGCGCTTTATCCACGATCGGTCCATTCTTTGTATAGGTCTTGTACAAATACAGGACGCAACGGACTCTGCACTGCGAGGTATTTGCCATGAAGAACTGGAAGCTTGCCCCCCTGGCCCTCGGCCTGATCGCCTTCTCTGCCGCCAGCGGCCAAGCGGGCGCAGACAGCATGCCGCAGCTCTCTCAGGACGACCTGCAAGAGCGCATCGCTGCCAATCGTGACGCCATTCAGAAATTTGCCAGCACCCTCCAGGGCGAACTGATGTCCGCGATGGAGTCCGGCGGCCCCACCGAGGCGATCCAGGTGTGCAACGAGCGCGCCCCCGCCATTGCGCGTGACATCTCGGCGGAAACCGGCATCGAGATCGGGAGAACCAGCCTGAAGCTGCGCAACCAGGACAACGCCCCCGACCGCTGGGAACGCCTGACCCTGCAGGGTTTCGAGGCCCAGCATGCGGCTGGCACTCCAGCCACGGATCTGCCGCCGCGCTTTGGCGTGGTCGAATCCGATGATGGTGACCCGAAATTCCGCTTCATGGCGGCCATCCCGACCGGCGGCGCCTGCCTGACCTGCCACGGCTCCGACGTCAGTGGCGACGTGAAGCACGCGCTGGAACGTCTCTACCCCGACGATCAGGCGACCGGCTTCCGCGAGGGTGACGTGCGCGGTGCCTTCACCGTGACCCAGGAAATGTAGGCATTCCGGAGGCATCGGGCGCGAGTCCCGGGCCCATCGGAAGAGGCCGCCTCCGGGCGGCCTTTTTTGTGGCCGGGACGATCCCGGGGCACCCACCACAGCCTCCATCCTTGAGCACAACCGCACCGGAACGTGCTATTTTCGTGGCATGGAAGCCGAGAGGGGCGCCAGAAAAACGCCCCTCCGCGCGCACGACCCGTAGACCCGACCGAAACGCCATATATGACGCGAACCATAGATGCCGAACTGCTTGCCCTCGCCGTGGATGCCTCCAATGACGGCATCGTCATCGCCGAGCGCGAGGGCGACGACAACATCCTGATCTACGTGAATCGTGCCTTCGAGGAACTGACCGGCTATCGCTCCGAGGAGATCCTCTACCGCGACTGCCGCTTCCTGCAGGGCGAGGATACCGACCAGGACGTGCGCCAGGAGATTCGTGCGGCCATCGACGAAAACCGGCCCTGCCGTGTGACCCTGCGCAACTACCGCAAGGACGGCAGCCTGTTCTGGAACGAGCTGTCGCTGACCCCGGTGTTCAACGACGAAGACCGACTCACCTACTACATCGGTATCCAGAAAGACATCACCGACCGCGTGGAAGCCGAGCAGCGCGCCGAACGCGCCGAACGCAAGCTCAAGAACTCCGCCTGACGCCGACTCAGGCGCGATCCGCTGCCCGCGGGACGCAGATCGCCTCAAGCACACCGGTCGCATACTCCCCGGCCCCCAGCTCCAGCGTCAGCCACAGGTCATGCCCCTCCCAGCGCCACTCCACGGCGCCTGGCACCATGCGCAGCGCGCGGCGCGCCGCCTTCACGTCCGCCTTCTCCAGTCCTTCCGCCAACGCCGGCTCGCCAGCGGCCATCGCCGTCTCCAGTGCCTCAACCTCGCCTGCCGTCTGCATCGCACCCTTGCCCCACAGCGGCCCCGTCGGATGGAGATCCAGCCGGGCAGCGCGCGCCTCCAGCTCGGCATCCACCTCCGCCACCGGAAACACGCTGCCCGAGCCTTCGAGATTGGCCACGTCGCCCGGCAGCAACCGGTCCCAGTCGCCGCGGCGGACCCGCTCGGCCAGTACCGCGTTGAAGATCGCGGAACGGGCGGCGGACAAGAGCAGACTGCGCTGGTTGCGGCTGCGCGGCGCGCGACCGCCCCCCAGCCAGGCCCGCGCCTTGGCCAGGTTGTCGCGGCCAAAGCGTTGCGCCCCGAAGTAGTTGGGAAGCCCCCCGCTACGGATTGCCTCGAGGATCTGTTCTGCGGCCGCGCGATCGCCCTGCACATCACCCAGACGGATCTCGAAGCGATTGCCCGCCAGGTGCCCAGTACGCAGCTTGCGCGCATGGCGGGCGATCTGCAGCACCCGCATCCGGCCCGCCTCCTCCTCGCCTTCCTGGGCGGCATTCCAGGCCTCGGCCCGGGCCGTCCAATCCGGCTCGGACTCCGGCGGGCATTGCACGCTGAACCACTGGCGCGTCACCGCCTGGCGGTCCTTGCGCCCGGCGTAGCTGACCTTGCCCCGGCCTGCGCCCGACTCGCGCGCCAGCCACACCGCCACGTCCTCGCTGTTCAGCAGGCGCTTCTCGATCTCCAGCCAGACATGTTCCCCCTCACCTTCGGGCGTCGTTGCCGGCAATTCCTCAACCCGGAAATCTTCCGGGCACGCCTTGATCATCGCGCTCAGGGGCGGGTACCAGGGGTAGGGTGTCGCGTTCATCTCGGGCTCCTGACTCATCGGGGGGATGCCGGCCGGGCAACATCGTCGCGCACATAGACCGGCTGCGCGTCTTCAGGCGCCACCGCCTCACCGCGCTCCCAGGCATCCACTGCCAGCAGCGCAACCTCTTGCGCGTCGGGCAACGCGTCGGCGTCCACCGCCTCGCTCGCCAGCCCCTGGGCGGCGGCCAGATCGGGGAAGGTGGCGAAGGCCGACCCCAGCCCATAGCGCTCGCCCACCGGCCAGGCCACGACCAGGCTCTCCGGTGCGGCCACCTGCTCCGGCCCAAGGCCCACGCGCTCGCCCTGAACCGGACAAAGGCTCCAGTACACCTCCCCCATGCGAGCATCCAGCGCCGCAAGCACGGCCGCCGGCCGGCGATCATCGCGCAGCGCCTGTTGGGCCAGCGCCTGCAACGTGGAGACCGGAACCACCGGACGGTCCAGGGCGAAGGCAATCCCTTGCGCCACGCCCAGCCCCAGGCGTACACCGGTAAACGCCCCCGGCCCCCGTCCGACGGCCACGCCATCCAGACTGCTGCGCGGCACGTCCGCCTCGCGCAGCAATTGCTCGATCTGCCCCAGGATCAGCTCGCCATGCCGGCGCGCCGCGCGCTCGCGCACACAATGGATCTCGCCATCAAGATAAAGGGCTGCCGAACACTGTTCGGAAGCGGTCTCCAGTGCGATCAAGCGCATGTGTTGCGTCCCCGGGCCTGCTCGAGAAAACGCAGCGCGGCGGCCGGCTCCCGCGTACGGTGAAACGCCGGCAGGCTGGCCAGAAAGCGCCGGCCGTAGGATTTCCCGGTTAGCCGCGGATCACACAAGGCGAGGATGCCCGCATCCTCGGCGTCCCGAATCAGCCGCCCCGCGCCCTGTTTCAGCGCCAGCACGGCCTGCGGCAGGGTGAATTCCATGAACGGGGAACGTCCCTCCGCCTCCAGCGCGGACGCGCGCGCCTGCAGCACCGGGTCATTGGGCGCGGCAAACGGCAAACGATCAATGATCACCACCGACAGTGCCTCGCCGCGGATGTCGACGCCTTCCCAGAAACTGTGCGCCCCCAGCAGCCACGCATTGCCCGACTCGCGAAAACGCGCCAGCAGGTCGCCTCGCGGCTGCTCGCCCTGCACCAGGAGTTCGCGATCCGCCGGCAACTCCGCACGCAGGATCGCCGCCGCTTCCTGCAATGCGCGATGGCTGGTAAACAGGAAGAATCCGCCGCCCGGGTTGTCACGCAGCAGCGGCCAGGCCCAGGCGATGCAGGCGCGGGTATAGCCCGGGTCGTTCGGATTGGGCAGCGGGGGCTGTGGGTGGACCAGGCAGGCCTGATTGGGGAAATCGAACGGGCTGTCCAGGCGTTCGCTTGCGACATCGGCCGGCAGGCCGAGTCGGCGCGCCGCGTGGCCGAAGTCCTCGCCCACCGCCAGGGTGGCCGAGGTAAAGATCCACGCCGCCGGCCGCGCGGCGCGCCGCTGTGCCAGCGGCCGTGCCGCATCCAGCGGTGTCCGGTGCAGGATCAGGCTCTGGCTGAAACGCTCCGCCCAGGCCACCGTGTCCGGGGTCTCCTCACGCCAGTCGCGCAGGCGTTCCAGCAACAGGGCGCTGCGCCCGCGCAGCTGCTCCAGGCCTGGTGCCCGTGCGGCCGCGGCCTCCAGCGCGTCGCCGACAAAACCGAGATTCGTGTCGAGCCGATCCAGCAACGGATCGAGCTCGCCGCCAGGACTGACCGTATCCCAGCTGGAGCGGCCCTCCCAGGTGCGCGAGGCATCCAGCAGCTCGGCCACACTCGCCTCCAGCTCCGCGATGCGCTGGCGGATATCCAGCATCTCCGGGGCATGCTGTTCCTGCTCGCGCCGGGTGTCCCGTGCCAGTTCGCGCAACGCGCGCGTGCCGACCGCAATGCCAAAAAACGACCCGGCGATATCCGGCAGCTGATGAGCCTCGTCGACAATCACCGCGTCGACCTCCGGCAGGAGTTCGCCGAAGCCCTCTTCTTTCAGGGCCATATCCGCGAGCAACAGGTGATGATTGACCACCACCACGTCGGCCTCCTGTGCGCGCTTGCGGGCCTGCACCACGAAGCAGTCGTTGTAGCTCGGGCATTCCCCTCCCAGGCAGTTGTCCACGGTCGAGGTGACCTGCGGCCACAACCTGGAGTCCTCCGCGAGGATCCCGGCCTGCCCCAGGTCGCCGGTAGGGCTTGTACGCGCAAACCGCTGCAGGGCCTCGATGACCGGCAACTGCTCGCGGCGCACGGGGCTGCCGGTCGCACCCCCGGCCTCGGCCGCGGCCAGTTCCAAGCGGTAGTGGCACAGATAGTTGGCGCGGCCCTTCAGCAGCGCAGCCCGCGGGCGGTATCCCAGGGCCTCGCAGACCACCGGCAGGTCGCGATCGAAGAGCTGATCCTGCAGGGTCTTGGTTCCGGTGGAGATCAGGGCACGCCGGCGCGACTGCAGGATCGGCACGAGATATGCGAAGGTCTTGCCGACCCCGGTCGCCGCCTCGACCAGCAGGGCGGTGGGCGCAGTCGCCAGCGCCTCTTCGACCGCCACGGCCATGCGTTGCTGTGGCTCGCGCGGACGGAAGCCTTCGACCGCGGTGGCCAGATCCCCGCCCGGGCTCAGGGCCCGTACCGCCGCCGACTCCACCGATACCGCGTTCGACGAGTCAGACAATGTCGGCTTCCAGGCGGCGGATCGCCTCGCGGGCCTCGTCGGCCCCGGCCGCGTCGCCCTGTGCCTCGCGGGCCTTCAGGATCAGTCGCCAATTCTGCAGGGCCAGTTTGCGGTCTCGACCGCCCACCATCTGCAAAGAACGACCGGCCAGCCGCTCGGCCTGTTGATAGCGCCCCTGTTCCATGCGCAGCGCAGCCATCTGGTGCCACAGCCCGGCATCCCGCGGCGCGATCCGCAAGGCGCGCTCCAGACGCTGCTCCGCTCGCGCGGTGTCCCCGGCCTGGCGCGCGGACTCGGCCTGCTGGGCCAGGTTCAGGGCCGCGGCGGGTGTCGGCGCGCGTTCCGGCTCACGGGGTTCGGCCCGATCTTCGCTGGGCGCTGCATCCTCCCCGGTGATATCCCCTTCGTCAGGCACCGGGGCACTCGCATCCCGGGGCGCCGGCGTCGCACAGGCGGCGAGCAGCGCGGCCAGCGCAACAGCACCCAGCCACTGCGCCGGGCGCCATGCCGAACCGGCGGGCAGCGCGACGCGAAACGGGGATCGTGCGGTACACAACATCTTCACCGGAATAGCCTCTCGAACCAGCCTTGCGGGCTGGAATCACTGCGCAGATCACACTCGGCGCGTGTCTCGGGGCTCGAATTCTGCCAGAACGGCAGCCTCTTCACCGACTCGCAGGCGTGATCATCGCTTTCCACACGCAACCCGGAGGCAAGATCGACCCCCTGATAGTCGATGCCGGGGTGGCCCTCCAGGCGCAGGGATTGCACCCCGATCCCCGCCATAATTTCCGCCCACACCGGCGCGGCGGACACCCCACCGGTCAGACCGGTGGGACGGTTGTCGTCCATGCCCAGCCAGACCACTGCCACGTGGCGATCATCAAAACCCGCAAACCAGCTGTCGCGAAAGTTGTTGGTGGTCCCGGTCTTCCCGGCCACGACATCACCGTTCAGGCGCGCATTGATCCGGCTCCCAGTACCTTCCCGGGTCACGTCATGCAGCGCGTGGGTCAACAAACGCACCGCACCATCCGACACCGCGCCCTGCAGGGACAGCCCGTAGTGCGAGAGCATCTCGTCGTCCTGATCCAGCACGTCGCGGATCACCCGGGTTTCGGTCGCATAGCCACCGTTCGCCAGGGCCTGATAGAGCCCGGCCACCTCCAGTGGCGAAAGCTCGATCGCACCCAGCGCCAGCGACGGCAACGGGGCCGGTGTGCGCTGCAGACCCAGCGTCTGCAGCAAGCTGACCACCTGCGAGATCCCGATATCCTCGGCCAGACGCACCGTAGCGATGTTGTAGGACTGCACCAGTGCCTCCCACGCGGTCACCGGCCCCCGGTGTTCGCGGTCGAAGTTGCGTGGCGTCCAGGGCTCGCCATGCGGCAGCTGCAGGGTCAGCGGGCTGTCGTCGAGGAGCGTCGCCAGGGTGTATCGGTTCGGGTTGGTCAGGGCCGCGAGGTACACGAACGGCTTGATCACCGAACCGACCTGCCGCTGGGCTTCCACCGCCCGGTTATAGCCGGGATAACGCGGGTTGCGATCCCCGACCACCGCCAGCACCTCGCCGGCCTGCGGGTCGGTCACGACGGCCGCGGCCTGCAGATCCTCGAGGTCGGTGCCGCCCCCGCGACGCCGGACCAGGTCGTCCACGCCGCGTACCAGCCGTTCCTCGAGGCGCATCTGGACGACCGGGTCCATGGTCGTGAAGATCCGCAGGCCCTCGCTGCGCAGGTCCTCGTCCGCGTAATCCGTACGCAGCTCCCGGCGCACCAGATCCAGGAACGCCGGAAAGCGGCTGCGTCCTTCCGGCATGACCGGGGAAACATCCAGCGCCGTCGCCAGCGCCCGGTCCACCCGGTCGCGTTCGGCCAGCCCGGTCTCGGCCATCGCCTCCAGCACCCGGTCCCGGCGTTGCGTGGCACGCTGCGGATAACGTCGGGGGTCGTAGTAACTGGCCCCGCGCGCCAGCCCCACGAGCAGCGCCAGCTGGTCCAGACGCAACTCGTTCAACGGGCGCTGATAGTAGAACTGCGCAGCCTGACCGAAGCCGTGGATCGCCCGTTCACCGGTCTGCCCCAGAAACACCTCGTTCAGGTAGGCCTCGAGGATCTCCCGCTTGTCATAGCGGTGCTCCAGCAACAGGGCCATCACCGCTTCGTTCAGCTTGCGCGTCAGCGTCTGGTCACGGGTCAGGTAGAAATTCTTCACCAGCTGCTGGGTCAGGGTGCTGCCACCCTGCACCGTGCGTCCGGCCCGCAGGTTCGCGACCGCGGCCCGCCCGATGCCGACCGGGTCCACCCCCCGATGGGACATGAAGCGGCGGTCCTCGATCGCCAGCAAGGCCCCGATCAGCTCGCGCGGCACCTCGTCGATATCGACCAGGATACGATCCTCCCCGTGGGTCGGATAGATGCTGCCAATCAGCAGCGGCTCCACGCGCATCAGGTCCACATCGCGCCCACTGGACTGCTCGGCGACCGACTCCACGCGGCCCTCGGACAGGCGCACCCGCACCGAATGCGCCGGCTCCCGACCGTCCCCAAAGGTAAACGGCCGGGTGGTCAGGCGCGCGCTACTGCCTTCGATGCGGAACTCGCCGGGCCCGGCGCCATCCGGGGTCTGGCGATAGTTCAGGGCGCGCAGTTCGGTCTCCAGCGCATCCGCGGTCAACGGCCGCCCCGCATAGAGCTCCAGGGGCCGCGCATACACCCGCGCCGGCAGCGCCCAACGCTGCCCCTCGAACCGCTCACGAATCTCGCGGTCAAGTTGATGCACATAGATGCCACCCACCGTAAGGCCGGCGAGCAGCAGCCCCGCCAGGGTCCAGCTGCCCGCACCGAACAGGCGCCGGAGCCGGCCCCTTCGGGGCGCGCTTCGCTTGCGGGGACGTGTAGTGGCTTTTCGCGGCATGGCGTGTGATGGGCGAGGTGACCGAAACGGCAGCAATGGTAACCTGATGCGTAAGCGAAAACGGGTGCATGGCCGGCGATTCCGGGAAAAAGACCCGCCCCCGATGCCCAACACCCCCATGGCCTACTGCGGAGCCCCGATGACCGAACTGGAACAGCACCACAAGCGCCTGCACCAACTGGTCGCGGACCGCGGATTTCCCGCCCCGGTGCCGGACGCCGACACCGTGCGCACCATCGAGACCCACATCTCCACGGTCATCCTCGCGGGTGAGGACGCCTACAAGTTCAAGAAACCGCTGAACCTCGGTTTCCTCGACTTCTCGACCCTCGAGGCTCGCCAGCACTACTGCGAGACCGAGCTGGAGGTCAATCGCCGTCTGGCACCCCAGATCTACCTGGAGGTTGCCACCCTCAATGGCGACGATGCCCACCCCGTCATCAACGGCGAGGGCCCCATCCTCGACTACGCCGTGCATATGCGCCGGTTCGACCGCAAACGGCAGCTGGACCACCTTCTGGACAAGGGCCAACTGCCCGCCGCCGCCATGGATGCCCTGGGGCACTACATCGCCGCCTTCCACGAACGCACCGAACGCACCGATGCGCAGTCCGAGTACGGCACCGCAGAGGCCGCCACCCAACCGATGCTGGACAACTTTCCGGCCCTGAAGGAGACCGTTCGTGGTGCGTCGGACCGGGCACGCCTGGAACGGCTGGAACAGTGGACGCGATCGGAAATCAATCGATTGAAGGCTACACTTGAAGCTCGGCATGACGAGGGTTTCGTGCGCCATGGCCATGGCGACCTGCACTTGGGCAACCTGGTTTATGTCGATGACGAGAACGGCGAGGAAGTGCCGGTCGCCTTTGACGCGATCGAGTTTGACCCCGCCCTGCGCTGGATCGACGTGATCTCCGAGATCGCCTTTACCACCATGGATCTCCTGGCCCGTCAGTCGCGCGCCCACGCCTGGCGGCTACTCAATGCCTACCTGGACGGGCGCGAAGACTTCGACGGTCTCGCGCTCCTGCCGTTGTACCAGGTCTACCGCGCACTCATCCGGGCCAAGGTCCAGGGCATTCACGGGGCCGAGGCGCAGCTCCCTTCCGACGAACAGGCGGCCCACCAGGCGGAGATGGGCCGCTATCTAGCCCTCGCCGAGCGCCTGACCGAACCTGGATCCCCCCGCCTGATCCTGATGCATGGCGTCTCCGGCAGCGGCAAGACCGTGATCAGCACACAGATCATCGAAGCCCTGGGCGCCGTGCGCCTGCGCTCGGATATCGAACGCAAACGCCTGTCCGACGCCGTCTCCTACAGTGCCGATGCCCGGGCCCAGATCTACGGCCATCTGCGCGAACGCGCCCAACGCCTGCTAGCGCTCGGCCTGACCGTGGTGGTCGACGCCACCTTCCTGACCCAGGACCAGCGCGCCCCGTTCCAGCGTCTGGCACTGGAACAGGCGGCCGGCTTTGCGGTGGTTGCCTGTCGCGCCCGTGACGAAGTGCTGCGCGAACGACTCGAGGCCCGCACCCGTGCGGGCCGTGATGCCTCGGATGCCGGCGTCGAGGTGATGGAACAGCAACAGCCGCAGCAGGAATGGCCCGGCCCCGAGGAGGGCCTCATCGAGGTGGCCCCGGAGGCACCGCTGGATCCGGACGCGCTCGCCCGCCAATTGCTGCAACCCGTCGCAACCTGAGCGACCGCGTACAATCAGCGATAGACAGACCCCGGATACTCCGTCAACTTCGAGACACAGGAACTGGCGCGCTCGCCCTCGAGCCCGGAACCCGACCAGGAAACCGCAGGAGCCCCAATGCATCATCACCGCCCCGGTCCGCTCGACCGAATCCGCCGCACCCTCACGCCCATTGCTGTCGGCGGATTGCTGGCCATCGGCTCCACCGCCCAGGCCGATGCCCTGCTGCACTACGTCGACGACGAAGGACTTGAGAGCCAGATCCTGGTGCGCGGCGACATCGTGCGCATGGAGCTCAACGAGTCCATCAGCGGCACCTCCGGCTACATGCTCTTCGACGCCAGAACCGATCAGCTGACGGTCGTGGACGACACGGAACAGACCTACACCCCGCTGACTCGCGAGGTGATGGACCAGCAGATGCGCGCCATGACCGACATGGTCAGCGACCTGCGCCGGCAAATGGAGCAGCTCCCACCCGAGGTGCGCCAGCAGCTCGAGGAGCAGCTGGGCATCGGGGCGGAAGGTTTCGATGCCGAGATCGACACCCGCGCCACCGGTGAACAACGCGAAATCGGGGACTTCGTCTGCGACGATTACGAGGTGCTGATCGACGGACAGGTGCAAAGCACGGTCTGCGTAACGGAGCCGGATACCCTGGGCCTGGGCAGCGCGGATTTCGCGACCCTGGGCGCCCTGATGGATCGCCTGTACGAGCTGTCCCTGAACGCCCTTGAGGCCGGCGGGCCGATGGCCTCGCAGATGGGCGCCTCCTTGCTGCCGCGCGTCGACGGCATCCCGCTGCAGGTCAGTGAAAAGGGCGGCGTGACCACGCGGCTTGCCGGCATCTCCACCGACGACCTCAGCGCCGCACTCTTCAGCGTCCCCGACAGCTATGCCGAACGCGATCTTTTCTGACACTTGGCGCCGACGGCTGCCGCTTGCCCTGGCCGGCCCCGGGCTTCTGCTGATTGCGGCCTGCAGTGCGGGCCCCGAACCGCGCGGAGGGGATACCGCGCCCGTTGCCACACCCGAAGGCCTTGCGGACGGCCCAATGAGCCCCACGCCCGAGGCTGGCCTGGAACGCTCCGAGGTCGTGCTGACCGCCCTCGGTCACCTCGACACCCCGTACCAGTACGGCGGCACGGATGCCACCGGGCTGGACTGCTCGGCCCTCGTCCAGCGGGCCTACCGCGAGGCCGGGCGCGCCGTCCCGCGCACGACACGCGACCAGGCCCGCGCCGCGACCCGACGCGAGGGACCGCCCACCCCGGGTGACGTGGTGTTCTTCGCCATTAACGGGAATCAAATCGACCACGTCGGGGTCTACGTGGGAGACGGCCGCTTCGTGCATGCGCCCAGCGCACGGGGTCAGGTTCGCATCGAGCATCTGGACAACCCGTACTGGGCGCCCCGAACCCGCTTTGCCGGTCATTTCTTCAACTGACCGCGATCAGAGCCCGCCCGTCGTCGCCGGATCCACCGCTGACGGCGCGCATACAACCCCATCCTGGCCAGGCCTGGAATCACAATAGAGGAAGGAACCATGAAAACACTCACCGGTATTTCGCGCACCCTGCGCCACTCCGCCCTGGCGATCGGCCTGGGCCTCGGTCTCGCCGTTGGCGGCACCGCAAGCGCCTATGAGACGTTCATGGAGACCGACGAACGCGTCATCTTCACGACCGAAGGCGAATACGACTTCTACTTCGAGATGGTCGAAGAGGCCATCGCCGCTGAAGGCCTGGTCATCAACAACGTCGGCTACATCGCCAACATGCTGGACCGCACCGGTGGACAGGAAAGCGGCGAAGGCATCTACCTCAACGGGCAATCGGTCGACTTCTGCAGCGCCACCTACTCGCGCGCGACCATGGAGGCCGATCCGCACAACATGCTCTTCTGCCCCTACATCATCACGGTCTACGAGCTCTCCGAGGAACCGGGCACAATCTACATGGGCTACACGCCGGTTCCCGAGGTCGGCGACAAGGACTCGAAGGAAAGCCTGCGCGCCGTCAACGAACTGGTCGAGCGCATCATCAAGGAAGCCCTCGCCTTCTGATCCCAGGGACCATTGTCGCAACGAAAAATGCCCGGCAGCCTTGCGGCCCCGGGCATTTTTATGGTTCATCGAGCATTACCGGGGAAGGCTGCGCGGATTTTGAGGAAGAAGTATTCCTGGTCGCGATAGCCATAGGCCCGACGCTTGATGACCTTGATCGTGTTGTTAATGCCCTCGACGACGCTGGTGTTCAGCCGGTGGCGGCAGCGCGAGACGATGCCGGGCAGGTAGGGCTCCAGCAGGCGTGCGAAGCGCTGCAGGGCCTGGATTCCGCTCTCGTGCGCTTGCTGCACCCATTGCCGCCACGCCTGGTGCGTCCGCTCGGGGCTGCGCTGGAACCACAGTCTCTTG